>NZ_JBITGE010000008.1:0-206637 GCF_044456785.1 Micromonospora sp. NPDC050795 | reverse complement strand
CCGCGATCTGGCACAACCGGACCACCGGCCAGCCCGTGACGAGATCCCTGATCGCCTACGACCACTGAACCAACTTCGGACTTACTCGTCTAGGGTCTGGCGACAGTCGGTAGAAGTTCACATCCCCGTGGACTACGCCTGCCTGTACGTCGACGTGCGCGTCTCCTTGGGCGATGTTCGAGGCCGTCGTTGTCATGACATCCCCCGCACCACGGCGATGATCGTCGCAAGCCGTGAAGCCAGCCCAGCCACATCGGCCACTAGGCCTCGCAACCGCTTGAGCGCGACCATGAGGCCACTCTTCGTCTCGGTTGCGCCTGCCGCGACGCATTCCGTTGCCGCGTCCAGTTCCGATTCGGCAGCGGCATATGTCTCTTCGTCCAGCTGTCCGTCGACGTGGGCCTGCTTGAGGTGGCTCCGTAGATCCGCGATGCTTGCTGCCAGGTCGACCGGCCGATCGGCATCGGCGCCGATGGTGACGTTGCCGTAGATCTGCCCGGCCTGGAACCCAACGCGGGCGTTTCCGGTGGCGATGTTGCGATTGGCCGTCGGCATCGATGGACTCCCGTCCCGGTCTGCGCCGCCTCGGCTGGTCGGCGTCTCGCTGATCAGTTCTCGCGCGAATGCGGTTGCGAACGCGGCGGCGTGGCGTGCGGCCTTCGGCTGCCAGTTCTGTCCGTCGGAGGCTGCCTTGCTGCCGTCCGCGTGGTCGCTGATGCCGCGTACGACCACCACGGGCAGAGCGCGGTTGAGATGACCCGCTTGGGCCACACCTGCCGCTTCCATCTCGATCGCCACGGCGTCGTTGTAGTGCTGGCGGATCCAGCGGGCCTGTTCGGAGATCCCCGAGTCCTGCACGACCTCTCCCGCGGCGATTGGCCCGAAAAAGACCCGAGGTGCTTCGCCAGCCGGAAGGCCGCGACGCCAAGCAGCAGACCTGGCGACGTGGTGGGCGATCTGGTCGGCCTCGTGAGGAATCTCCCATGCTTTTGGCCGGGCTTTCAGACCGTCGTCCTCACTGGTGCCACCGTGGTAGGCGTAGATCTTGCTGGCGACGACGACGTCACCGAGGCAGATATTGGGCCATAGACCACCGGCAACCCCCACGAACAGCACAGCGACCGGAGAGAACTCAGCCATCGCCCGCTCCGCGAGCACCGCTGCGGGGTGATTGCCCTTACCGACCAGTCCCAGCGCGACCAGGCAACCACTCTGTTTGATCCGGCCGACCTCGAAGCGGGTGCCAGCCGTATGCCGGTGCACTTGGAGGTCGGTCAACTGGGTTCGGACCGCTTCGTACTCGAGGTTCAGCGCCGTGAGGATCACGACGGGGCTGCTGTTCGTGTTCACACTGTCTCCTTGTCTGCCGGGCCGTGGGGGCGGGTCATCGGAGGGTGAAGAGCGGTACGAGGACCAGGGCGAAATAGGCGAGCGGGACGGCCTCCTTCGGTCTTGCGACTTGGGCCTGCGGGAACGATGAAGCCATCCACGCTCTGCACTTTTCGGTAGAAGTTCCGCGCGTCAAGCGCCACGCCCCATACCGCTTCGTAGACGTCCCGAAGCTCCGCGATGGTGAAGGTCGGACCACAGAAGGCCGTGGCCAGCGCCGAGCGCTCCAACTTCTCCCGCGCCCGGTCGACACCGTCGGTCAGGATCTGCTCGTGATCGAAGGCGAGTTGCGCGGTGCTGGACAGCGCCTGCGCCACCGGGATCCAGCACGCCTGGGTCGCGTCAGAACCGGCAATCGGCTCGGGTAGTCGCGGGGCGATGGCCAGGTAGACCGCGGAAACTACTCGCCCTCGTGGATCACGATCCGGGGCACCGTAGATACCGAGCTGTTCGAGGTGTAGCTGATCCGGCCCCAACCCAGCCTCCTCGGCAAGCTCCCGATGGGCGGCCGTCACGAGATCCTCCTTCTCGTGGCTGAGGAACCCGCCCGGTAGGGCCAAGGCGCCCTGATAGGGCTCAACCCCGCGCTCGATCAACAGCACATGTAGGCAGGATTCCCGCAAGGTGAGGATGACGAGGTCGACCGCGATGAGAACAGTCGGCGGTACCCAGTGATCGTCAGGCATGGATCGACCATAGGCTTATTGTCACTCTGACAGAAAAGCCTCTGGCTGTCGGATTTCAGCGTCACCGGAAGCGTGCCTCCGGCACGTCCACAAGAGACCGCGCTGCGGACAAGGTTGCCTGGGGCTGGCAGCCTCGAGCGCGTGAGCGACCTTCTGACGCAGCTTCCGGCGCTCCTCGGTGTCCTGGTTGGCACCGTGGGCACAATCCTCGCCACCTCCCTCGCCGACCGCGCCCGATGGCGTCGCAGCCAGAGCGTCCGCTGGGACGAGCGGCGGCTCGACGCGTACGTCGACTACGCGCACGCCCTCAAGGAGAGTCACGCCGTGGCGCTGCGACTCACAGCCGACCACCGGCCGGGTTCGCGGAGCCACCCCATCGACCGCGAGGAGGGGCTGGTCCGGTTGGCTGAGGCGGACACCCGGCGCACCATCGTCTGGGAGAACCTGTTGATGCTCGGCGACGAGCCGACTGTTGCGGCCGCCGCCAACTGGCGGGACGCGATCTGGCAGGTAGAACGGCTCGCTCGTGGGATCGTCGAGCCGCCATCGGACGTGGCGGGGATGCTGACCCGCGTCGACGAGGCCCGCGACGGGTACTACCGGGCGGCCCGGCGCAGTCTCGGGGTGCGCGGGGGGTCGGTGGAGCAGTCCGCGACGCTGCGGCAGGCGTTGGTCGACCGGTCAACCGCGATGCCGGAGGTGCCCACCACCTGAGTGCGCCGGCGCCAAGGGCCCTGACGGGTGCCTACCACAATCGACCGCGGCCCGAGCGGCTGTCCACAGGTGCCTCCGCTGTCCACAGCAGCCCTCGCAGGACTGCGCTTCACGCCAGGGTGAGGCGGTGGATGCGCGGATTCAATCTCTCCTCGTCCGCGGCGATGGGCTGGTCACCCGACGGGACATGCTTAGGGAGGCCCCGGCGTGGACGATCCAGACCGCGCGGCGGGCGGACCTGCTGATCCGACTGTTGCCCGGGGTCTACGGCGACGCCGCGCTGATCCGCAATCCCAACGGCGACCTGCCGATGCTGGCCCGGGTCGAGCGGGATGTCGCCCGACGCGCTGCGCTGGCGTACGTCGACGAGCGTGGGGCGCTGAGCCGCCTGACCGCGCTCGACGTGTGGGGTCTACGCCGCCAGCCACCGGGCGAGCCGGTGTATCTCGACCTGCCGCGAGGATCGGGCCTGCGTGACCGGCCGCATCTGGTCGTCGCCCACCGGTCCGATTTCGCGGTCACGCCGCCGCAGGTGGTGACACGGGGAGGACTACCGGTCACCCGGCTCGACCGGACCCTGGTGGACTGTTGGCCGCTGCTGCCGCCGATCGACCGATCGAGTCTGCTCATCCGTGCCGTCAACGATCGGATGACCACGCCGCCGCGCCTGGCCGCTGCCCTTGCCGAGGTGGCGAGAATGCCCGACCGTGGGGCACTGAGCGGTCTGCTGGACCGGCTCGCCGCCGGGTGTCGCAGCCCGCTGGAGATCTGGGGCCACGACCACGTCTTCACCGGACCGGGAATGCCGAGGTTCACCCGGCAGGCGCGGGTACGGGTCGGTTCCCGGACGATCTACCTTGACATGTTCGCCGAGGCGGAACGGGTCAACATCGAGTTGGACGGCGCGACCAGCCACGGGGACCCGGCCGAACGCGAGATCGACCTCCGCCGCGACGCCCTGCTCGCCACCGTCGGCATCGTCGTCGTCCGCTTCAGCCACCGCCGCCTCATCACGGATCCGGTCCAGGTCCGCCAGGAGACCCTCGCCATCCTCGCCAACCGCACCCGCTCCATGATCAAGTGATGAGAAATAGCTCCCACAGGCCCTTCACACCTACTTTTCATCACTTGATCATGGGGGAGAGGGGGGAGAGGGGGAGCTACTCGGGGGCTGGTGGGGCCGGGGCGGGGGTGGGGTGGGTCTGTTGTGGGGGGATCCTCGGCGTTGGTGTCGGCTCTGGTGAGGGGTTGGCGTGGCGGTGCAGGAGGTCGGCGATCCACCGCGCGGCTTCTCGGTGCGCCGTGAGCATGTGGTCGCGGGCGTCGGCCAGGTCGTCGTCGTCCGTGTGATCGTCCAGGATGGCCGTCCACCGACGGCTCAGCTCCTCGGCGTACCGGGCCTTTCGGATCTGCTCGTCGAACTGGTATTCCAGCTTGACGAGGCGGTCGACGTGCGGCTGAAGCGCCGGCATGATCCGCTCGTCGAGTCGTACGGCGGCGTAGGGGCGGCAGGTGAGCGTGATGTCGCCCCGTTGGTACTGCCACAGCGGGTCCTCGTCGAGCACCCGCTGCAACGCCACCTCCAGGTCTCCGGCCCGGTGTGGGGGCAGGTCCCGGGCGGCGTCGGCAGCCAGCCGGGTCAGACGCTGGATCGCGTTCGGTTGGAAGTACTGCACGTACCAGCTCAGCACCTCGGACCGCAGGCTCGCCGGTGACGACCAGGCGAACGTGGCGCGGATGTAGAACGAGTACACGTACCCGCGTGCGGGGACCGCGATCAGCCGGGGTGCGTCGCGTTGTTCGACGAGTGGACCGGATGGCGACGGCGCGGCAGCGGAGCCGACGGGTGCCTCGTCCTGGAGTGCGGCGACCAGCCGATCCCAGCTACGAGCCCACCACCGCCAGCCACGCACAGCGGCGTCGCGGGCGATGGTCGACCCGCGTACGCCCCGGTGTCGCCACTGGTCCGCGGGCCTGGGCCTCCCGTCGGGGGCGTCCGTCATGGCACCCCTCCACGGTCACGGATCCGCGTTTCACGCTAACAACCGGTGACCGATATGTCCGCCGCCACGCCGTCGCCGAGCGGTTGGCATGTCGACACGATCCAGGTCGTGCGCGTCGGGTGGCTGTCGACCGCGGACGACATCCTGCCCGGGTGCGCCGAAACAGATCATTCGCGGTTCACCGAGCATTGTGGAGCAGTTGGGGCGCCGAGGGGTGTTGCCGTCGGCCGTCAACGGTGAGACTGGGTCCGATCCGACAATCACACGGATCGATGAATTGGATGGTCTGGAGGCAGCCTGTGTCCACCCTCGTGTCCCCGCTGGCCACGCTCGGCGCGATCCGCCGGCGTACCACCACCCTCGTCCTGCTCCTCGCCATGGTCGCCGCCGCACTGGTCGGCCCATCCGTGGCCTCGCCTCGATTGACCGACCCGGCCTCGGCGGCGGTCTACAGCTCCTGCACCATGAGCCGCTGCGCGGACGCCCGCACCGCCCGCTCGGGCTGGTCGGCGAAGGGGTTCCCGACCAGCCGAGGCTGGTACTCCTGGAGCGGCGGGAAGTCCAACTTCGCCGGCGGCCAGTTCTACAACTACGAGGGTCAACTGCCCGCCAACGCCACCTACCACGAGTACGACGTCTACCCGCGCACCCAGGGCGCCGCCCGGGACGCGTATCGGATCGTGGTGAACCGCAGCACCGGCGTCACCTGGTTCTCGCCCAACCACTACACCGACTTCTACCGGCTCTGAGTGGCATAGGGGCCGGTCGGCCGCGGCGGGTCGGCCCCACGTCGTCGCGCCGCCGCAATTCGCACCGATCGGATCAGGAGGAACGTCATGGTCGACGAGGACGCGGGTCGGGTGCCCGATTGGCTGATCGTCTGCCGCGACGGTGCCCTCGAGGTGCCCGGCGCGGTGGTGCTGGCCGGAACGACGACGCGGACCAGGGCCGGTCTGTTCGCCGCGCTCGCCGCCGTGCTGGCCCTGCCGACGTACCTGGGGAACACCTGGGACGCCCTCTCCGACGTGCTCCGGGACCGGCTCGACACCGGTCCGCTCACCCTGCTGATCACCGACGCCGGCCAGTTGCTGGTCGACGAGCCGCCTGATCAGTACGGTCTGCTGCTCGCCGTGCTCGGCGACCTCGCCGCCAGCGCCCCGCATCCGTTGCGCGTCGTCCTCGACGAGGCAGTGCGATCGTGACCGCCGCCCAGCCCTGCCGTCAGCGGCAACGGAAGCGGCAACGGCAACGGAGACTCACGATGTGTGGCGGCCCGGCGGTGCGGGTCGGTGTCATCCGCACCGCCGGTCCTCCGGGTCAGTGCGTCGCGGGCGGGATGCTCTGCTCGTACTGGAAGACGTTGTGCGGGTCGTACTTCGCCTTGATCTTGCTTAGCCGCGGGAAGTTGCGCCCCCAGTAGGCCTTCTCCCACTCGGCCATGCCGATGTTCGGCACGTTGACGTAGGCGCCGTCCACGTAGGGCCGCAGTGCCTGGCTGAACTCGGCGATCCAGGTCTGGGCGATCGGGGTGATGGCGTCGCCGCTGTCGGGCTCACCGCGGGTGCCCCAGCCCGCGCCGGGCTCCGAGTAGAAGAGCGCGTCGCGGTGCGGGAACGCCGAGCCGCCGAAGGGCTCCTGTCGTTGCGCCCCCCGGCCGAAGGCCTGGGTGAAGAAGTTGCTGTCGGGTGACGGTGCCTTCCGCATGAACTCGCTGATGATGCTGACCGCCTTCGCCGGGAACGGCTCGCGGGTGAACTGGGAGAAGAACTTCCAGTTCGCCGGCTCGTCCCCGGTCGGGATCTGGAAGCCGGCGTAGACGTCGCCCCAGCCGCCGATCTGTACGGTGACAGTGGGGTTGCCGATCGACAGGATCGGCGCCAGCAGCCTCCTGGCCTCCGCCTCGGACCCGTCCGCGAGCACCGCGAAGAGCAGGATCTCCTCCGGGTGGACCTCGACCTGGCTGCCGAGGCGCGGGTCGGTGAAGGGCGCTACGCGCTGCCAGGCGTCGAAGACCTCGTGCAGGTCGCCGAGACCGGGCCAGGTCACCTGCAGGTAGGCGACGCTGGTGAGCGGAGCGACCTGGTAGGTCAGGGAGGTGACGATCCCGAAGTTGCCGTTGCCCGCTCCGCGCAGCGCCCAGAGCAGGTCCGGGTAGTTCCACTGGTCCACCTCCAGCACCTTCGCCCCGTCGGCGTCCGCCGCCACGACGATCTCCGCGCCGATCAGGTTGTCGCAGGCCATCCCGAGGTAGCGGGTGAGGAAGCCGAAGCCGCCGCCGAGGGTGGCGCCGGAGAGGCCCACGGTGCCCTCCGTGCCCGTCGTCGCCGCGAGGTCGTGCTCGCCGAGGGCGGTCACCGCCTCCGACTGGGTGAGCCCCGCGCCGACCTTCGCCGTGCGGGTGGCGGTGTCGATGTGGACGTCCTTCAGCTCGCTGACGTCGATCACGATGCCGTTGTCGACGTTCGACCAGCCTTCCAGGTTGTGCCGGCCACTGCGTACCCGCAGCGCGACGTCGTGCTGCCGCGCCCAGGTGAGCGCGTTGACCACGTCCTGGGTCTCCTGGGCGAAGACGATGACCAGCGGATAGTGCACGAACAGCTCGTCCCAGCCGAGGCTGGCCTCCGCGTAGTCGGGGCTCTGCGGGCGGACGATCCGTCCGGTCAGCTGAGCCGGCGGGAACGTCGTGTCGGAGGGCCACCCGGGACCGTCGGCCGCGATGGCCGAGCTGCCGGCGATCACGCTCGGGACAGCGACCGCTCCGGCGCCGACGGCCGTCGCCCTGAGCAGATCGCGACGGGAAAGGTCGCGCATGGTCCGAATCCTCTCGATTGGTGACACGCCGAAATCAGTCGAGAGGTGCATTCCTCTCATCTGGCGCAAACCAACCGTAAGGCCCGAGTCTTTCTCGCAGTTCGTCGAACCTGTCGCCGAACCCGGTCGGGTGACGCGACAGCCGTCAGTTCGACGCGGGCTGGTCGAGGATGGCGCTGAACCGCTCCTCGGCAAGGTCCAGCTGGCCGAAGATGTGCCGCTTCACCGCGGGCGACAACGGGGTGTCCGGCCGGCCGATCAGGTCCCGGAACAGCGGCACCAGCGGGCGGTACTTGCGGGCTGATGAGATCACCTTCGGCCCGACCGTGTGGATCACGCCCACCCCGTTGTCGGTGAAGTCCGACACCTTGATCACCCGGGCCCAGGGCTCCCGGTCCAGACTGACCGCCAGATGCTCCCGGTACTGCGCGTTGCGGTCCCGCTCGGGGTCGTACACCGGATTGGTGACGGCGGCGACCAGGGTGGCCACCCGGGGCCCGAACCGTGCGGCGAGCGCGGCGAGCGCGGCCCCGGTCGGGTCGGTGCCCGGCTCGCCGTCGGCCAGCTCGACCGGATGGTCCTCCACCGCGTCGTGCAACAGACCGGCGACGATCACGTCCACGTCCCGCACCTGGTAGTGGTGCATCAGCCTGATCGCCACCCGCAGCAGGTGGTTCAGGTACGGCTCGCGGACGCGTCGATCGTCGCGGTGCAACTCGGCGGCGAGGTCGAGCGCGGCGGTCAACCGCGCCCGGGCGACATCGTCGAAGTGCTGGACCTCCAACCGGAAACGTTCCAGCAGGCCCGGTTCGCCGTGGATCTCGGTGATCGCGTGCATCGGCATGCTGCCCAGGTGCGGCGGGAAGTCCATGCGTCACTTATAGCCGATCTTCACCAGATCGATGAGCCCGTACGTCGCCGACCCGACCGCGAGTTGCGGGCGCGCCGAGCCGTCAGATCGGCAGCCGGCCGGCGCCGGCGAGCGGGCCCACCAGGAGGGGGACCAGCGGCGCTGGCAGCACGGGGTCGCGGCGCAGGGTGGGCGTCCAGCCCGCGTCCGCGGCCAGGTCGGGGTCATGTGTCGCGTTGTACGCCGCCAGCAGGTCGACCGGTCGGGCCGCGCCGCCGCCCTGGCGGACCCAGGAGCCTCGCTCGGTCACCGCGGTGCCGCCCCAGTCGTAGAGCAGGTCCGCCGGGTCGACCGCCGCGTCCACTGTGAAGAAGTTGTTCTGCGCGTAGATCGCCGACTGGACACCGATGCCGAGCGCGTACTGGAAGTCGTCCCCACCGAGCCGGTAGTGGTTGTTGTAGACGTCGACCTGACCGAAACGCACCCGGGGCAGCCGTTGCAGGACGCCGTCGAAGAGGTTGTGGTGCACTGTGAACCGCAGCCGGCCCACGTCCGGGCCGACCGTGTTGGACGAGCCGATCAACAGCAGCTTGTCCCGACCGGTGAAGCGGTTCCAGGAGGCGGTGACCAGGCTGGCGGTGTGCGTCACGTCCAGCGACCCGTCGTGCACCTGGTACGGCCGACCGAAGTACACCGGCTGGGCGCTGTCCGGGTTGTCGCCGTCGGTGAAGGTGTTGTGGTCGACCCAGACGTTCTCGCTGCGGCGTACCGAGATCTGGTCGTACTGGCTGTTCCAGTTGCCGGCCTCGCCGTCGGTCGGCGACCAGGCGGGAAAGCAGTCCCGGGCGTCGACGAGGGTCAGGTTGCGGACGATGACGTTCGACGCCCGATCGATCATGAGAGTGAGGCCGGTCAGTCGAGCGCCGCGCAGCCCGACGATCGTGGTGTTCGGCCCGACGTTGATCTGGGTCTGCCGGGTCTGGTTGGTCACCGAACGCACCCGAGCCTCCTCCAACGGCCCGCTCGGTGGCACCCGTCCCCACACCGCCGGGTCGTACGCGGCCAGGTAGGCGTCCAACCGGTATCCGGGGTCGGCCAGGTCGGCGCAGTTCAGCGGCGCGCCGCCGGGCCCCTCGAAGCTGTCGATCGCACCGTCGACGTAGATGAGCTTCGGGGTGGCGTCGGCGGCGTTGCCGGCGTTGTCGCCGCCCAGCGCGGCGACCGGTTCCGCCCGGCTGTGGACCACCCGGGTCCGCTCGGGAGTCGCCGCCGAGCCGCCGGTGGTGCCGGGGCCGTCGGCCGCCCAACCGTCGCGTTCGGGCAGCGTCTGCCGGCCGAGGTGGTCGGCCAACCAGGAGAGCCGGTCGGCGGACGGGACGTCCGGACGGGCAGCGGCGGCGGCCGGGGCGGCGCCGAGGAGAAGGGCGACAACCGTGGCGCCGCCGAGGACTCTGCGCATCGACTCACTCCGTTCGGTGATCATGGGACCTGTCGGTTGTTCGTCTGTCCCGCCAGCTCGGCGCGGTACGCGCCGGAGGCCCACGGCACCCCCAGCTCGCTCGGCAGCGCCCCCCGCTCGGCCGCCCGGCGCAACACGTCGACGACGCCCCGCAGGTGGCGAACCCGCTCCCCGCCCTCGCCGAGGGTGGTCACCAGTTCGCCGTCGAGCAGCCGGGGCTCCGGCGCGGGCCGCAACGCGTCCAGCAGCGCGGTGAACGGCGCGGTACGGGCCAGCGGCGCGATCAGCGGCACGCCCGACGGATCGACCCGGTGGGCGAGCAGGTTCTCCAGCAGCCCCAGCCGCCCCGGCACCCGGCGGGTCACCACGTCCCCGGGCAGGCGCAGCCGGTCGGTCGGGTACTCCAGCACCGCCTGCCCCGTCGTACCGGTCACCACCACCTCGCCCGCCACGAACTCCTCGGCGGCCAGGGTCACCGCCACCAGCACCGGCGGCCCGGCGCGGAACCGGACCCGCAACACGGCGGTGTCCTCCACCTCGATCGGCCGGACCCGATAGCGTTCCACCTCGATCGCGACCGGCCACGGCGTCGCCCCGGCGAGCCCCTCGGCGACCGCCAGGCACTGCATCACCGCGTGCGCGAGCGGGTTGACGAGCGCGCCGTCCAGCACCGGCCGGCCGTCCACGGTCCGTCGACCGGCCCAGGGGGAGCGGGCGTAGTAGGCGTCCGGCCGTTGCCAGGCGGCGACGGTGGAGATGCCGGTGACAGTGCCCAGCCGGCCGGCGGCCAGCGCGTCGGTCAGCGCGGTGAGGGCCGCCGAGCCGAGCGCCTGGAAGCCGACCTGGGCCACCCGACCGGCGGCGGTGAGGGCCCAGGTCAGCTCCTCGTGCTCGGCCAGCGACAGCACCGGCGGCTTCTCCAGCAGCAGATCCGCGCCGGTGGCCAGGGCGTCGCGGGCGATCGCCAGATGGGTGTGCGGAGGCGTGCAGATCACCACCACCTCCGGTCGGGTGGCGGCGAGCATCGTCCGGTGGTCGGTGAACACCGCCACCCCGGGCGGCACCGGGGCGGCCGGGTCGTCCTCCACCGGTCGGACGTCGACCAGGGCGACCAACCGCAGCCGACCGGCGGCGTGCAGGGGCGCGATGACCCGTCGGTGCCAGCGCCCGTGCCCGTTCGCCCCGATCACCGCGACCCGGGGCGGCGGGGTGGGCCCGCTCACCGCCGACCGGCCCGGGTGGACCCGCTCACCGCGCACCGGCCAGGGTGGCCTCGACGCCGTGCCGCTCCAACGCGGTCAGCCAGGCGATCACATCGGCGCGGACCTCGTCGTCCTCGGCCACCTCCACCGGGATGACGTCGCGTAGCGCGAAGACCGCGTCGACAGCGCCCGCCGGGCTCTGCGACCCGGCGTCCAGGGCGGCCCGGATCGGCCCCGCCAGTGGGTCCTGGAACGGCAACGGTCGGCCGTCGTCGGCGTACCCCAGCGCGAAGCGCAACCAGGACGCCACGACCAGCGCGCCCCAGCGCGCGGACCGGTCGGTCGCGCGCAGGTCGGCGATGGTGTGCAGGACGCGCTGCGGCAGCTTCTGGGAGCCGTCGATAGCCACCTGCAGGGTGCGGTGGTGGATCGCCGGGTTACCGAAACGGGCGAGGGCCTGCTCGCCGTAGTCGACCACCCGCACCCCGTCCGGCGGGGTGAAGCTGGCCGCCACATCCTCGGCGATCAGCCGGCGCAGCACGTCACGCAGGTGCGGGATCTCCAGCGCGTCGGCGATCGTCTCCCGACCGGCCAACGCCCCGAGGTAGGCGATGGCGGAGTGCACCCCGTTGAGGGCGCGCAGCTTCAACCGCTCCCACGGGCCGGCGTCGTCGGTGAGCACCGCCCCGGCGAACTCCCAGCCGGGCCGACCGCCCGGGAAGTCGTCCTCGATCACCCACTGCGCGTACGGTTCAGCGGCCACGGCGGCCAGGTCGGTCACGCCGAGCGCCCGCCGGGCCGCCTCGATCGTCTCCGGGGTGCTGGCCGGCACGATCCGGTCCACCATGGTGCCCGGGCAGGTGACGTTGCCGGCCACCCACTCGATGAGCCCGGCGGGCACCCCGCCGGCCCGGCCGACCGCCTGGTCGAGCATGCCGCGCAGTCGACGACCGTTGGCCGGCAGGTTGTCGCAGCTCACCAGAGCCACCGGCCCGGCGTCCGCGGCGGCCCGGGCGGCCAGCCCGCGCAGCAGCAGCCCCGGCACCGTGGTCGGCGCTCGGCCGCCGGCCAGGTCCGCGGCGAGCGCCGAGTCCGGGGACAGTCTGCCGGTCACCGGGTCGAGGTGGTACGCCTTCTCGGTGACGGTCAGGGTCACCACGCGGACCGCCGGGTCGGCGAGCAACGCCACCACGGCGTCCGGGTCGCTGGGCGCGTGCCGGACCCCGCTCAGTGCACCCACCACCCGGGTGGAGCTGCCGGCCGCGGAGAGGGCGCTGACGCTGAACAGGTTGTCCTGGGCGGCGATCGCCTCGACCACCGCTGTGCTGCGGGGCGCGACGGCCACGATGCCCCAGTCACCCCCGGCCGCGCCGACCGCCGCCTCGGTGAAGACCGCCTGGTGGGCCCGGTGGAACGCGCCCAACCCCAGGTGTACGACGCCGGTCGGCACGGTGCCCGGCCGGATCAGCGGGCGGGCCTCGGCGGGCAGCCGGCGCAGCATGCCCAGGCCGAGCCGGGAGGCCCCGACGGTCACCGCCATGCCGGGCCGTCCGGGAAGCGGAACTCCGCGATCGACGCGGGTTTCATGGTGGCGCTGTAGCCGGGCCGTTCGGGCAGCAGGTAGCGGCCACCGCGGGTCCGCACCGGGTCGACGAAGTGTTCGTGCAGATGGTCGACGTACTCGATCATCCGACCGTCCAGACCGGCGCCCACCCGCAGGTAGTCGAAGATCGCCAGGTGCTGGACGTACTCGCAGAGGCCCACGCCGCCGGCGTGCGGGCAGACCGGCACGCCGAACTTCGCCGCCAGCAGCAGCTCGGCCAGGACCTCGTTGACGCCGCCGACCCGGCAGGCGTCGACCTGCATCACCCCGATCGCCTCGGCCTGGAGCAGCTGCTTGAAGATCACCCGGTTGGCGGCCACCTCCCCAGTGGCCACCCGGCAACGACCGCCGGTCAACCCGGCCACCGCGCGGGCGATCCGGGCGTGCCCGAGGATGTCGTCGGCGTGGGTGGGCTCCTCGATCCAGTACGGGTCCACCTCGGCCAGCGCCGCCATCGCGGTGATCGCCTCGTCGACGTCCCAGACCTGGTTGGCGTCCATCATCAACAGCGCGTCCGGGCCGATCTCCTCCCGGATGATCCGCGCCCGCCGCAGATCGTCGGCGAGCGGGCCGCCGACCTTCATCTTCATCGCCCGCCAGCCGTCGGCGTACGCCTGCCGGGTCAGCGCCCGCACCTTGTCGTCGGGGTAGCCGAGCCACCCGACCGATGTGGTGTACGACGGGAATCCGTCACGTTCGAGGGTGGCCAACCGGTTGGTCAGCCCGTCGCGTCCCTTGTCGAGGATGGCGGCGGCCTCGTCGGGGGTGAGCGCGTCGGTGATGTGCTTGAAGTCGACGCTCGCCACGAGCTCGTCGGTGGGCAGGTCGGCGAGGAATCGCCACATCGGCTTGCCGGCCAGCGTGGCCCGCAGGTCCCACACCGCGTTGACCAGCGCACCGGTCGCCATGTGGATGACGCCCTTCTCCGGGCCCAGCCAGCGCAGCTGCACGTCGGCGCTGAGCGAGCGCCAGAACGCCACCGGCTCGGCCGTGATCTCCTCGATGGTGCGCCCCTGGACGTGGTGGGCCAGGGCACGCACCGCCGCGCAGGTGATCTCGTTGCCGCGGCCGTTGGTGAAGGTGAACCCGGCGCCGGCAGGGCCGGCGTCGGTGCCCAGCTCCACGTACGTCGCCGAGTAGTCGCCCCGGTTGATCGCGTCGGAGCCGTCGCCCCGGGCGGCGGTGGGGAACCGCACGTCGTGCACCTCGACAGAGGTGATGGTCACCGTCACCGTTACTCGCCTTTCCCGAAGTTGAAGACCCGCTTGGGCAGCCGGTACGCCAGGTCGACGATGGTCTCGGCGGCCTCGTCCATCGGCAGTCGGTGCTCGGCGACGAGCCGGGCCAGGAAGCCGGCGTCCACCCGGCGGGCCACGTCGTGGCGTACCGGAATGGAACAGAACGCCCGGGTGTCGTCGACGAACCCGGTGGTGTTGTAGAAGCCGGCGCTCTCGGTCACCGCCTCCCGGAACCGGCGCAGCACCTCCGGGGAGTCCAGGAACCACCAGGGCGCGCCGAGCAGCAGCGCGGCGTACCCGCCCGCGAGGGGCGCCAGCTCGCGGGTGAAGGTGTCCTCGTCGAGGGTGTAGAGCACCAGCCGCAGCCGGGGGTCGTTGCCGTAGCGTTCCAGCAGCGGGGCGAGCGCGTGCACGTACTCGGTGGCCTGCGGGATGTCGCCGCCGACGTCGCGACCGTGCCGGGCGTGCAACCACCGGTTGTGGTTGCGCACCGCGCCCGGGTGTAGCTGCATGACCAGGCCGTCGTCGAGCGACATCCGGGCGAACTCCACGAGCATGTGCGCCCGGAACGCCTCCGCGTCGGCGGCGTCGGCCTCGCCGCGTAGGCCCCGGTCGTAGAGCCGCTCGGCCTCGGCCGGGTTCAGATCCAGGGTGCGCGCGGTGGGGTGGCCGTGGTCGGAGGAGGTGGCGCCGGCGGCGATGAACGCGGCGCGTCGGGCCCGCAACGCCGCCAGATAGCCGGCGTAGGTGCCGGTGTCCTCGCCGGCCCTGTCGCCGAGACGGTCCACGTTGGTCGACCAGCCCTCGAACTCCATGTCCACCACGTCGTCCGGGCGGAACGTGGTGACCACCCGGCCGCCCGGCCCGCCCCACCCGTCGGCGGCGAGTTTGGCGTGCTGCGCGAGGTCGTCCAGCGGCGACTCGGTGGTCGCGAGGACCTCGATGTTGAACCGCTCGAACAGCGCCCGGGGCCGGAATTCCGGCTCGGCGAGCCGGGCCGCGATCTCGTCGTAGATGGCGTCGGCGGTGCCCGGGCGAAGCGGGGTGTGCACCCCGAAGACGGTGCGGAAGGTCTGCTCCAGCCACAGTCGCGACGGGGTGCCCCGGAACAGGTGCCAGTGCGCGGCGAAGCGTCGCCAGATCACCCGACCGTCGGTCTCCACCGGGCTGCCGTCGCGGGTGGGCACCCCCAGATCCGCCGGGGGTACGCCCTGACTGAGCAGCATCCGGGTCAGGTAGTGGTCGGGCACGATGAGCAACTGCGCCGGGTCCGGGAAGGGTCGGTCCTCGGCGAGCAGGGCCGGGTCGACGTGCCCGTGCGGCGAGACGATGGGTTGCTCCGCCGCCAGGGCGTACAGCTCCCGGGCCAGCGCGCGCTGACCCGGCTCGGGCGGCAGGAGCAGGTCGGTGTGGTCGAACGTGGGCACGGAGTGGGGCTCCTCGTCTCCTGTGTCAGCGGGGGGTGAGCAGGTCGGCGACGCGGACGGGTTGGCCGGTCTCGAAGGACCGGTTGGCGGCCAGACCGGTGAGCAGGGCCAACGCGCCGTCGTCGGCGGTCGCGGCGCGGCCCAACGGGTCGGGTTGACCGCCGAGGAGCACCCCGGTCATCCGGGCATCCGCGCCGCCGTGCCCGTGCCGGCTGCGACCCTCCACCGGGATCTGCCGGGGCGGGGCCCAGAACGGGCGCAGGGTAAGCGTCGCACCACCGCCCTCGGCCGGCGCCTCGGCACCGTGCAGGGCGGCGCCCTTGACCGCGCCGGCGGTGCCCCGGTCGACGTAGTCGTTCTCGGCCACGTTCAGCTCCAGACGGCCCCGGCTGCCGTTGACCATCACCCGGTAGCCCTCCCAGGGCGCGTACGCGGTGAGGTGGTAGGTCATGGTGGCGCCGGTGGAGTAGCGGGCCAGCACCGCCATGTCGTCCTCGATGCTCACGCCGGGCGCGAAGACGTTGCGGTCGCGCTGGTAGCCGTCCTCGGCCTCGGCGTCGAGGTACAGCTCGCGCAGGCGGGGATGCGCGTCCAGCCGCAGGGCGAACGGGTCGTCGGCGGCGGCGGGGGAGCCGTGCGCCCGGTCGTAGTCGCGGGCGTACCCGTGCCGGCGACCGTCCTCGCCGTAGAAGAAGAGTCGACCGGCCGCGTACACCTCGACGGGCGTGGCGGCCAGCCACCAGTTGACCAGGTCGAAGTGGTGGCTGGCCTTGTGCACCATCAGCCCGCCGGAGCTGGCCTTGTCGCGGTGCCAACGGCGGAAGTAGTC
The DNA here is from genome assembly GCF_044456785.1 of Micromonospora sp. NPDC050795. Taxonomy (NCBI): domain Bacteria; kingdom Bacillati; phylum Actinomycetota; class Actinomycetes; order Micromonosporales; family Micromonosporaceae; genus Micromonospora; species Micromonospora sp. NPDC050795. The sequence continues at coordinate 190,426 of NZ_JBITGE010000008.1, read as the reverse complement.
GGCCCCGTGGCGGACGTCGAGCAGCCACTCGAAGTGCACCGAGCCGATCTCGCCGACCGCGCCCTCGGCGAGCAGCCGGCGAACCTGTTCGTGCAGCGGGTTGTAGCGGTAGTTGAAGGCGACTGTCACCCGCCCGCCGGTCTCGGTGACCGTGTCCAGGATCCGCCGGCAGCGGGCCGCGTCCACTGTCATCGGCTTCTCGGTGACGACCTCCCGGCCGGCGCGCAGCGCTGCCACCACGTGCTCGTCGTGGGTGACGTCCACGCTGGTGACCAGGACGACGTCGACGCGTTCGGAGTCCAGCATGGTCGCGAAGTCACCGGCGGGGTACGTGGGCACCGGGCGGTGACCCAGCTCGCCCAGCCAGCGGTTGTGCGCGTCCATCCGGGCCTGGTTCACGTCGGCGAAGGCGACCAGCTCGGTGGTGTCGGCGTGGTCGAGCACCAGCGCCCGGACGAACATCTCGGCTCGCGCGCCGGTGCCCACGACGGCGTACCGGACCCGTCCGGCGGCTCTCGGTGACATGCGGTCGCCTCCCGTGGGTGCTGCAAAGGTTTGCAGTGAAGTAATCACGATCGATGCGTTCACGTCAACGACGACGGCATGATCGGCGTCATTTGTCGGCGTTTGGGAGGTTGCAGGTGACCAAGGGGAGTGTGGGTGCAACGAAGCCGTAATCATTGACCGTTGACACTGGCGCAACCGTTTGCATTAATGGGCCACACCTGCGTGACCGCCACCACATCGGACGAAGGGGCCGCCGTGCCAGTCACCATCCGGGACGTCGCCCGGGCGTCCGGTGTGCACATCTCCACCGTGTCCCGCACCTTCTCCGCCCCACACCTGGTCAACCCGGAGACCCGGGTCCGGGTGCTGGCCTGCGCGGAGGACCTGGGCTATCGGCCCAACCGCGCCGCCCGGGCCCTGATCACCGGGCGGACGCACAACATCGGGCTGATCATCGCGGACATCGCGAACCCGTTCTTCCCGCCGCTGATCAAGGCGGCGGAGAGTCAGGCCCGGCACCGCGACTACCACGTCTTCGTGGCCGACACCAACGAGGACCCGACCGCCGAGGAAGAGCTGGTCCACGCGCTGGCCAAGCAGGTGGACGGCGTGCTGCTGTGCAGCCCTCGGATGAGCAACAGCCTGATCGAGCAGCTCAGCCGCGAGGTGCCACTGGTCGTGGTGAACCGCCAGGTGACCGGTCTGCCCTGCGTGCTGATGGACGTTGGGCAGGGCGCCCGGTCGGCGATCGAGCACCTGGTCGGCCTGGGGCACCGCAGCATCGCGCTGCTCGGTGGACCGCGCAGCTCGTGGACCAACCGGGAGATGCGCCGTGCCGCCGGCGCGGCCGCCCGAGCCGGTGGCGCGGAGCTGACCATGCTCGGCCCCAACGCGCCCACCGAGGTCGGCGGCTCCGCCGTCGCCGAGCAGGTGCGACGCAGCGGCGTGTCGGCAGTGCTCGCCTACAACGACCTGATGGCGATCGGCCTGATCGAGGGGCTGGACGCGCTCGGGGTCCGGGTGCCGCAGGAGGTGAGCGTCGTCGGGGTCGACGACATCACCCTGAGCCGGCTGACCCGCCCCAAACTGACGACGGTGGCCACACCCACCGGGGCCGCCGGCCGGACGGCCGTCGACATGCTGCTGCAACAGGACATCGAGTCACCGCGCGGTGCGCGGGGGTCCGGTGCCGGCACGGCGCTCGGCGTCCGTCGTACCACCGCACAGGTAATGCTCCAGACCGACCTGGTCATCCGCGACTCGACCGGCCCGGGCCCGTACGCCCGACCGGCACGTCCCCTGGCCGCACCACGTGGCCCGGGCCCGCATTGCCCTGCGGACCCGGGCATCCCGACTGCTGCCACCGGTGACGCCGTCGCCTCCTAATGCCGAGGAGTGAGCGCACATGCACCCCGCAACGCCCCCCACCACTGACGCGTCCGTCGGGCGCGCCCACCGTACCCCGCTGCCCCGGCGGCACCTGCTGCGTGGCCTGCTCGCCGTGACGGTCGCCGCACCGCTGATGTTCGGCGCTGCCGCCTGCGGAGACGACGGCGGATCCGCCGATCCGAACGCGCCGGTCAAGCTTTCCGTCTTCTGGTGGGGCGGCGACGCCCGGGCCAAGCTGACCGAGGACGCGCTGGCGCTCTACACCAAGAAGCACCCGAACGTGACCTTCGAGAAGACCTGGCAGGCCAACCAGGGCTACTTCGACAAGCTGGCCACCCTCACCGCCGGCGGCAATCCGCCGGACCTGTTCCAGATCGACGACAACTACCTCGCCGAGTACGCGGCCCGCAACACCACGCTCGACCTGACCTCCTACCAGGAGTCCGGGAAGCTGGACACCTCCAAGTTCCCCGAGAGTCTGTGGCAGTACGGCGTGGTCGACGGCAAGCTCGCCGGCCTGGCCGCCGGGGAGAACACCCAGGGTCTGGTCTACAACAAGACGCTGCTGACCACGCACAACCTGCCCGAGCCGACCACCGGGATGAGCTGGGAGCAGCACATCGCCTGGGCCGAGCAGGTCACCGCGAAGACAAAGGTGCCCGGCACCCAGGACCCGAGCGCCGACTACAAGGCGTTCTGGGTCTGGCTGCGCCAACAGGGCAAGGACCTCTACAAGGGCAAGGAGCTGGGCTTCACGGCCGAGGACGTGACCAAGTGGTTCGACCTGTGGAAGGGCGCCCGGGACCGCAAGGCCACCCCGAGCGCCGACGTCATCCACGAGGGCAACTCCAGCGACGTCACCAAGCAGTTGGTGGTCACCGGCAAGTCGGCGACCTCCTGGGTCTGGGCCAACCAGATGCCGGACCTGAAGAAGAACACCAAGGACGAGCTGGGCGTGATCGCCTACCCCGGTGACCCGAGCGCGCAGTGGGCCCGTGCCTCGATGTACTGGTCGGTGTTCAAGGGCAGCAAGAACAAGGACGTCGCCGTCGACGTGATCAACTTCCTGAACAACGACCTGGAGGCGGTCAAGCTGCTCGGCACCGACCGTGGCCTGCCGTCCAACCTGGACCTGCGTCGCGTGGTCAGCGACGACACCACCGACCCGGCCATGAAGCAGTCCATCGCCGTCGAGGCCGAGCTGACCCAGAAGTTCGGCAAGTCGCCGCAGGTGCCGATCAAGGGACACAGCAAGGTGAAGTCCGAGCTGATCAAGGCCGCCGAGAACGCACAGTACGGCCGGGCCACCCCCGCCGAGGCCGCCACCCAGTTCATCGAGGCGTGCAAGTCCGCCATCGCCTGACCGCCTCGCGAGGCGAGGAGAGGAGCTGTTCGTGGCGTTGACCACGGCGCCCGACCCGACCCGACGCGGCCCCGGATCCGTGCGGGCCCACGCGCAGAGGCGTGGGCCCGGACGGATCCGGCACAGCGAAGGTCTGGCGGGGTACGTCTTCCTGTCGCCGTGGCTCATCGGCCTGATGGGTGTCACGGCGATCCCGATGCTGCTGTCGCTCTACCTGAGCTTCACCGACTACGACATCCTCACCCCCTTCTCCGAGGTGCAGTGGGTGGGGTTGGCCAACTACGAACGGATGTTCACCGCCGACCCGTCGTACTGGCACGCGGTGCGGGTCACGCTGACCTTCGCGTTGATCGCCGTACCGCTGAAGCTGGCCGCGGCGCTCGGCGTGGCGCTGCTGCTCAACCGCGCTTGGCGCGGCGTCGGGTTGTTCCGCGGGCTGTTCTACCTGCCGTCCCTGCTCGGCGGCAGCGTCGCGCTGGCCATCGTCTGGGTCAACATGTTCAACCGCGACGGCGCGTTCAACTCGCTGCTGAGTCTCTTCGGCATCACCGGCAAACCGTGGGTCAACGACCCCGACTGGGCCCTCGAAACACTGATGGTGCTGGCCATCTGGCAGTTCGGCGCACCGATGGTGATCTTCCTGGCCGGGCTCAAGCAGGTGCCCACCGAGCTGTACGAGGCCGCGTCCGTCGACGGGGCCGGCCGGTTCCGCCAGTTCCGCAACGTCACCCTGCCGATGCTGTCCCCGGTCATCTTCTTCAACCTGGTGCAGGAGACCATCAACGGCTTCCAGGGCTTCACCGCCGCGTTCGTCCTCAGCAACGGCACCGGCGGGCCGGTCGACTCCACCCTGATGTACACGCTGAACCTCTACATCACCGGCTTCACCGACCTCAACATGGGCTACGCCTCGGCGATGGCCTGGGTGTTCCTGCTCGCCATCGCGGTCATCACTGCGATCTTCTTCAGCACCGGACGGTTCTGGGTGCACTACTCCGACGGGGAGGACCGGTGATGGTGGCGGTGACCCCGACGACCGCAGCGCCGCCGAACGCGCGCCGACGCCCCGGCGGCCGGCCCGTGCTGCGACTGCTGATCCTGGTGGCGATCGTCGCCGTGGTGCTCTACCCGCTGATCTGGATGGTGGGCACCTCGCTGAAGTCCCAGGAGGAGATCGTCAACAACGTCGGGCTGCTGCCCGAACGGTTCACCCCGGGCAACTACACCGCCGGGTGGTCCAACTTCGACGTCAGTTTCGGCCGGTTCTTCCTCAACAGCGCCATGGTCAGCCTGCTCACCGTCATCGGCAACGGGCTCTCCTGCCTGCTGGCCGCGTACGCCTTCGCCCGGCTGCGGTTCCGGCTGCGCGGCATGTGGTTCGCCGTCATGATCGGCACGCTGCTGCTGCCCCAGCACGTGTTGATCGTGCCGCAGTACATCCTGTTCCGCACGCTCGGGCTGGTCGGCGGTGACTGGCCGTACCTGCCGCTGCTCATTCCGCAGTTCCTGGCCACCGAGGCGTTCTTCGTCTTCCTCATGGTGCAGTTCATGCGGGGCGTACCCCGGGAGCTGGACGAGGCGGCCCGCATCGACGGTGCCGGCCCGTTCGGCATCTTCCGGCACATCATCCTGCCGCTGAGCCGCCCGGCGCTGGTCACCACGGCGATCTTCTCGTTCATCTGGACCTGGAACGACTTCTTCCGCCAACTGGTCTTCCTGTCCCAACTGGAGGACTACACCGTCCCGGTCGCGCTGACCCTGTTCATCGACTCGACCAGCCAGAGCGCGGTCGGCCCGATGTTCGCCATGTCGGTGCTGTCGCTGCTGCCGGTCTTCCTGTTCTTCGTCGCGTTCCAGCGGATGCTCGTCGAGGGGATCAACACCAGTGGCATCAAGGGCTGAACCCGTGGACACCGGCGGGCGGCGGGACTGGCGCGACGTCGCCCGCGACGCCGCGGACCTGGCCCTGCTGGGCATCCTGCTGACCCTCGCGGCGGTCCCCCTGCTCACCGCCGCCGCGGCGGTGGGCACGGCCAGCGCGGCGGTGCACGACTGGACGCGGACCGGCAGTTGGCCCTCGGCACGCACGACAGTGCGCCGGTTCGGCCGCGCGGTGCTGGCCGGTGTGCCGGTCAGCCTGCTCGCGCTCGCCGCCACGGCGCTGCTCGCCGCCGACCTGGCGGCGCTGGCCACCGGCCGGGTGCCGGGCGGCCCGGCTGCGCTGCTGGTGACGGCGCTGGTCGCGGCCGGCCTGGCCGGGTACGCCGGGCTGGTCGTCGTCGAGGTGGGCGGCAACGGGGGCGTGCGGTGGCGGGCCTCGGCCCGCTCCGCCGCGCGCGCCTGCCTCGACGCGCCCACCCGCTGGGCGGCGCTCACCGGGGTCGTCACACTCGCCGGGCTGCTCACCGTCCTGGTCACCCCGGTCGCGGTGCCGATCCTCGCCGGCTACACGGTGGCCGCCCTGCACGCCGTCGCCCATCGCCGGCCGGTCCCCGTCGCCGTCGCCGGTCCTGGGCAGCTGCCGTGAGCGGGGAGCCGGTGCGGCTGACGGTCGGGGCCACGGAGGTGGCCGAGTACGTGCTCGACCCGGCGCTGGACGCCCAACACGGTCCCCGGCCGTACCTGCACCCGGTGCGTACGCTCGGCGGAACGGTGGTCACCGACGCGCTCCCCGCCGACCACGTGTGGCACCTCGGCGCGTCCCTCGCGGTCCAGGACGTCGACGGCAGCAACCTCTGGGGCGGGCGCACCTACGTCCGCGACGTCGGCTACACCTGGCGCGACGACCACGGCGTCATCGCGCACACCGGTGAGGTCGAACGGTCCCCGGGCCGGTACGCGCACGATCTCCAGTGGCGCGACCGGACCGGCGGGGTGCTGCTGACCGAGCGGAGGTGGCTCGCCGCCTCGGTGGTCACACCGGACGCCTGGCTCCTCGACGTGGAGTCCGTCCTCGTCGCCCCGGACGACCGGGAGATCCGGCTGGGCAGTCCGGCCACCAACGGCCGCCCGGGTGGGGCCGGCTACGGCGGGTTCTTCTGGCGGGCCGCCGCCGACGGCGAACCGGCGGTGTTCACCGCCGACGCGGTCGGGGAGGAGGCGGTCAACGGCAGCGCGGCGTCGTGGCTCGCGTTGACCGGCGTCCGGTCGGGCGGCGGGGCGTACACCCTGGTCTTCTCGGGGCTCGGCCGCGACGACAGGTGGTTCGTGCGGACCGGGATGTATCCGGGGGTCTGTGTGGCGTTCGCGTTCGACCGTCCGGCGGTGGTGCCGGCCGGTGGGAGCCGGCACGGCCGGTACCGGGTGTGGGTGGCCGACGGGACCCTGGACCGGGACGCGGTGGCAGGCCTGGTCACGCTGACACCGTGAACGCGGATCAGCCGGACCGGTCGGTCAGCTCCCGGATCGCGACCTGGTACGCGGCCTGGGTGTGGTACGGCCAGTGTCCTTCGATCGGCGGCGGCACGGTGTCCGCCGGGTCGATGGTCAGGCTGCGGGGATCACGCAGACGGATGTCGACGTCCGGCGGTGTTCCGGGCGAGCCCGGAGGGAAGATCGGCCCGCCGATCGGGTCGGTGTCCCGCCACAGGTTGCGCCACCGCCACCCGATCCGCCCACCCAGGTCGTGCAGCGTCCGTGGTCCGAAGTACGCGGGGTAGAGCCGCGCGTAGGTGCGCCGCAGCGGTGACCCGTAGGTCAACAGCGACACCCGGGTCAGCACGGCCGGCGGCAGGTGCAGGATGGTGGCGGCGGCGAGGACCGAGCCGTGGCTGTGCCCGGAGATGACCACCGGGCCCCGCGCGGTGAGCCCGGTGACCCGTTTCGCCAGCTCCGGGACGGCGCGGGCGGCGTAGCAGGGCGGCGCGAACGGGTGGACCGTCCGGGGCCAGAAGGTGCCGAGGTCCCACAGCACCGCCACCACCCGCCGGGTCTGCGCCGACCGGTACGCGCGGAACCCGAGGATCAGCAGGAAGATCACCAACAGGCTGATCACCCAGACACCGGCGTCGGTGACGTAGGCGAGCACGACGGCCGCGCCGCCGTCCCCGCCCAGCCGGTCCGCGAGCTGGGTGGGACCGATCCCGATCACGTCGAAGGCGACGGTGGCCAGCCCGAGCGACGCGATCAACAGGAACGCGAGCAGCACCGGGCCGAGCTCCTCGGTGACCCGGGACCGGGCGATGGTCTCCCGGACCACGCGCAGCCGGTGCGCGTCCGCCGCCGGCACGCCAGGGTAGTCCCGTTCGATGATCCGTGCCGCCAGCCGCCGTCGCCGTCGCCGACTCAGCAGGAGGGTCACCCAGGTCACCGCCGCCCCGATCAGCAGCGCGGCGAGCCCGGCGAGCGCGGCCCACCAGTAGGCCACCGGCGGTTCCAGCGGACCGACGATCGGCGGATTGGGCCGGATCGGGTCGGGGATGTCGCCGTGGTCGAGGGCGTCCGCGACGCGGTAGACCAGCGTCGCGGTGAAGGCGGCGCCGACGCTCACCGCCGCCGCCGCCATGATCGGGGTGCCCAGCCCGCGCAGGACGGGGCGCTCGCCGCCCTCGGCGACACGCTGGCGGGTGTACGTGACGACGGTGAGCACGACGAGCAGGACACCCTGCGCGGCGACCACCCCGGCGGCGGCGCCCTCGTACCCGGGCAGCTTGCCCGAGCCGGACGGTGTCGCGTCCGCCAGCGTGGCCGAGCCGAGGCACAACACGGTCGCCACCACTGTGGTCGCCCACAGGGTTCGCAGGATCCGTCGGGCCCGCACCGGGCTGGTCGGCACGGGCAGGGCGAGGAGCACCACGCTCGCCCCGAGCAGGCCGACGGCGATCACGAACAGCACGACGTGACCGGTCGCCCCGATCCCGCCCGGTGCGACGCCGGCCAGCAGTGCGACGTTCAGCGTCCCGACGCCGAGCACCACATGGACCTGCCGTAGCCAGCCGGTGACGTGCGCGTCCTGCCAGAAACCGGCGTCGGTGAGGCTCTGGTCCCGGTCGTCGGACCGGGGTTGCGCCGCCAACGGGCCGAACCCCTCGAAGGCCCGCGCAGACCGGGTGCCGATGGCCCAGACGACCCACAGCGCCAGCAGGGGAACGAGCGACAGCAGGGCCAGCCGGGGCCCGGCCGGGACGGCGTGCAGCCAGGCCAGGTAGGGGCGGCTGGCCCGGCACCCGGGGTACGGCACGCACTGCCAGCCGACCAGGTCGAGTGTGACGCCCACCGCCGCCAGCACGAACGTGGCCGTGAGGGTGCCGGCGAGCACCCGGCACAGCAGGCCGAGCAGCCCCCACCTGTCGTGCCCCGCCGGCCGGAGCCAGATCGCCAGGTTGCTCAACATGAAGGGCAGCAGCAGCAACATCGAGGCCGTCCGTACCGCCGCGCCGGCGGTCAGCGAACCCCAGCGGTACGCCTCGACGGCAACCCCGTCGGTGGCCCCGCCGGCGGTGCCGCTGCCCGGCCGGGGCCGGAAGAAGCCCGCATGCGTGTTCCCGGCGACCCGGGTCACGATCGGGTGGTCGAGGATCCGCTCGGCGGTGACGCCGGAGATGCCGTGCACGCGCAGCTCCACGGCGTCGCGCCCCGGCGTCTCGTCCACGCCGTCAGGGTCACAGACAATCCACCCAGGCGCTGCCGATACCGCAAAGGTCAACGGCTCGGAAGGGCGGCCGTTACCCGGATGGCCTTGACGATCGCCGGAATGGAGCCGATCAACAGCACCAGGCCCCAGATGATCGCGATGATCGCGAAGACCAGCGCCGCCACGTCGTCGACGATGCTGACCAGGATCACCGGCACCAGGTTGTGCAGGAACTCCAGCACGACAGTGCACAGCAGGGTGGTGAGGATCAGTAGGACGAGGCCCTTGTTCTGCAGGAAACGCGGTTGGGCCAGCACCAGCATCCCGGCCCAGACCAGCTTGAGCAGCAGCACCAGCCCGAGCAGCACCGCCGCGTCACCGACCGGGAAGAAGCCCCACAGCGCCAGGTAGGCCAGGGTGCCGAACGGGACGGCCAGGAACAGCGACACCATGATCATCAGCTCGACGAACGCGACGACCAGCGCGACCAAGCCGACGATGATCAGGATGATCGAGAAGATCAGGCTGGCGACGCCCTGCACCCGACCCTGGACGCGCTCGGGCAGCAGCAGCCCCAGGCAGAACAGCCCGGTGCTCCAGACCGCCACCGCGTCGATCAGCGCCAGATAGCCGGTGCCCCGACCGGACGGTTCACTGACCCCGGACACGTCGTCGATCTCCACGTCCAGCGAGCCGGCGCTGTCGGCGAGGGCCGCGCCGGCGTCGGCGCCGCCGAGCAGCAGCCCAGCGCCGAGCTCCACCCCGATCGCCAGGACGATGGCGAGCATGGCCATCAGCAGGAACGGCTTGCGCAGGTCACCCACGGCGGCACCTTCCTCTCGGTCCCTGTCGATTCAGGACGTGGCCACGACGACAGTGCAGCCGCCCAGGCCGGGGCAGGTCAGGCCCACCTCGGTGGCCTGGTCGACGGCGATCTTCGCCACCGCGCCGGTGCCGTCCGCCGCCGGCTCGACCTCGTCGCGGATGGTCAGGTCGGCGTCGCCGGGCGCCGGGGCGACGACCGTGAACCGTGCCGCGCTGCGCAGCACGAGGGTGCGCAGCCCGCCGGGATCCGCCACCCGCACCACGCAACTGCCGGAGAACTCCAGCCGGCCCGTCTCGTCGGCGCAGTCGGCGCTGACCGTCAGCGGATCCACGGCGGACCGCTCGCCGCCCAGCGCGCCCAACCGGTCGACGAACCCGTGCCGGGCCCCCGGATCACCCCGGTCGTCGCGGCCCGCCCCGACCGCTACCACGAACAGCGCCACCAGCAGGACGGCGAACAGCCCCAGCAGCGCCTTCTGCCGTCCACTCATCGCGCCACGGCCTGCGCCACGATCTCGGTGAACCGGATCTCGTCGACGCCCGCGAAGTAACGGTTCGTGCCCTGCGTCTTGCCGACCACCAGGAGTGTGACCTGGTGCGGGCCCTTGGTGAGTTGGACTGTGCCGACGTCCAGGAACTCCGTCTTCCGCACCGTCGGGGTGAAGCCGAGGAACGTCCCGCCGACCTGGCGGCCGTCGATGACGAAGACGGTGTTGGCGTAGTCGAGGGAGGTGGTGCGTACGGTGGCGAAACGCCAGGTGCCGTCGGCCGGGATCTGCACCGTCACGGTGACCTTGTCGCCGACGGCCAACCCCTGGAAGAACAACTGCTTGTCGCCGGACCAGGTCACCCCGCAGCAGTTGGGTTGCGCCTCCACCTTCGCGGCGCTCTTCTTCGGAGACTCCACCAGCGCACCCTCCACGAGGCTCTCCGCCTCGACGGTGACCACCCGCGGCTCGCCGGGGGTCGGCTCGCCGTCGCGGGTCAGCAACACCACCCCCACGGCGACCACCACCAGCACCAACGCCGCCGCGGCGGCGATCCACAACCACGGGGTACGCCGTGGCGGCGCGACCGCCCGCACCTCGTAGGTGACCCGGCCGCTGGAGCGGGAACTCTCCTCCGGCGCGGTGTTGGCCGAGTACGCGAACCCGGTCATGTCGTAGCGCCGGGGCGCGGTGCCGGCCGGCACGGCGAGCTTGACCAGGAACGACACCGAGCCCTGCCCGGGTACCACGCGTTGGGGTTCGGCGACGGTGAACCAGGCCCGCTGCGAGCCGTCACCGGGTGCCACGTCGAACACCACGGTGTCCGGCGCGTTACCCGGGTTGGAGACGGTGAAGGTCAGCTCGCCGCTGTTGCGCGGGTCGAGGGTGAACTGCTCGGCGGCGGCGACGACCGCCCACTCGGTGGTCATGACGACTCCTCTTCCAGGACGATCTCGACAGTGGCCGAGGCAGGTTTCTCCGCCTCGACGATGCGGGTGATCACGGCGAGCTGACCGGCGGCGGCGACCGGCACCCGCACCACGACGTGGAAGGCCCGCTCGGGAGGCTCGTCGATGGCGAAGCCCGACATCCCGGTGGCCAACTCCAGGGCCCGGCGCATCCCGTACGGGGTGCCGCGCCAGCGGGCCAGCAGGGCGGCGTTGGCCACCAGGTCGCGCAGCCGACCCACCGGCAGCGGCAGCGGGGTGTCCGGCCGGGGCGAGGCCACCACGTGATCCATCGCCACCCAGCGGGTCAACCGCACGACCAGCCCGTCCGGCGCCCGGTACGGGTCGAAGAGCGCGTCCACCTCGGCGAGGATCGCCTCGTCCGGGGCGTGCAGCCCCTCCATCACGTCGAGCAGCGCCCAGAGCACGCTGCCGGGCACGCAGGCCCGCTGGTAGGCGGCGGGCAGCAGCCGTTCAATCGCCGAACGTCGCATCCTGGCGCACCACCTCGATGTCGTGCTCGCCGGAGCAGAGCAGCCAGGTATCCGGGACGGTCACCACGTCGGCGGTGGCCTGGTTGGCGCTGGGCGTCCAGGTGACGGCGTCGGCGCTGCGGTGCACGCCGCGTTCGCCGCTGGCCAGGATCAGCCGCTCCGCCGCGCCGGTGCCGCCAGCCGCCGCACCCCCGGCGGTCGGGCCGCTCACCGCGATGGCGTCGACCGGCACGAACCGGGTCCGGTCCCGCAACGGCAACCCGCAGTTGACCGACACCGCCTGCCACTGCGGCTGGGCGGCCAGGGTGTCCAGCCGCAGCACCCCACCGCTCTGCGTGGCCGCCACCGCCTGCTGACCGACGAACGCGAGGTCCCGGCAGGTGCCGCCGATCCACCCGCTCTGCATCGACTGCCACTTCACATCCGACTCGAACAGCCGGGTGCGGTGGCAGCCCTGGCCGGGTTTCTTCGGATCCGGCTCACCCGCGCCACTCCAGAGCAGGGTGGCCGGCCCGTCGTACTGCACGGCGAGGACCCGGTTGTCCACGTTGGCCAGGCCGACGTGGGTGAAACTGCCGGGTCGGCCGCCGGTTGTCGACAGGTACACCCCGAAGCTGGCCTGCGCCGCCACCGCCACCCCCGGCGCACCACGCTCGGAGACGAACGTGCGGACCGCGTAGAAGCCCCGGTCGGCGTCCGACGGGTCGACGAGGATCTGCAACGGCACCGCCCCGGGCAGCAGCGACACCTCGTACAGGCCGGTGTCGGTGGCCACCAGCAGCGCGCCCGCGCCGTCGCGGTCCAGCCAGGCCACGTCGGAGATCCGCGAGTCCAGGTCGGTGAGCAGCGACCACGTCTCGCCCAGGTCGGTGCTCAGGTGCACCCGGGAGCCACCCGAGGCGCGCAGCGTCACCACGGCCACCGAGCCGGGACGCGCGACGATGCCCGGCCGTACCGGCGCGGGCGCGGGCGCCACCCGCAGCACCGTCTCGTCGTCGAATCGACCGGCCGGTTCCCAACCCGCTCCGCCGTTGCTGGAGCGGAACAGCACCGGGCCGCGCCCGGCGTACCAGGTGCGCGGCTGGTACTGGTCCACGGCGAGGGCGCGGACGTCGGCGTCGGGGGCCTCGTCGACCACGAACCGCACCGACTCGACGTAGCGCACCCCCGGCTCGGCGTGTTCCAGCAGCCGGTACACGTTGGACGCCCGCAGCGGCTCGCCGAACGGCCAGCCGGTCGGGTTGAGCGCGGTGGGCAGCGGACTCAGCGTCTGGTGCAGCCGGTCGTGGATGCGGCGACGGACCGCGTCCACGTCCTCCTCCCGGCGGACCACCACCCGGGCCCGCACGGACACCGCCTTGAACCGTGCCCAGGTGGCCCGGGAGCGGATCCCGACCATCCGGCGTTCCTCCAGGTCCGCCTCGACCCGGTGGCGCGCCTCGGGCACCTCGTGCTCGCGTAGCACCGCCACCGGCAGCCGCCCGCCCGGTCGGGCCGCCTCCGGCACGTACGGCACCAGCACCACCTCGACCTCGCCCGGCCGGGCGAAGCTGTACACCGCCGCGCGGGTGAACGCCCGTGCCCGCGCCACCGCGCCGGAGCTGGTCGCGAGGACCTCGAAGTCGCGGGCGGTGACCGCCCGTTGCTGGGCGAAGAACTCGTACGGGCCGCGCAGGAGCACCGACTCCAGCGCCTCCATCTCCCGGCCGCCGGCCGCCGGCGTGGGGTTGTCCACGCGTACCCCGGGTAGTGGGTCGCGCAGGCTGGTCAGCGTGCCCGCCGCCACGTTGCCGGTCGGCCCGCCGCCGGCGCGGTACCAGAGCCGGATCTGCCGTCCGGCCGGCGGCACCGCCGCGACGGTCACCGGCGGCGCGGTGCTCGTCGGCGTGGCCGCGTCGGCGGTGGCCTCGCCGTGCGGGGTCGTCCCGGCGGGGGGTCGCAGGTCGAGGGCCGGGGCGAAGACGACAGTGCCGGAGCACCGGTCGACCAGGTACGCCTTGGCCTGCGGACCGAGCCCGGCGAAGCTGTCCACCGGCTGCCAGATCTCGAACGTGCGGCCGTCGTGCTCGCGGGCCGCCGCGCCCAGCTCGACGGTGCCGGCCGCCACCTCCACCCCGAGCAGCAGGTCCAGCGCCTCGGCGGTGCGGGTCAGCGGCGCGCGGGTCGCGCGCAGCACCTGCCCCGGCTGGCCGGTGCCCACCCCGAGCAGCTCCGCCTCGACCGGTTCGCAGTGGTGCATCCGTACCGTCACCGACGTCTCGTCGGCGGGCAGCAGCGTCGGCTCGGTGGTGACGAACACGACCGGCCGGGGGTCCGCGCCCCGGGCCGCGGCGACCCGCAGCCCGGCCGGGATCCGGACCGCGCCGCGGTCGGTGCCGGTACGGGTGAACCGGACGTCCGCCCAGGCCGCTGTCGGCGCGTGCCGGGTGACCCCGAGCAGGTTCAGAAACGAGACGTACGCCTTCTCCGGCAGCTGGTTCAGCCGGTAGATCATCACCTCGGTGAGGTGTGCGAACGTCTCCACCAGCGCCATGCCGGGGTCGTGCGCCGACAGGTCGGTCCACGCCGGGCAGGACTGCCGGATCCGTTCCCGGGCCTCGGTGACCAGGTCGAGGAAACCGCGATCGTCCAGGTGCGGCACGGGCAGCGTCATGACGCTCCTCCCTCAGCGGGCTCGTCGACGGGGAGCAGATCCACGGAGAAGACCAGTTGCCCGGGTGTCAGGCTGGCCCGCACCCGGTAGTCCAACCGGATCACCAGGCGCCACGCGTCGTCCGGGTCCGGCCCGGCGTCCACGTCGATCACCTCGACCCGGGGCTCCCACCGGGCGATGGCCTGCCGGACGTAGTGAATGGCCAGACCGGCGGTGGTGTCGTCGTTGGGCGCGAAGACCAACCGGTGCAGTCGGGAGCCGTACCCGGGTCGCATCAGCCGCTCGCCCGGCGTGGTCGACAGGAGCAGGAACAGCGCCTGCCGTACGCTCTCGTCGCCATCGGTCATCGCCAGGCCGCCGGCCGCGGTGAGCGCCAACCCGCCGGTGCGGCCGGCGTCGAAGCCGGCGCCGACGAAGCGGAACGCCCTCATCGGTCCGCCCCCAGGAACTGCTGGCGGGCGTCGCGCACCGTGTGCTTGACCAGCCCCGGCGGTGTGCCGTTGGTGAACCCCTCCAGGTGCGACAGCACCACCCGGTGCCCGTCGACGCGAACCCAGTCGCTGTAACCGACGCGCACGGTGAGTGTCGTGGTGCACGGCTTGATCGTCGGGCCGTAGTTCGGGCAGGCGACTATCTTGCGTCCCTCCGGGTCGTCGTCGACGAGCACGGGCACACCGGTGACGGTCACCCACTCCCGCGAGGGTCGGTTCTCGACCCGGCCGTCGTGATCGCAGGTGATCACGGAGTCCCGGTGGATCCAGCGCATCAGCCGCCTCCTTCGTGGTGGGCGCGGGCAAGCGTTCGGGCCTGCTCTGCCGCGGTGGTCGGGTCCTCGGTCGAGGCGGCGTGCAGGAAGTCCACGCTGCGGGCGCGCACCACGATGGCCCGGCCGGGTGCGGAGATCACCAGGTCGGACGCCGCGTGCAGGGTCGCCAGGTCGGGAGTCAGCTCCAGGAAGCTGCCGCCCTCGGTGCCCAGCCGCAGGCTGCGCCGCACGTCGTCGACGACGATCGACTGCCCGCCGGAGGTGCGCATCGTCCAGCGGCGGGCCTTTCCGTCGTCGATGCCCGCGTCGTACGGCTCGACCGCGCCGAACAGCGAGCCGAGCACGATGCCCGAGGCCGGCTCGCCGCCGGGCAGCACCACGAGCACCGTGTCGCCGGGATCGGGGAGCGCCACCAGGCCCTTGCCCGGCCCGGCCCCGGGGCAGAGCACGGCCAGCCAGCCGGCGTCCAGGTCCCCGTACGCCGGCAGGGTCAACCGGACCCGGCCCAGCCCGTCCGGGTCGGCGACGTCCGTGACGCTGCCGAGCGTGACCGCCGCACCGCCGGTCGGGGTCGCCGGGGTGGCCGGCGGCACAGTGGAGAACCGGGTCAGGTGCCCGTTGCCGTCCACCGTGTGCACCACCTCGGTCAGCACGTACGTCCCGGCGACCGGGTCGGGCACCCCGCCGAGGTCGACGCGGCGGCCCGGCCGTAGCGCCGGGTCGCCCTCGGCCACCCCCTCGGCCGTTGCCAGCGCCGCAGCGCGGCTGTCGAGGCGGGCCTGGGCCAGCGCCGCCAACTCGTCGTCACTGCGGCCGGGCTGGTCCACCGCGGTGCGAACGCCGTCGGCGCCCACGTCGGCCGGGTCCGGCCGGCCGTCGGCGGGTCGGCCGCAGCGCGCCTCGTCGACCTGCTGGCTGATCACCTCGGCCCGCTGCGGGTGCCAGCCCAGGGCCGCACTGGCACCGCTGGCCTGGTCGGTGTTCTCAGAAACCCGCAGGTTGTGCACCCCCGCGCCGAGCGTCAACGTCACCGGCTCCCCGTAGCCGGCGAGGGTGACCAGCCGGACACCGTCACCGTCGGCGGCCAGGTGCAGCCCGGCCCGGCCGGCCACCTCGCGCAGCAGCTCCAGGTCGCTGTGCCGGTGCTGGAGCAGCCGCTCCAACCGAGGGCCGTCGACCTCGGCGGTCACCGCCAGCCCCACCGCGCCGCACAACTCCCGGGCCAGCTCGACGGCGGTCACCGAGGTGAAGACCCGCAACCCCTGCCGCTTGCGCAGCCGGTGCAGCAGGTCGTACGCCCGCAACCGCAGCACCGCCGCCCCGTCGGCGGCGAACTCCACCTCCACGCAGGTGACCTCACCGGTGAACAGGGCGTCCTCGTGGTCGGCGAGCCGGACGTCGAGCGCCGTGCCGGGGCGTACCGGCGGGTCGAACGCGCCGGTCCCGGCGGTGGTGGCGAGCACCAGCTCGGCCTGGGTGGGCTGGTTGAGCCGGGCCGCCACCCGCACCGAACGGACCCGCTGACGAGCCGCGCCAACCAGCTCGACGCCGTCCAGCAGGACGACCAACGCCCGGGGCGCGAGGCTGGTCACGGCGTACCCCCAAGACTGCCGGACGCGCTCGGGGCGGCGGCCGGGCCGGTCGGCGCGTTCCACGGCGCGTCGGCGATCGAGGCGCCCAGGTACGACGCTCCCGCGCCCACCACACCCGCCACCGCCCGCGCCAACCCGCTCACCGGAGCGGTGCCGGCGCTCGGTGGCACGGCGAGAGTGGTGCCGGCCGGCACGGCCAGGGGATCGGTGATCCGGTTGTGTTCGGCCAGCAGCCGCCAGCGCAGCGGCGAGCCCAGCGCGTCGTTGGCCAGCAGATCGAAACGCACACCGGAACGACCCGGCTCGGCCGCGCCGTCACCGGCGGCGATCACCGCGCTGCCCGGCGCGGCGGTCGGGGTGCTCGCGGCGGCCAACTCCTCGGCGAAGCCGGCCTCGGCCTGATCTGCCGTCTCGGCGGCGCGGACCAGCTTCAGCCGCAGCCAGGACCGCCGCGGCGACCCGGTGCCGGTGAACGCGTCGAACCGTTCCGCCACCGCGACGATCACACCTGGCACGTTCCAGGTCTTGCCCCAGACCAACCGGACCAACGGCGGTCGCAACCAGCCATGCTCGGCGGTGGAATTCTCCGCCAACATCCACAGCGGACGGGTGAGCACCCGAACGTCGGCCGGACGCAGTTGCGCCTCCACGAAGTCGACGTCGAAGAGCAGGTCGAGCACCAGCTCGGTACGGCCGCCACCGGTGAAGACCAGCGGGTCGTCGGCCAGCCCGGCCCCGGTGAGCTGCCCGCCGCCGGCACCCCGCTGCCGTACGCCGGCGAGCCGGGTCACCTGCACGGTCTCCGGGTTGAGCAGGCAGTCCACCCGAACGCCGGAGGAGTCGATGAGGAAGGCGACGCGTTCCATCAGTCACCCGCCTGTTCCCGGGCCAGTCGGGTCAGCTGGGCGGTGTCCAGCGCCGCCCCGGCGAGCGACCACAGTGCGGAGTCGTCGGGCAGTGCCGGCCACGGGTCGACGCTCCGGGTCGCCGCGCCGGGCGGCGGCCCGTCGATGCCCGTCGGTCGTCCGCCGCCGGCCGCGTCCGTCCCTGCGTCGCGCCGTGCGGCCGGGTGCCCGGGTGGCGCCGGTTCACCGGGCAGGGCCAGCCACGATCCACTGTCCGCCAGGCGATCCAGGTCACCGCGCGTAGAGGCCCACGGGTTCCCGGCGCTCGTCGCCGTCCACCCGGTCCAGGATGCGTCGACCCCGCCCCGGATCGGCCCGTTCCCGTTGCTAGCCGCTGCGTCCCCTCGAGACGTCCAGGCCGCGTTCTGCGCCTCACCACGCGGGTGCCCGCTCCGGTTCTCCCGGGGCCAGGGCTGACCGTCCGGGTGGCCTCCGAACCCGTCGCGGTCATCCGGGAGCCGGTCGGTGGTGGGTCGTGCGGGGAACGCGCCGGTGGAACGCCGGTGGTCGACCTCGCCGGACCGCCGTGCGTCCCGGAGTGGGTGTGCGGTGCTTCGGGTGGCCTCGG
This sequence comes from Micromonospora sp. NPDC050795, assembly GCF_044456785.1. Lineage (NCBI taxonomy): Bacteria > Bacillati > Actinomycetota > Actinomycetes > Micromonosporales > Micromonosporaceae > Micromonospora > Micromonospora sp. NPDC050795. The sequence continues at coordinate 172,357 of NZ_JBITGE010000008.1, read as the reverse complement.
CCCGGTGCGGGCGGTCGCTCGGCGAACCGTGCGGCCCGAAGACCATGGAACGGACCGGCTGTCGGGGTCCGTCCGCCCGGGGCAGCCCGCTCGCGTCGAGGGCCGTGCTGTCGACGGTCGCGGCATCGTGGGCCGCGGCGTCGTGGGCCGCGGCGTCGTGGGCAGTGGTGTCGACCCGGGCCGTCCGTCGTACCGGAGGCACCGCCGCGCCCGGTTCCGCCGGCCAGGTCGATCCGGCTGGCGGGGTCGACGCGTCCGGCCAGGTGGATCCGGTCGCCGGGGTGGTCAGGCCCGAGTTGGACGAGGGTGTTCCGTCGCCGGCCGGGCCGGCAGCACCGGTCCGCGGACCGTCGGGCTGGTCACCGGCTCGCGACGGACGGCCCGCCCTGCCGGTGCGGCCCTTGGCACGCGACCTGGTCGGCCCCTTGTCCCCGCGCGCACCGGGACCACCCACGCCCCCCTCGTTGCCGAGCCCACCGAGCCCACCGAGCCTGCCGGACCCGCCGAGCCCGCTGAGGCCGCCGGACCCGCCGGACCTGGCGTTCGCGACCGGGTCCGCACCGTCGGCGTCGACCCGACCGGTCGGGTCGCCCTGCCCGCCGTCCCGGACCCCGGCCCCGGCGTTGCCGGCCGGGGACGGTTCGAGGTCCAGGTCGTGCAGCAGCCCGGGCGCGTGGGCGGCGACCAGGTCCAGCCAGTGCCGCGGCGGTTCCCCGAAACGGCGTGGGGCCGCCTCGGGCGTCTGCGACGGCGGCGGAAGGTGGCCGGCGGGCTCGACCCGCCCGGCGAGGCGCTGCACCGCTCCGGCCGCCGAGCGCAGTCGACCGGCCAGCCAGCTACGCGGGCGTCGGCGCGGTGGCACCGCCGGTCTCCAGCTCCAGGCCCTCGTAGCGCAGGGTCAGCGAGGCGATGGCGATCTCGTGGCTGAGGGTGTTGAGGTGTGCCCCGCGCCACCGGGTCGGCCAGGCGTCGATCAGGTTCCAGCGCAGCACCTCGGCCGTCCCGACCGAGTCGAGCAGCACCACGGAGACGTTGCGCCGGTTGAGGGTGCCCTGCGCGGTGGCGTTCACCCAGTCCCACAACTCGCGGGAGGCGGTCAGGCCGAAATGCAGCGTCACCGGCTCGTACTCGGCCTGGCCGGGCACCATCCGCATCCGACCCAGGCCGTGCTCCCGGTACGGCTGCCCGGGGATGTTCACCTCCAACCCGGTCATCTCGGTGAAGTGGCCGTTGGTGACGCCGTTGATGAGCAGTCGGAAGTTGTACGCCCGGTACGGGTCGACCGGGGCCCCGGGTTGCGGGGTGGCGGTGGTGGGCATGTCAGCCTCCGATCGTCTCGGTCTCGGTGCCGCCGGCCCACTGGCTCAGCTTGAACACCACGAACTCGGCGGGCTTGACGACCGCGATGCCGATGTGGGCGATCACCATGCCCGCGTCGCGGACGTCCGGCGGGTTGGTCTCCTCGTCGCACTTGACGAAGAACGCCTCCTCCGGGCTGCGCCCCAGCAGCGCGCCGTCGCGCCACACCCGGGTGAGGAACGCCCCGATGTCGCGCCGGATCGAACGCCAGAGGGTGAAGTCGTTGGGCTCGAACACCATCCACCGGGTGCCGTTGGCGATGGCCTGCTCGATGGCGATGCTGAGGCGTCGGACGTTGAGGTAGCGCCACTCGCTGGCCTCGGCGGCGAGCGTACGGGCGCCCCAGACGCGGATGCCCTCACCGGCGAAGTAGCGGATCACGTTGACACCCTTGGGGTTGAGCACGTCGTGTTCCGGTCGGGTGACCAGGTAGCCCAGGTCGACGGCGCCGCGCACCGGCTCGTTGGCCGGTGCCTTGTGCACCCCGCGCAGGGCGTCGGTGCGGGCCCAGATGCCGGCCAGGTGCCCGCTCGGCGGGGTGAGCTCCAACTCGCCGCTGATCGGGTCGCGCACCCGCAACCAGGGGTAGTAGAACGCGCCGAACTCGGACTGGCGCGGCCGGTAGGCGGCCCCCTCGTGGCCGCCGGAGCCGCCCGGCTGGGCCGCGCCGCCGCCGGGACCGCCGCCCGTACCCTCGGCGGGCTTGGGGGGTTTGCCGGAGGACGGCGTGGCCACCCGGGTCAACGCGGAGATGTCGTCGATGTCCGGTGCCGGGTCGCAGATCGCGACCATGGTGCGGGTGCGCTCGGCCATGCTGAGCAGGGCCTCGTGCGACACCACGTCGTGGAAGCCGGGCGCGGCGATGATCGAGATCTCGTCGACGGCCTCCAGCAGTTGCAGACCCCCGCGCCGCTGCCCGGAGCCGGTGATCGCGCCGCCCTCGCCGACGTTGACCACCCAGCAGCGGGCGCCCCCGTTGTCCAGGAAGCCGAAGACCGCCCGGGCCAACGGGGTGCTCTCCACCCGCTCGCCACCGGCGAAGAGCCGCAGGAACTCCGTCCAGTTGTTGACCGGCACCGCCTTGCCCAGGTGGGCGGAGCGGTCCGGGGCGACGCCGACGAAAGCGGCGATGCTGGTGCTCGCCGGCCCGATCGGTCGGGCGCCGCTGGGGACCTCCTCGACATAGATGCCGGGGGAGAAGTAACTGGGCATCAGTCCTCCTGTGCCTGTGGGTGTCAGTGGGTCGGTGGCGCGCAGACGATGACGATGTCGTCCTCGGCCGGGTCGACGTCGGCGGTGAGGACGAGCCCGCGTCCGCTCAGCCGCAGCCGGACCGGGCTCGGGTGCTCGGGGTCGTGCGGGACACCGACGATCAGGAAACGGCCCTCGGTGTCGGTGCGGGTGGCGGAGCCGGTGGCGGGCAGCTCGACCCGCATCGCGGCCAGTGGCTGCTCCTGGGGGCCGACGACCCGCCCACTGAGGCTGCGCACGTCGAGTTGCCGCAACCGCAGCGGTTGCAGCACCGGCGGCGCGGCCGGAGTCGGGTGGTCCACCTGCGCCGCCACGTCGATCAGCAGCGCCGGTCGGGGCGCGGTGCCGAACGCCGTCCACAGTGGCGGATCCCCGGCCTCCAGTACGACCGGGTAACTGCCGTCGCTGGTCGCGGCGGTGAGCACCCGGTCCAGCCGGGGCAACCCGGCCGGACCGGTGACGCAGAGCAGGTGGCGGACCGTGAACCGGAATGGTTCGCGGACCGCGCCGCTGGAGCGGGTCTGCCGGGCCGGGCGCAGTTCGAGGGGCCAGAGGGTGAGCCCGTCGGCGTCGTCGCACGCGCGGGGCGGGCCGATCGGGACCGGTTCCCCCGCCGCGCTGGTCACCCAGGCGACCAGCGCGGCGGTGGCGCTCTCGATCGGTCCGCGCCCGTGGGTGGTCATCGCGGCGGCGTCCCCTGGATCCGGTACGCGATGGCCTCGTTCCACACGTGCGGGTAGACGCCGATCTCGAAGTACCGGGTGAAGCGGTTGATCGGCGCGTTGGTGTGGTCGTGGTAGAGCAGCCACACCGGCGCGATGGTGAACAGGACGTAGTTGGCCAGGACAAGGGGGATGTAGAGCGGCCCGAGCAGGCGACCCTGGAAGATGTGCACGTCCTCGTGCCGCTGGATGCCGGAGCTGGAGCCGGCGCAGACGGTGCCGATGGTGGTGGCGTAGCGGGGCGAGACTCCCTCAACGACGCTGACCCGGCCGCTGTTCAGTGATGTGGGCCGGTCCAGTGAGTGCCCGAAGATCAGGTGCACCGTCAGGTAGATCGCGCCGACGACGGTGTTGAGCAGACTCCAGGTGTGGTCGACGACGAAGAGGAAGATGCCGCGGGCGTCCGAGCCGTACACCCCGGCGGAGGCCACCGACCAGCCGAAGACCGCGCCGACCACCAGGCCCACGACGGCGCCGATCAGCAGCCCGATGGGGCCACCGGCGAGGAAGCCGAGCAGGGCGCCGAAGCCGACGTGAGCGGCTGCGCTGACAATTCCGAAGACCATGACGGCACCCCTCAGACCCAGGAACGGAAGACTCGAGGCTCACGACCGCTCGCGACCTGGGTCGGCGTCGCCTGTCGGTTGCCGGGCGGGAACTGGTTGACGCCGAGCGCGGCGGAGAAGATGACCAGCGCGTTGAAGAACGCGATGACCCACTTCTCGCCGCCGGCCTCGTCGGCGAACGCCGCTGTCACGTAGGACAGCAGCAACGCGATGGCGATGGCGATCCACTTGCGGAGCTTGTCGCCGCTCGGGCCGATCAGCCCGCCGATGACGTTGGTGGCCAGCAGGGTGGCGGCGCTCGCGCCGGCGATGGTCCCCAGGGCTGCCCAGGTGAAGAGATCGTTCACGACGATCCCCCTTCTGCGATGGTGCGACCGGGATGTGGTGGTGGTGAGGTCCGGTGCCCCTGCGGGGAGCACCGGGGCCGGTCGCCGTCGTCTCGGGGGCGGCCGGGGCCGGGCGTGGCCGGCCGAGCCGGCCACCAGATGGATCAGCCGGGCTTCGGGGCGCCGGCGGGAGGGCCGGGCGGCGGGGTCGGACCGGGCGCCGCCGGCGCCGCGGGGTGACGGCGGCGAATCAGGAGTACGCCCACCGCGGCGAGCAGCAGCAGGAGGAGGACACCGCCGACGACGAGCAGCCAGGGGAATCCGCCGTCGTCCTCCTCGCCGGCGGCAACCGGCGAGGTGGACGGCCGTGGTGGCGCCTCGGCCACGGCCCGCAGCTCGGCTGGCTTGTCCTGGTTGGAATCGACCTTCCAACTGACCGACCGGCCGTTGACGGTGCCATTGCTGTCGATCACCCGGCCGGGAAATGTCACCGAGATCTCGAACGACATGAGCTTGAGGAACGCCTGTTGGTTCTGCGGATTCTGCTCCGCAACCTTTCCGCCATATTTCTTGGGATCGAGCGGCAGCGTGAAGCGGTAAAGATCGCCGTCCCTGACCAGTTTCACGCTCTCGGTGTCGAAGCCGGCCAGCGGCGCCTTGCGGTAACTGATCTGGGAGCCGTAGAAAGTGTCGTCCTGGTAAAGGGTCTCCTCGCCCGCCGGTAGGGCGGGGATGTTCTGCCGCAACTCCGCGAAGGCGACCGGGAGGTTCTTGTTACGACTGCTCAGAACGGACTTCTGGGCCGTCAGCAGGAGCTGCCCGTCGACCGTGTCGTCGGCGTTGACGGTCAACCCCATGTTGAGCTGCATGCAGCCGCTCAGCGCGGCGAGAAGAAGGAGGCACACCGCGACGCGGAGTGCCCTACCGCGGTTGACTCTCCTGTTCATGGGCTCAGTGTGTGTGATCGCTTTCACCATCAGCAGTCAGCGATCGGTCACAACGAAGTCGCCGATTGTACCGGCGCACTGTCGCCTTTGATTAGTTCCGCCGACGCCCCGAATGACTATTCTGGAGCTTTGGGGTCACGACGGCTGCTCGCCGGCCGTAGGCTGGCGGGATGACAATTGTCGCGTGCGTCCTGCTGGTTGATCCCGACGGGCAGCTGCTGTTGCAACTGCGCGACGGCGACGCGACACACCACCCGAACGTGTGGGGGCTGCCCGGCGGCCACGGCGAGCCGGGGGAGACGCCGGAGCAGACCGCCGAGCGGGAGTTGTTGGAGGAGACCGGCCTGCGGGCCGACGGTCCACTGCAACCGGTCGCCGTGCAGTCGCTGCCCGAGCTGGCCCGGGTGAAGCACTACTTCCTCGGCAGCACCAGGGCACGCCAGGAGGACGTGGTGCTCGGCGAGGGCGCGGCGATGCTCTTCGTCCCCGGTGCCGACGTGCTCGACGGCCGCCCCTGGACGCCGGGCACCGTGGAGGTGTTGACCGAGTTCCTCGCCTCGGCCGAGTACGCCGCCCTGGCCACCGGCGGGATCACTGGGCCGGCTCAGACCGCCGGCGGTCGCCAGTCCGCGTAGCGGGCCATGCTGCGCAGGGCAAGCCGGCCCGGGATGAGCCGCAACGCGACGGTCCGCATCGCGAAGGCGACCGGGTTGTGCAGCTGCTGTCCGAACCGTCCGGCGACGTAGGAGGCACGGGCGACCGACTGACTGCGCGGTCGACGCTGCTCGTCGTACGCCGCCAGGGCGGTGGGCACGTGCCCTGCGCCGCCGGCGCAGACCGCGCCGAGCACCACGGCGTCCTCGATCGCCTGTCCGGCGCCCTGCCCCAGGTTGGGCGTCATCGGGTGGGCCGCGTCGCCGAGCAAGGCCACCCGCCCCCGCACGTACGAGGGCAGCGGCTCGGCCAGGTGGTGGATGTCGTTGCGCAGCACGACGTCGGGTGGGGTTGCCGCGAGAAGCGCCGGGATGGGGTCGTGCCAGTCGCCGAAGTGCTCCCGCACGGCCGCCAGTTCGTCGGGGGCGTGGCCACCGGGCGGGGCGTTCAGCGCGCCGTACCAGTAGAGCTGGCCGTCGCCGATCGGCACCATGCCGAACTCGGCTCCCGGCCCCCAGGTGATGGCCGCCGGGATCGGATCGGGGAAGGCGATGGCCGCCCGCCACGTCGTCGATCCGGCGTACACCGGACCGGGGTGTTGCGGCCAGAGTTGGGCGCGGACCCGGCTGCGCAGGCCGTCGGCGCCGACCACCAGATCGGCGCTGACCGTGTGCGGGCCGTCAGGGCCCTGATAGCGCACCTCGGCGCTGTCCGGGCCCGACTCGACGTGCTCCACCGTGGCGGAGGTGTGCAGGGACGACGCCGGCAGGGCCTCGCGCAGGGTGCGGTGCAGCGTGGCCCGGTGCACGCCGAGTGCCGTGGTGCCCAGCTGCCTGATCATCTCCGCGGCCTCCACCCGGGACAACCACCGCCCGTGCCGGTCGCGCATTCCGCCGGGCGCCTCACCGTGTCCGCCTCGGCGCAGCGCCGGGCCGAGGCCGAGGGCGTCCAGCGCGCGCACCGCGTTCGCCATCAGGCTCAGGCCGGCACCGACCTCGCGCATCTCGGGGGCGCGCTCGAGCACGGTGACCCGCCATCCGTGCCGGTGCAGGGCGAGCGCGGCGCTCAACCCGCCGATGCCGGCACCGACCACCACCGCGTGTGAGTCGTCCATGTCGATCCTCCCTCTACATCTGTAGAAGAGCGATACTACCTCCGGACCACCAGGAGGGAGAAGTGCCATGACGGCGCGGGGAAACCGGATCGCGACGCTGACCGACGCGGCCATCGAATTGATCGCCGATGGTGGCATGCGAGCCCTGACCCACCGGGCGGTCGACGGCCGCGCCGGAATGCCGCCGGGCACGACCTCCGCGTACCTGCGGACCCGGCAGGCGCTGATCGAGGCGGTGGTGGGACGGCTCGCCGAGCGGGACCGGGCCGACCTGGCCACGTACGACCTGCCGACCGGCCCGCCACCCCCGACCCCTGCCCCCCGGCTCGACAGCGGCGACCTCGACGCGCTCGCCGCCGGCGTCGCCGAGGTGCTCGACCGCTGGTTGAGCACCGGACGCAGCCGGAGCCTCGCCCGCTACGCGTGCCTCCTGGAGGCGGTGCACCGGCCCGAGCTGCGCGGCATCCTGCAGCACGGCACCGGCCTGCGGGTGCAGGCCCGGGACCTGCTGACCCGGGCCGGGGCCACCGACCCCGATCGGCAGGGCGACCAGTTCGTGGCGTTCGTGGACGGGCTGCTCTTCGACCGGCTGGCCGGCGCGGGCGCGCTCAGCGCCCCACCGCCCGGTACGGTCGCCAGCCGCGCCGACCTGAGCGCCGCCGTCCGTACGCTGCTGCGCGCCCTCACCGGAAGCTGACCCGACCGGCGCCGGTCGACGAACGGGACGCCGGGCCTGGCGATGAGCGGGCCCGCTCGCGTCAAGCTGAATCGTTTGCGACATCGCGCCTGATTCGTTTATGGCATCAGCTCCAAAGGGGGAGTGAACGGCGTGCTGCGGGGTGCCGGCGTGAGCTGATGGCGGATGTGGTGAGCTGGCGGCTTGACGGTCTGGCGCTCTGGCGGGTGGCCCAGCGGGGTGGGGAGGTTGGGCGATGGTGCGGTTCAGCGGCCTGCGGACGGCCGGCGGCCGGCTGCGGCACGGCTGGCGGCCGGTGTTGGAGGCAACGCTCGCGGCGACAGTGGCCTGGCTGCTGGCCACCCGGTTGCTCGGGCACCCGCAGCCCTTCTTCGCGCCGGCCGCCGCGCTGATCGTCCTCGGACAGGCCCGGGGGCAGCGCATCCGCCGGGCCGTCGAGGTCATCCTCGGGGTCGCCGCCGGGGTGCTCGTCGCGGACCTGGTGGTGCAGGCGCTCGGCCCGGGCAGCACCTGGACGGTGTTCACCGTCATCCTGCTCACAGTCCTCCTGGCGGTGGCCTTCGGCGCCACCGGCGTGACGTTGGTGCAGGCGGCCGTCTCCGCGCTCTACCTGGTGGTGGTCGCACCGCCGGACGGCTCGTTGGTGCCGTTCCGCTTCGTCGACGCTCTGGTCGGCGGTGCGGTCGCCCTCGCGGCCAGCCTGCTGGTCGACGCCCGACACCCGTTGGCCCCGCTGGTCGCCGAGGTGCGGCGGACCTTCGACGAGCTGGCCGGTCTGCTGGGCGGGATCGCCGACGCGCTGAACGACCATGACGAGCCGGCGGCGGTCGCCGCGCTCACGCAGGCGCGGGGGATGGACGCCCGGGTGGACGGGCTGCGCGACGGTGTGCTGGCCGCCGGTGAGGCGCTGCGGCTCAACGTCCGTCGACGTCGGCACATCGGTCGGCTGCGTTCGGTTGACGAGTCGATCCGACAGATCGACTACGCGGTCCGCAACGTCCGCGTGCTGGCCCGTGCCGGCGTGACCCTCAGCCGGCTGCACACTCCTGTTCCGCCCGAGCTGGGCGTCTCCCTGCGGTCACTGGCCGATGCGGTCCGTCAGGCCGGTGCCGCCCTCGCCGCCGACCTCGACGGGCAGGAGGACACCGCCGACCGGCACGCCACCCGGGCCGACGAGTCGGCGCTGGCCGCGGTGCACGCCGCCGGGCAGCTCTTCGGCCCCACGCAGACCCTCCCCCTAGCGATGATCATCGGTCAGGTCCGGGCCACGGCCATCGACCTGCTGCGCGGCGTCAACCCGGAGGACGACGCCGCGGTCCTCGCCCGCGTCGACGAAGCCCTGGGCCTCCCACCGGTCTGATGTCCGCACTGCTCAACGCTGGTTCCCCGCCCATTAAGGATGGGCGGTCAGCCAGGTGGTGGCGGCGTCCCGGATCGGGGCGGGGATGGCGTGGCCGCCGGGGAACTCCTGGTAGGTCACGTCGTAGCCGAGGTCGTGCAGGTGGGGGACGAGACGGCGGCTGCACACGTCGATGGGCAGCACCCGGTCGTCGACGCCGTGCGAGATGAAGATCCGCGGCCGGCCGTGGGTGACCGGTGGCGCGGCGAAACCGGGGGAGACGGCCAGCACCGCGTCGACCAGATCCCCATTCGCCAAGCCCAGCGACAGCGCGTACGAGGCACCGTCGGAAAAGCCGCCGACCGTCACGTCAGCCACCGGATAGGTGTCGAAGACGGTCGCCAACAGCCCGTCGATGCGCCCCACGTCCGCCCCGAAGCCACCGGCGATCAGGTCCCAACTGGCCGCGGACGAGTCCGGGGCGACCAGCAGCAGGTGATGCGCGTCCGCGACTGGCAACAGCAGGTCCAGCCCCTGTCGCGCCGAGCCGCCCGCACCGTGCAGGAGCAGCACCAACCGGTACGCCGAACCGTCGGTCGCCGGCTCCGGGGCGTACCCCAGGGCCAGCCGGTCACCGTCGGGGCCGGTCATCGGCACCAGCCCGGTGCGGCCCGGCGCCACCGGAGGGTGGCGGCGGGCGGTCAACCGGCCGTCCCGGGGGCTCGGCGCCGGGTCCCAGTGCGACGGCGCGGAGTCGGACACTCCTCGGCGCTCCTCACGGTGGACGGAAGGTCCGACGCGGTTACCCGGCCCGTCACTGGTTAACCGTGAGCGTGCCCGACCGGGCGTCGACTCACGCGCTGGCCCGTGCCACCAGTGCGGACGGGAAGAGGGTCACCGGGGCAGCCGGGCGCCCCTCCAGCAGAGCGGTGGCTGCGGCTCCGGCGATGCGCCCGACCGGATGACTCGCCGTGGTCAGCGCCGGGGCGGTCATCCCGGCCAACGGAATGTCGTCGAAGCCGGCCACCGCGACGTCGCCGGGCACCTGCGCGCCGGCGTCGCGCAGGCCAGCGATCACCCCGAGCGCGGTGTCGTCGCTGATCGCGTAGATGGCGTCGATGTCCGGCCAGCGGCCTAGTGCCTCGCCGGCCGCCGTCCGGCCGCGCGCTGCCCGGAAGTCCCCGGGCAGTATCCGCTCCGGTAGGCCGGCCTCGGCCATCAGTCGGCGGTACGTCTGAACGGGGCGTTGCGCGCAGGGCAGCCACCGAGGGCCGGTCACCATGGCGATCCGGCGGCGCCCCGAGGCGTACAGATGACGCAGCACCGCCTCGGAGCCGGCGGCGTTGTCGACGTCGAACGAGGGCACTGTCGCCGAGCCGACGCCGATCGAGACCACCCGACCGCGCAGCGACCGGGGCACCGCCGCCAGCAGTTCCTCGGTGGTGTTGACCAGGATCACCCCGCACACGCTGCGATCGCCGTCGAGTTGGTCGAGGCTGCGGGGGTCGCCGAACGGCAGCCAGCACAGAGCCACCCCGACACCGGCGGGCGTGCACACCCGGGCGGCCGCGCCGACCACCTGGTGCACGTACGGGTCGTCCAGCACCGCGGCGCTGGTGCCCAGAACGGCCACGACCAGGCGTACGCCGCCCCGGCCGTGGACCAGCGCCCGCGCGGCCGGGTTGGGCACGTAGCCGAGCTGGTCGACGGCGGCCGTGACCTGTTTCCGGGCAGCCGGCGAGGCGAACCCCGTGCCGGCGATCACCCGCGACGCCGTGGACCGGGACACCCCGGCGACCCGGGCCACGTCCTCGAGAGTGGCCGGTCGGTGTGCCGCTGTCGTCATCGTCGCCTCCTGCGGCGGCCCGTCCGGTCGGACCAACGCCTGCCCATCATGCCCCGGCCGGTCCAGCAGCGGTAAGGGGCGGTTCCCGGTTGTGGTGGTAGCGCTCTCAGGTGTGCGATCGTGCCAGGAGATCACCCCGAGAAAGAGGACCCACCCTCGTGAGCGCCCCCACCAGTCGCCCGTTAGCCCCGGAAGCCGCGTCGCCGAGCCTGCGGACGGTGCGGCTCGCCCGCAACGGCGTCGCTGTCACCTTCACCCTCAACGGGCTGGCCGTGGGTAGCTGGTTCTCCCGCGTTCCGGCGGTCCGGGAGGCGTTGGACCTCTCCGCCGGCCGACTCGGGTTGCTGCTGCTGGCGATGAGCGTCGGCGCGTTGCTCGCCATGCCCACCGCCGGCCTGCTCGCCCAGCGTCTCGGCGCGGCCCGCACCGTCACCCTCGCCACCGGGGTGGTCGCGGTCGGCCTGACCGTGGCGGGCCTGGGTGCCACCATGGCCGGGTCGTTCGCCATCGTCGCCCTGGGACTCGTCGCCCTCGGCTACGGCTCCGGCGCCTGCGACGTGGCGATGAACGTCGAGGGCGCGGCGGTGGAACGGCGGCTGGCTCGCACGATCATGCCCCGGTTCCACGCCGGGTGGAGCCTCGGCTCGGTGGCCGGAGCGGCGCTGGGCGCCGGGGCGGCCCGGTTCGACGTGTCGGTCGGCGCGCATCTCGTCGCTGTGGCGGTTGTCGTGTTGACCGGCACCGCGCTCGCCGCCCGGACGTTCCTGCCCGTGGGCAGCGATCACACCGGCGACCCGGCGGACGCCACCCCGGCGGCCCGCCGCCGGGCTCAGCTCGCCGCCTGGCGGGAGCCGCGCACCCTGCTGATCGGGCTGTTCGTGCTGGTGGCGGCGTTCACCGAGGGCGCCGCCAACGACTGGCTGGCCGTGGCGTTCATCGATGGACGGGAGTTGAGCGAGGCCGCCGGCGCGGCGGTCTTCGCGGTCTTCGTGGTCGGCATGACCGTCGGACGCACCGTCGGCACCGTCGCCCTGGACCGGTGGGGTCGGGTGCCGGTGCTCAGCGGCACCATCGGCCTCGCCGTGGTCGGCGCCGGCCTGGCGGTGCTGGCGGGCTCCGGGCCGGTGGCCGTCATCGGCGTCGCGCTGTGGGGCCTGGGTGCGTCGCTGGGCTTCCCGGTCGGGATGAGCGCGGCGGCCGACGACGAGGCGCACGCGGCGGTGCGGGTGAGCGTGGTCGCGGTGATCGGCTACACCGCGTTCCTCGGTGGCCCGCCGTTGCTGGGGCTGGTCGGCGACGAGTTCGGCACCCTGCGAGCGTTGCTGGCGGTGCCGCTGCTGCTGCTGCCGACCCTGCTGCTGGTGCCGGTGCTGCGCCCGCCGCACGCCGTTTCGTCCGCCATTAAAAACTAACCCACTCCACCGTCGAGCGGTATCGGGTGCGCGGCCGACTGCGTCACGTACCCGGGCTGGTTAGGGTCGCCCGATGCCAACCGACGAGATCACCGCCGCCGCGGCGGGCACCTGGACCCTGGGCGACCGCACCGTGCACCGGATGGGCTTCGGCTCCATGCGGATCACCGCGAACCCCGACCCTGACCGGGCCGTCGCCCTGCTGCGCCGCGCCGTGGAACTGGGCGTCAACCACATCGACACCGCCGCGTTCTACGTCTCGCCCGGCGGCACCCTACGTGTCGGCACCGGCCCGGCCCGCTACGCCACCGAGCTGATCCGCGCGGCGCTCGCCCCGTACCCGGAGGACCTGGTGATCGCCACCAAGGTCGGTTTCGGGTACGACCCGGAGGCGGGCTTCACCGAGGCGTTCACCCCGGCGCAGTTGCGGGCCCAGGTGGAGGAGAACCTTCGCCGGCTCGGCCGCGACCAGCTCGACGTGGTGAACCTGCGCCTCGGCCGAGGGCCGGGTGCGGTGCCGGTGGCCGAGCGGTTCGGCGCGCTCGCCGAGCTGCGGGCCGCCGGGCTGATCCGGCACCTCGGGCTCTCCAACGTCCGGGCGGAACAGCTGGACGAGGTGACGGGCATCGCGCCGGTGGTCTGCGTGCAGAACAACTACGGGGTGGACGCCTACCGGGAGCAGGACGCGTTCGTCCGGCTCTGCGGTGAGCGGGGCATCGCCTACGTGCCGTTCTTCGCGCTGGCCGGCACCGGGCGGGAGGCGGGCGCGGGCACCACGCAGGGCGAGGCCGTCGAGGCGGTCGCCCGCGCCCACGGCGTCACCGCGCAGCAGGTACGCCTCGCCTGGACCCTGCACCAGGGCCCCCATGTGCTCGCCATCCCCGGCACCGCGGACCCGGAGCACCTGGCGCAGAACGTCGCCGCTGCAGCCCTACGCCTGACCCCGGAAGACCTGACCCGTCTCCACTGATCGTCCACCCCGTCACCGCTCAGGCCCGCACGACGTGCACGACGATCTCCTGACCGTCGCCCACAGTGCCGGAGAAGCCCTCCGACAACGCGTCCGTTACCGTCAGCTGAAGCGCGAGGGTCTCGTGCGCGATGAGCTTCTGATGCGCGGAGACCGCCGCCGCGACATCCGCGGGGGCGGCGATCGACACCGTGATCCGGTCGGCGACCTCGAAGTCGGCGTCGCGGCGGGCCTGCTGGATGATGCGGACGACATCGCGTGCGACGCCCTCGGCCGCCAGTTCGGGGGTGATCTCGGTATCCAACGCGATCGTCGCGCCGCGCTGGGACTCCACGACCCAACCGGTGCGCGGCACCTCCGTGATCAGAATGTCGTCCAGGCCCACCTCGACCTGCGTACCGTCGACCGACAGCGGGTACGACCCGTTCGCCCGGACGCCGTCGACCAGATCCCGGGGGGCGACGGCGGCAATCGCCGTCGCGACGTGCTGGGTGCGGTTGCCGAACCGGCGGCCCAGGGTCCGGAAGTTCGCTTTGACCCGCACGTCGATGACCCCGCTCTGGGCGTCGAGCGGCTGAAGGACCTTGACGTTCAACTCGTCGCCGATGTCGTCGAGCAACGCCTGCGGGAGAACGGTGCCGGCCGGCAGCCCCACGAGCGCCCGGCTCAACGGCTGACGGATCCGCAGACTGCTCGCCTTACGCGCGGACCGTCCCGCCTCGGCCAACGCCCGCGCCGTGGCCACCTGGGCCGACAACTCCGTACTGATCAGTGTGGTGTCCGGTGTGGGCCAGGTCGCCAGGTGCACCGACTCCGCGGCCGTCGCGGCACCCCGCCGGACGACCTGCTGCCACACCTGCTCCGTGACGAAGGGAACGAAGGGCGCCAGTAGCCGCGTGAGAATGTCGAGGCACTCGTACAGGGTGGTGAGGGCGTCGGGGTCGCCCTCCCAGAAACGCTGCCGCGACCGCCGGACGTACCAGTTCGACAGGTCGTCGATGAAGTCGGCGAGCAGCCGGCCGGCGCGCGCCGTGTCGTAGCTCTGCATCCGTTCGTCGACGGCGGCCGCGAGGGCGTGGACCTCGCCGACGATCCACCGGTCCAACACCGGCCGCTGGGCGACCGGCTGCGCGAGCTGCGGTGCCCACGTCGAGTTCGCCGCGTAGAGGGAGAAGAACGCCGCGGTGTTCCAGTACGTCATCAACACCTTGCGGACGATCTCGTCGAGCGGGCCGGGCCCGATCCGGCGCGGCGACCACGGTGAGCCGGAGCAGGCCATGAACCAGCGCACCGCGTCGGCGCCGTGCGTGTCCATCAACGGGATCGGCAGCAGGATGTTGCCCAGGTGTTTGCTCATCTTGCGGCCGTCCTCGGCCAGGATGTGCCCGAGGCAGACGACGTTCTCGTACGGGGACCGGTCGAAGACCAGCGTGCCCACCGCCATCAGCGTGTAGAACCACCCCCGCGTCTGGTCGATCGCCTCGCAGATGTACTGGGCCGGGTAGGTGCGCTCGAAGATCTCCCTGCTGCCCGGCACGTGGGGGTAGCCCAACGACGCGAACGGCATGGCCCCGGAGTCGTACCAGGCGTCGATCACCTCCGGGACCCGGGTGGCGGTCCGACCGCAGTCCGGGCAGGCGAAGGTGATCTCGTCGACGTACGGACGGTGTGGATCCAGCTCGGACAGGTCGGCGCCGGCCAGCTCGCCGAGCTCCGTACGGGAACCGACAGCGGTCACGTGGTTGTCCGGGCATCGCCACAGCGGCAGCGGGGTGCCCCAGTACCGGGAACGGGACACCGCCCAGTCGATGTTGTTCTTCAGCCAGTCGCCGTAGCGGCCGTGTTTGATGTGCTCCGGGAACCAGTTGGTGTTCTCATTCTCCCGTGTCAGCTCGTCGCGGACCTCGGTCGTCCGGATGTACCAGGACGGCTGCGCGTAGTACATCAGCGGCGTGTGGCACCGCCAGCAGTGCGGGTAGGGGTGCTCGAACGGTTCGTGCCGGAACAACCGACCCGACTGCCTGAGACGGTCGATCAGCAACGCGTCGGCATCCTTGAAGAACACCCCACCGACCAGGTCGACGCCGTCGTTGAACCGCCCGTTCGGGGCGACCGGGTTGACCAACGGCAACCCGTACGCGCGGCAGACGGCGAGGTCGTCCGCGCCGAATGCCGGCGCCTGGTGCACCAAGCCGGTGCCGTCCTCGGTCGTGACGTACTCCGCGAGGACCACGAGGTGCGCGTCCGGGATGTCCACCAGGTCGAACGGCCGCTCGTACCGCAGCCCTTCCAGGGCCGACCCGGGTACGGTCGCCAGGATCTCCGCCTCGTCGCCGAGGACCCGCCGGGCCAGCGGTTCGGCGACGACGAACGTGCCCTGCCCGGTGCGGGCGAGGGCGTACGTCACCGCGGGGTGTACGGCGACGGCGGTGTTGGACACCAGGGTCCACGGGGTGGTGGTCCAGATCAGCAGGTCGACGCCGCTGTGGCCGGCCACGTCCCCGCGCACCGGAAACCGCACGTACACGGAAGGGTCGGTGACGGTCTCGTACCCCTGCGCCACCTCGTGGTCGGACAGGGTCGTGCCGTCGCGGGTGCAGTACGGCGCGACCCGGAAGTCCTCCACCAGCCGCCCGCCGTCGTGGATCTGCTTCAGTGACCACCAGACACTGTCCACGTACTCCGGGGACATGGTCTGGTACGGATGCTCCAGGTCGATCCAGTAACCCATACGTTCGCTGAGCTGGACGAACTCGTCGACGTGCCGCAGCACCGAGGTGCGGCACAGGGCGTTGAACTCCGCGACGCCCATCCTCTCGATGTCGGCCTTGCCGCTGAGCCCCAGTTCCTTCTCCACCGCGAGCTCGACGGGCAGGCCGTGGCAGTCCCATCCGGCACGGCGCGGCACCGAGAAGCCCCGCATCGTCCGGTACCGGGGAAAGAGGTCCTTGAAGACCCTCGCCTCGATGTGGTGGGTGCCCGGCGTGCCGTTGGCGGTCGGCGGGCCCTCGTAGAACACCCACGGCGGACCGTCGGCGGTCTGCTCCAGACTCCGGTTGAACACGTTGTTGGCCTGCCACCACTCGATGACCGCACGGTCCATCCCGCCAAGGTCGATCTTGGTGGGCAGTGGCACGAATGGCGACTTCGACGGACCGTCCGGCACCGACGTTCTCCCTACACTTCACGTCCGCTCGCGGGGGCATCAGCTCACTGCCCACGCGGGGACGAAGCGCCGGGCGTATGGCCAGGACTCCGCGGTACCACCCCGCTTGCGCCTCGACGTGCAGGCGCCGCTCAATTTCACGACGTGACGTGCCGCTACGTCCGGTTCTACCGGGGCGGTCGAACCGCCCGTTCTTCCGGAGGCTCCCCGGTGATGGCCGGATCGGTGCCGATGCCAAGCAGCATAGCTGTCCGTGCGCGGAGCCCGTGGCCGGAGCGCTAGTCGTGCAGCCAGATGCGGAGAGGGCCGGTGGTGGTGAACCCAGCGGAGAGCGCCGGCGTCAGTTCCGGGGTGCTCTCGTAGCCGACTAGCGCCGCGTTGGGCAGGCTGGCACACACCGCGCGCCAGATGGCCCGGGAGGTGTCGACGCGGGCGAACAGGTTGGAGACGCCGTACGGGCCGTCGCCGCTGAGCACCGCACCACCGGTGACCACACCCCGGTCGTCCTGGCGGGCGAGCACCCGTACGCGGGGGTCAGCCAGGAGCGCGGGACGGAACAGATCCCCACCGCCGTGGGCCGCCGCCCAGGCCGCCAACTCGTCGGGTGTGGTGACCGGGGCCAGCGGTGTGTCGACAGGTGGTGCCGACAGTGGCCGGTGGATCCACTGCGCGTCGAAGAGCACCCGGAACCCGTACCCGGACAGGTCGAGGTCGGCGAAGCTGTCCTTCACCGACGCGCCGGGCCCGGCGTCGATCCGGGCCAGCAGGGCGTCGGCGTCGACCCCCGGCCGTAGGGTGACCGCGTCCGGGTACCACTGCGGCGAACGGTGGGGGACCGACCAGGCGTCGGCGTCGGTACGGCCGGCCAACCCGTGGCTGCCGCAGACGATGTCGCACCACTCGGCGTTGTTGCGGGCCGCCGCCGCTGCCCGTCCGTCCTCCTGCACGCCAGGCAGCCTAGGTGGCCCGGCGCTGGCTCAGGGGGCGTAGACCAGGTCCATCGTGTCGGCGTGCCCGGACCAGCGCAGGTCGAGGCGCCAGCAGCCGGCCTCGGGCAGGTCGATGATCGACGGACCGGGGCCACCGGGAACCTCCCGGATCACCCGGGTGTCGGTGCCGTCCAGCCTCGCGGTGATCTCCAGGGTCGCCGGCGCGGTCGGGTCGGGGGAGGTCGTGGCGGCGCGGGCCACCCACAAGATCTTGTTGTTCGACCCGTCCGTCCGGACCTGCCGCAGCGGGTGGGCGAACAGCACCGCCACGATGTCGCCCTTCGCGCCGAAGACGTGCGGAACCCGCGCGTCCCCGCTGAACCCGGCGTCCGCCCAGTCCGGCAGCGACCCCGCCTCGACCCGCGCCGCGCAGGCGGTCGCGGTGCTCGCCGTGGTGGCCGCCCCCGCAGTCGGCGCCGCCCCGCCGGTCGTGGTCGTACACGCCGCCAACAGGACCACCGAGGATGCCAGCATCAACCTGCCCCAGGAAACCATCTCGCTCCTTCCGGTACGCGTCGACGACTCGCCGCACCCTTCCGACACCGCCCAGGCCCGCCAGGTTCCTGGTGCTCGGCGGAGCCGCACTTCCTGGGCCGACAAATTCACTATCCGGCGGCGGCGCGCGGTGGTACACAACCGGGGTGCCGAACACTGTGGAGTTCCCCGAGGTCCTGCGGCTGATCGAAGATCGATCGGCGGCGTTCCGCGCCGCGATCGCGTCCGCCCCAGACCTTGACGTCCAGGTCCCGACCTGCCCCGACTGGACGCTGCGCGAACTGGCGCAGCACCTCGGCGACGGCCGCCGCCGCCAGGCCGCCATCGTCGCGGCGGGCCCGGGCGCCGAGCCCCCGACGAGGACGGACCCGAAGGGCGCCCCGACCGCGCCCCGCAACCGCGAAGCCCTCGACGCCTGGCTCGCCGAGTCGACCGAGCTCATGCTCGACGCCTTGCGCGAGGCGGGCCCGGACCGCGGCTGCTGGACCTGGTGGGGCCGCTCGCAGGCCCCGCAGACCAGCGGAGCCGTGGCCCGGCACCAGGTTCAGGAACTGGCCGTCCACACCTACGACGCCCAGCTCACCCAGGGGGCGGCACAGCCGCTGCCGACGGACGTCGCGGTCGAGGGCGTCGACGAGTTCCTGACGACCGTCGCGGCGACGACCGTCCCCTGGCCGTTCGAGCCGGCGACCATCGACCTGCACGCGACCGAGGGCCGCTCCTGGCGCCTGACCCTCAACGCCGACGGCGTCCGCTGCGACGACCTCGCCGCCGACGCGGAGCCGGGCGACATGGCGATGCGAGGCGCAGCGAGCGAAATGATCCTCTACTTCTACGAGCGCGTCCCGCTCGACGGCCTGGAAACCACCGGTGACACCAAGCCGATGGAGCAGCTCGCGGACTGGGACCCGAACGCGCACTAGCCCAGTGAGCGCGCGACCTCGATCGCCTCGGCCCTGGTGAGAGCCCCCTCAAGCCGGTAGCTCACGTCGTTGTCCTGCCAGATCAGGGTCGAGGCGGCAAGTCGGGCGGTCTCCCTGCGGATCCCACCCGCCCGGTCCACGTAGGACAACACGTGTGGGCCGTCGACCCAGACGGCGAAGTCGCCGTTCACCTGGACCCAGTCCGCGCCCGGCGGGGTGATCTCCTTGTGGAAGGACAGGTCGAGGTGACCGTCGAACGCGTCGACGCGCAGCGCGCCTCCGTCGTAGAGCAGCGTCGCCACCCGGTACCGTCCTGTGGCGTCCGGGTCGGCGACCAGTACCTGTTCGGGCGGGCCCAGCTTCGCCGGCACGCGGATCGGAAACCGCACCGCCCGCTGGGCCTCGGCCAGGGCGACGGTCCGCTGCCCGGGCAACGGCGACGCGGTGCCGCCGGGCGGCATCGGGGCGGGTGAGGTGGCGATGCTGACCCCGGCAAAGCGCAGCAGCCCCGTGACGGCGTCGGCGATGGCGGCCCGCGCCGGCGGCAACAGCGCCACCAGCAGGGCGACGAGCGCCACCACGGCGAGCGACCGCCACCGGCGCCGCCGGGGCGCGGGCGTGTCCAGTCGTACGCGGACACGGGCGGTCACGTCGGGCGGATCGGGTGTTTCCAGCCAGGCGGACAGGTCGCGCAGTTCCCGTTCGAGATCACCCATGCCGGACCTCCGCACTGTCGAGCAGGCCGCGGAGCTTCGCCAGCGCCCGGGACGTACGCGACTTCACGGTGCCCCGGGGCCAGCCCAGAGCCGACACCGTCTCCTCCTCGGTGAGGTCGAGGAAGAACCGGCAGACGATGACCTCGCGGTCCCGCGTTGGCAGTTGCCGCAGCGCCTGCACCAGCGACCTCCGGCGCTCCCCGGCGAGGACCGCGGCGACCGCGTCGTCCTCGGTGATCTCAGACCTCGGGTCCGCTGCCGCCGCCCGCAGGACGAGCCCGTCGCGCCGGCCACGGGAGCGGTGCAGGTTGCGGGTCTCGTTCGCGACGATCGCGAGCAGCCACGACCGGAAGGACGCGTCACCCCGGTAGCGGGACAGCTTCCGGTACGCCTTCACAAACGCCTCCTGGATGACGTCCTCGGAGTCCGAGCCCGCGCCGAGCAGCACCGCGGTCCGGTACGCGGACGCGGTGTGCCGGGCGACCAGGAGGTCGTACGCCTCCAGGTCACCTGCCCGAGCGCGGGTGACGAGCGTCTCGTCGTCCAGGGGAGCCTCCGTTCGGATCACACTCATGACACCGCCCACCCGCCGCGGGTTCCACCCGGCGTGGGTCAGGTTGCTCCCATCCGCCGTGCAGCGTATTGCCAGGATTTGGTGGTGCACTGGGAGAGGTGTCGAGGAGAGGGGGCTGGTCATGAGCTGGTTCAGTCGCCGGTCACGGGGTGCCGAGGCGACCCCGACGAAGCTGGACCGGGAGGCGACCCGCGAGGACCTCGCGGCGCTGGAGGCGTTCGTCGCCAGCCGGCGGGGCGTGGAGTTCTACCTGGAGCCGGAGACCACGGCGACGGACACCACGGTGGTGGCGATCGCCCACGACGGTGAGTGGATCCGCCGGCGCACCGGTACGCCCAGGGCGGCGGGGGCGATTGCCCGCAAGCACGCGGTGCCGCTGTACGAGGCCGGGCGCACCGGCTACCCGGAACGGATGCGGACCTGGAGCCGGGCCCACCCGGAACGCCACGCCCGCTGATCGGGGCGTCGACCGGTGTCGGTTGTCGCGCGTGGCGTCTGACGAGGCGCGGACCGGGAGCTGGTGCTGCTGAATCGTCTACGACATCAGCTCCACAGGGGCCGCGTGACCACTCCGCCCTCGCCACGGGCCGGTCCGAGAGGCCGACCAACAATCCGCCCAGCCCGCTTCTGCGACGAGTGGCATCACCCGCGCGCCAATATTTCCGCAGGTCGATGCGGTCAGCGTGGTCCGGTGGCGGTGGGGTCCGCGTTGACCGGCAGCGCGGCGGTGTGGCAGCATTCGCGGCCTGACGGCAGTGAAGGAAGTCGGTGCGAATCCGACGCGGTCCCGCCACTGTCACCGGGGAGCGATCCCCCCTCGTGAGTCACGGCCGTGTGTCTGCGGTTGGAAGGCCGGGGGAGAGCGTCGATCCGGAAGCCAGGATACTTCGGCCGTCGGGATGTACCCCAGGGCGTGGACACCCGAGGAGGACCCGATGACGCACGGCGTCTCATTCATCGACGACTATCGTCGTGCTGCGCTGCAGGCAGTGCATTCCAAGGACACCGGACACCGGCACCGCTGAGCTGATCGCCCGGCGCTGACCGGCCCCGACCCATGCGTCGGTACGCCGTTCGCCCGGGCCGTCGTACCGGCTGACGCCGTACCCACCCGCATCGCCCAGGTCGCCTCCGTAGCGGCCAGGGCGTCACTCTCCGGAGCCTGCCGTGCGCATCCTGCTGCTGTCCACCGCCGACACCGACCTGCTGGCCGCCCGCGCCAGCGGTGCCGACTACCGGTTGGCCAACCCCGCCCGAGTCGCCGCCGAGGAGGTGCCCGCCCTGCTCGACGGTGTCGCCCTCGTCGTCGTACGCCTGCTCGGCGGTCGGCAGGCGTGGCCGGACGGTCTTGCCGCGGTGCTCGACACCGGCGTGCCGACTGTCGTGCTCGGCGGTGAGGCGCTGCCCGACGCGGAGCTGATGGCCATCTCCACAGTGCCGTCCGGGGTCGTCACCCAGTCGTTGGCGTACCTCGTGGAGGGCGGCCCGGACAACCTCGGACAGTTGGCCCGGTTCCTCTCCGACACGGTGCTGCTCACTGGCGAGGGGTTCGCCGCACCCGCGCCCACCCCGGCGTACGGCGTGCACGGCGACCACCCCGCCGACCCGGACCGGCCCACAGTGGGAATCGTCTTCTACCGGGCGCACGCCCTCGCCGGCAACACCGGATTCGTCGACGTGCTCGCGGACGCGGTCCGCCAGGCCGGCGGCAACCCGCTGCCGATCTTCTGCGGCTCGTTGCGCGGGTTGACCGCGGGCGCCGGACCACTCGGGCTCTTCGCCCGCTGTGACGCGCTGCTGGTCACTGTCCTCGCGGCCGGCGGCGCGGTCGCCGCCGACGCCTCCGGTGGCGGCGACGAGGACGCCTGGGACGTCGGCGCCCTGGCCGCCCTGGACGTGCCGGTCATCCAGGCGCTCTGCCTCACCAGCACCCGCGCGCAGTGGGCCGACAGCGACGCCGGCCTGTCCCCGTTGGACGCCGCCATGCAGGTGGCCATCCCCGAGTTCGACGGCCGGATCGTCACAGTGCCGTTTTCGTTCAAGCAGATCGACGCGGACGGGCTCTCGGTCTACGCCGCCGATCCAGAGCGGGCCGCGAGGGTCGCCGGGATCGCGGTACGCCACGCCCGACTGCGGTACGTACCGCACGCCGACAAGCGGGTCGCCGTGGTGCTCAGCTCGTACCCCACCAAGCACTCCCGGGTCGGCAACGCCGTCGGGTTGGACACCCCGGCGTCGGCGGTCCGGCTGTTCGCCGCGTTGGCCGAGGCCGGCTACGACCTGGGTGACGCGCCGCCGCCCGACGACGGCGACGCGCTGATCCACGCGCTGATCGCCGCCGGTGGTCACGACGTGGAGTGGCTCACCCCGGAGCAGTTGGCCGCGGCCGAGGCCCGGATACCGGGGCCGACGTACCAGCGGTGGTTCGACCAGGTGCCGGCCGAGCTGCGCGAGCGGATGCGGGAGCACTGGGGTGAGCCGCCGGGCGAGCTCTACACCGAGGGCGGAGACATCGTGCTCGCCGGGCTGCGCTTCGGCAACGTGGTGCTGCTGATCCAACCGCCCCGCGGCTTCGGGGAGAACCCGATCGCCATTTACCACGACCCGGACCTGCCGCCGAGTCACCACTACCTGGCCGCGTACCGCTGGCTGACCGCGCCGGTCGCGGACGGCGGCTTCGGCGCGGACGCCGTGGTGCACCTGGGCAAGCACGGCACCCTGGAGTGGCTGCCCGGCAAGGGCCTCGGGCTGGCCGCCGACTGCGCGCCCGACGCGGTCCTCGGCGACCTGCCGCTGGTGTA
This sequence comes from Micromonospora sp. NPDC050795, assembly GCF_044456785.1. Classification (NCBI taxonomy): domain Bacteria; kingdom Bacillati; phylum Actinomycetota; class Actinomycetes; order Micromonosporales; family Micromonosporaceae; genus Micromonospora; species Micromonospora sp. NPDC050795. The sequence continues at coordinate 149,490 of NZ_JBITGE010000008.1, read as the reverse complement.
CCCGTTCATCGTCAACGACCCCGGCGAGGGCACCCAGGCCAAGCGGCGGGCGCACGCCGTGGTCGTCGACCACCTGGTCCCGCCGATGGCCCGCGCCGAGACCTACGGCGACCTGGCCAAACTGGAACAACTGCTCGACGAGTACGCGACGGTGCAGGCGCTCGACCCGGCCAAGGTGCCCACCGTACGGGCCCAGATCTGGGACCTGGTGCGCGCCGCCGAGCTGCACCACGACCTGCACGCCGAGGCGATGCCCGACGCGGACGACTTCGACGACTTCGTGCTGCACCTCGACGGGTACCTGTGCGAGGTCAAGGACGTGCAGATCCGCGACGGGCTGCACATCCTCGCCGACGCGCCCACCGGCGAGCCCCGGGTCAACCTGGTCCTCGCGGTGCTGCGCGCCCCGCAGATCTGGGGCGGCGCCCGCGCCCTGCCCGGCCTGCGACAGGCCCTCGCCGTCGCGTACTCCCTCGACGAGCAGGAACTGCTCGCGTCGCCGGGACAGCGACTGGCACTGCCCGCGGCGCTGACCGACGTGGTGGACGGCCCGGCCGGCACCGCCGCCGACGCGATCGACCTGATCGAGGCCCTCGCCCGGCGGCTGGTCGTCGGCATGGAGACCCTGGACTGGGCCGTGGACACCATCGACGCCGTGGTGACGGAGGTGACCGGTCGGTCGATGCCGGACGTCGCCGCGGTGCTGCACTTCGCCGCCACCGAGCTGGTGCCCCGACTGGACCGGACCACCTACGAGCTGACCAACACCCTCGGGGCGCTGGACGGCAGGTTCGTGCCGCCCGGCCCGTCCGGCTCACCCACCCGGGGCCTAGTCAACGTGCTGCCCACCGGCCGCAACTTCTACTCCGTCGACCCGAAGGCCATCCCCAGCCGCAACGCCTGGGACGTCGGGGTGGCCCTCGCCGACTCACTGCTGGCCCGGCACCTCGCCGACACCGGCGCGTACCCCCGCTCGGTGGGGTTGACCGTCTGGGGCACCAGCGCGATGCGCACCCAGGGCGACGACATCGCCGAGGTGCTCGCGCTGCTGGGCTGCCGGCCGGTCTGGGACGACAGGTCCCGGCGGGTGACCGGCATCGAGGTGGTGCCGACCGTCGAGCTGGGCCGCCCGCGCGTCGACGTCACAGTGCGGATCTCCGGCTTCTTCCGCGACGCGTTCCCGCACGTGGTGGCGCTGCTCGACGACGCGGTGCGGCGGGTCGCCGCCCTGAACGAGCCGGACGAGGACAACTACCTGCGGGCGCACGTGGCCGCCGACCTCGCCGAGCACGGCGACGAGCGGCGGGCCACCGCCCGGATCTTCGGCTCCAAGCCCGGTGCGTACGGCGCTGGGCTGCTGCCCCTCATCGACGCCCGGACCTGGCGCAGCGACGCCGACCTGGCCGAGGTGTACGCGGTGTGGGGCGGCTACGCGTACGGCCGGGGCCTGGACGGGCGGGAGGCGCGCGCCGACATGGAGCGCTCGTTCGCCCGGATCGCGGTGGCGGTGAAGAACCAGGACACCCGTGAGCACGACATCGTCGACTCCGACGACTACTTCCAGTACCACGGCGGAATGGTGGCGATGGTCCGCCACCTCACCGGCACGTCGCCACAGGCGTACGTGGGTGACTCGGCGATGCCGCACGACGTGCGCACCCGCACGCTGGGTGAGGAGACCCGGCGGGTCTTCCGGGCCCGGGTGGTCAACCCGAAGTGGATCGCCGCGATGCGCCGGCACGGCTACAAGGGCGCGTTCGAGCTGGCGGCCACAGTGGACTACCTGTTCGGCTACGACGCCACCGCCGGTGTGGTCGACGACTGGATGTACGAGCACCTGGCCGCCGCGTACCTCTTCGACGAGACCACCCGGGAGTTCCTGGAGCAGTCCAACCCGTGGGCGCTGCGCGGCATCACCGAACGCCTGTTGGAGGCCGCCGACCGGGGGCTGTGGGCCAAGCCGGAGCCGGCCACCCTGGACCGGCTGCGCGACACGTACCTGGCCAGTGAGGGCGACCTGGAGGACCGGGCATGACCGTGACCACGACCTACCCGTTCAGCGCGGTCCTCGGCATGGCCGACATGCGGCTGGCGTTGCTGCTCAACGCGGTCTCCCCGGCGATCGGTGGGGTGCTGGTCCGGGGTGAGAAGGGGACCGCCAAGTCCACCGCCGTGCGGGCTCTCGCCGCGCTGCTGCCCCCGGTGCGGCGGGTCGCCGGCTGCCGTTTCGGCTGTGACCCGGCCGAGCCCGACCCGGCCTGCCCGGACGGCCCGCACCCCGCCGACGTCGCCGCCGAGACCCGTCCGGCCCGCCTCGTCGAGCTGCCGGTGGGCGCCGCCGAGGACCGGGTGGTCGGTGCGCTGGATCTGGAAAAGGCGATCGGCGAGGGGGTACGCGCCTTCGAGCCGGGCCTGCTCGCCGCCGCGCACCGGGGTGTGCTCTACGTCGACGAGGTCAACCTGCTGCACGACCACCTCGTCGACCTGCTGCTCGACGCGGCGGCGATGGGCCGCAGCCACGTCGAGCGGGAGGGCGTCTCGGTCAGCCACGCGGCCCGGTTCCTGCTGGTCGGCACGATGAACCCGGAGGAGGGGGAGCTGCGCCCGCAGCTGCTCGACCGGTTCGGGCTCACAGTGGAGGTGGGCGCCAGCCGGGACCCGGAGATCCGGGTCGAGGTGGTCCGCCGCCGGCTGGCCGCCGACGCGGACCCGGTCGGCTTCGCCGCCCGTTGGGCCGACGCCGACGCTGAGATCGCCGACCAGGTGGCTGCCGCCCGCCGCCGGCTTCCCGGGGTACGACTGCCGGACGCCGCGTTGCGGCAGATCGCCGAGGTGTGCGCGGCGTTCGACGTGGACGGGATGCGGGCCGACATCGTCACCGCCCGTACCGCCCTCGCCCACGCCGCCTGGCACGGCCGGGACCGGGTCACCATCGACGACGTCCGGGTGGCGGCCCGGTTGGCCCTGCCGCACCGCCGCCGCCGCGACCCGTTCGACACCCCGGGGCTGGACGAGAAGCGCCTCGACGAGGCGTTGCAGCGCGCCCAGGACGCCCACCCCGACGACCCGGACGACGCCGGCCCCGACGACCGCGGCCCCGACGACACTGACCCGGACGGCGGCCCGCAGGGCGGTGGCCCGGCCGGTGGCGGTGGCCCGAACGGGGGCGGACCACAGGGCGGTGGCCCGCAGGGAGGCGACCGCAGCGGCGACGGCGTCGATCAGGGTGAATCGGGTTCGGCGGAGCACCCGACCGCGCGTGATGGCGCTGGCAGCGACGGGCCGGACGGCTGGCCGCAGCGCCAGCCGGGCGACCGGGGCGACGACGACGGTTGGCCGCAGCACCAGCAGGCCGATCGGGGTGACGACGGCAGGGACTCGCGCCCGCGCGGTGGCGGGCATTCGGCGACAGGTGCCGACGACCCGACCCGCGGCGGGGAGTCCCAGCCGCTGGCCGTACCCCGGGGTGGGTTGAAGGCGCGGGTGCTCACCGCGCCCGGCCTGGGTGACGGGGTGCCGGGCCGACGGTCTCGGGCCCGCACCGGGCGGGGTCGCACCACCGGCGCCCGGGTACCGGCGGGTCGGGTCGGCGCGCTGCACCTGCCGGCCACGGTCCGCGCCGCCGCGCCGCACCAGGCGGCCCGGGGTCGGCTCACCGGTCCGCTGCGACTGCGCCGGGACGACCTGCGCGAGGCGGTTCGTGAGGGGCGCGAGGGCAACCTGGTGCTGTTCGTGGTGGACGCGAGCGGCTCGATGGGCGCGCGGCAGCGGATGGCCACGGTGAAGGACGCGGTGCTCGCCCTGCTCACCGACGCGTACCAGCGGCGGGACAAGGTCGCGGTGATCGCGTTCCGGGGCGCTGGCGCCCGGACCCTGCTGCCGGCGACCTCGTCGGTGCTGGCCGCCTCGACCCGGCTGGCCGAGCTGCCGACCGGCGGGCGTACGCCGCTGGCCGAGGGGCTGCTCGCCGCCGCGGACCTGTTGCGGGTGGAACGCCTGCGCGACCCGAAGCGCCGTCCGTTGGTCCTCATCGTCACCGACGGGAGGGCCACGGCGGGCACCCGGCCGCTGGACCGGGCGGCAGCGGCGGCAGCGGTCCTGGCCGCCACCGGCGCCCCGTGCGTGGTCGTCGACTGCGAGACGGGTCCGGTCCGCCTGCACCTGGCCGCCCGCCTGGCCACCCAGCTGAGTGCCCCCCGAACCCCCCTGGAAGCCCTCACCCACCCCGCCCCCCGCGATCTTGCACTTCCTGTCGCGGCATAGAGGGCGAAGTGCGCATATGACCAACAGAAACTGCAAGATCGCGGAAGAGGCGGGCACGGGAGTGGCCGCGGGACGGGGGACGGCCTGATGCCGCAGGGACAGCCGAGTTCGGTGCCGCAGGACGGGTTGACGACCCGGCAGCGGCGGCACCGGCCACTGCTGATCGTCCACACCGGGCAGATGAAGGGGAAGTCGACGGCAGCCTTCGGGCTGGCGTTGCGGGCCTGGACGGCCGGTCTTCCGGTCGGGGTGTTCCAGTTCGTCAAGAGCGCCAAGTGGCGGGTGGGGGAGGAGAACGCCTTCCGGGCGCTCGGCGAGGTGCACGAGCGCACCGGCCAGGGCGCGCCGGTGGCCTGGCACAAGATGGGCGAGGGCTGGTCCTGGATCCAGCGCGGCGGCGACGCCGACCACGCCGCCGACGCCCTGGAGGGCTGGCGGCAGATCCAGCGTGACCTGGCCGCCGAGCGCTACGGGCTGTACGTGTTGGACGAGTTCACCTACCCGATGAAGTGGGGCTGGGTGGACGTCGACGAGGTCGTCGCTACCCTGGCCGACCGCCCCGGCTTCCAACACGTCGTGATCACCGGCCGGGACGCCGACCCGCGCCTGGTCGCCGCCGCCGACCTGGTCGCCGAGCTGACCAAGGTCAAGCACCCGATGGACGCCGGCCAGAAGGGCCAGAAGGGCATCGAGTGGTGAGCGCGCACTGGGCGCTGCCCCGGGTGGTGGTCGCCGCACCGGCCAGCGGCCACGGCAAGACCACGGTGGCCACCGGGCTGCTCGCCGCGTTGCGCCGGCGGGGCCTGACGGTCAGCCCGCACAAGGTCGGCCCCGACTACATCGACCCCGGCTACCACGCCCTCGCGGCCGGGCGGGCAGGGCGCAACCTCGACCCGTTCCTGGTCGGAGCCGACCGGATCGCCGCCCTGCTGCGACACGGCGCGAGCGTCCCCACGCCTGCCGACATCGCCGTCGTCGAGGGCGTCATGGGCCTGCACGACGGCGCGGTGGGCCGCCGCGACTTCGCCTCCACCGCGCACGTCGCCCGGCTGATCGAGGCACCCGTGCTGCTGGTGCTGGACACCACCGCGCAGGGCCGGTCGGCCGCCGCGCTGACCCTCGGCATGGCCGCTTTCGATCCGGCGGTACGGATCGGCGGGGTGATCCTCAACCGGGTCGGCTCACCCCGGCACGAGACGCTGCTGCGCGACGCCCTCGCCGAGGTGGGCGTACCGGTGCTCGGGGCGGTGACCCGCGCCGCCGAGGTGGCCGCGCCGGCCCGGCACCTCGGGTTGGTGCCGGTCGCCGAGCGGGCACCCGAATCCGTCGCGATCGTCACCGCGCTCGCCGAGCTGGTCGAGGCCACTGTTGACCTCGACGCCGTGCTCGACCTGGCCCGGACCGCCCCGCCGCTGACCACCCCGGTGTGGGACCCGGTCGCCGCCGTCGGCGGGCCGGCCGGCGTCGGGCGACCACGGGTCGCGCTCGCCGGTGGCCCGGCCTTCACCTTCTCGTACGCGGAGACCGCCGAACTGCTCACCGCGGCCGGCGCGGACGTCGTCACCGTCGATCCGCTGCGTGACCCGGCCCTGCCCACCGGCACCCGGGCGGTGGTGATCGGCGGGGGCTTCCCGGAGGCGTACGCGCAGGCGCTCGCCGACAACACCGCGCTCCGCGCCGAGCTGGCCGACTTCGACGGGCCGATCGTGGCCGAGTGCGCCGGGCTGCTCTACCTCGGGCGGTCCCTGGACGGCGTACCGATGTGCGGTCGGCTGGACCTGACCGCCCGGATGACCGACCGGCTCACCCTCGGCTACCGGGAGGCGACGGCCGTCACCGACTCCCCGGTGGCACGCGCCGGCGAGCCGGTACGCGGCCACGAGTTCCACCGCACCACCACCGACCCGGGGTACGGCGACGCGCCGGCGTGGCAGTGGAACGACACCCCGCACGGCTTCGTGGCCGGCCGGGTGCACGCCTCCTACCTGCACACCCACTGGGCCGGTCACCCGGACGCGGCCCGCCGACTGGTCGAGGCGGCCCGATGAGCGCCACGCTCACCGGGGTCGGCGTCGGCCCGGGCGACCCGGAACTGCTCACCGTCAAGGCGGTGCGGCTGCTGCGCGAGGCCGACCTGGTCTTCGTGCCCGTGATGGCGGACCGGGTCGCGCCCACCGCGACCGCCGGCGCGACGCCGCCGGGTGCGGACGCCGGGCGGGCCGAGGCGACAGTGCGGGAGCACGTCACGACGGACCGGCTGCGCCGGCTGCCGTTCGCGCTCGACGACCGGGGTGGGGTCACCCCGCGCCGGGCGGCGGCCTGGGACGACGCCGCGCGGGTGGTGGTCGAGGCGATCGACGCGGGCGCGCGGTCGCTGGCGTTCGCCACCATCGGCGACCCCAACGTCTACTCCACCTTCGGTTACCTGGCCCAGAGTGTCCGCGCGCTGTGCCCGGCGGTGCGGGTGGCGACGGTGCCCGGCGTCACCGCCATGCAGGAGCTGGCGGCGCGCAGCGGCACCCCGCTCTGTGAGGGACGCGAACCGCTCACCCTGCTCCCGGCCACCGCGGGCCTGGCGCTCTTCGCCGACGCTCTCGCCGGGCCGGGCACCGTCGTGGTCTACAAGGGCTGGCGGCGGCACCCGGAACTGCTCGCCGAGCTACGCCGGCAGGGTCGCCTCGCCGACGCCGTGCTCGGACGCGACCTGGGGCTCCCCAGCGAACGCGTCGGGCCGGTCGACGACACCGGGCACGACCTGCCGTACCTGTCGACGCTGCTGGTTCCGGCCCGCCGCGAGCACCGAGGAGGAAAGCTGTGACCAGCGACGGCACCGTGTGGTTCGTCGGAGCCGGCCCGGGGGCGGCGGACCTGCTGACCCTGCGGGCCGCCCGGGTGATCTCCGAGGCGGACATCGTGATCTGGGCGGCCAGCCTGGTGCACGCCGACGTGCTCGACCACGCCCGCCCCGACGCGGAGATCGTCGACTCGTCGCAGCTGCCCATCGAGGGTGTGCTGCCGCTCTACCAGCGCGCCGCCGAGCAGGGGCTGACAGTGGCCCGGATCCACTCCGGAGACCCGGCGCTGTGGGGCGCGGTGCAGGAGCAACTGGACCTGTGCCGGGCGCTCGACCTGGCTGTCGAGATCGTGCCCGGGGTGTCCTCGTTCACCGCCGTCGCGGCGATCATCGGGCGGGAGCTCACAGTGCCCGAGGTGGCCCAGTCGGTCATCCTCACCCGCCTCGAAGGCGGCAAGACCCCGATGCCGCCCGGCGAGCGGGTCCGGGACTTCGCCCGGCACGGCACCACGATGGCGCTGTTCCTCTCCGCCGCCCGCTCCGGGCAGGTGCAGGCCGAGCTGCTGGCCGGCGGCTACCCCGACGACACCCCGGCCGTGGTGGCGTACCAGGCGACCTGGCCCGACGAACTGGTGGTGCGCTGCACCGTCGGCACCCTGGAGGCGACGGTCAAGCAGCACAAGCTGTGGAAGCACACCCTCTTCCTGGTCGGCCCGGCCCTCGCCGCCGAGGGCACCCGCTCGCACCTGTACCACCCCGGGCACTTCCACACCTTCCGCCGGGCCGAGCCGGCCGCCCGCGCCGAGCTGCGCCGTCAGACCGGCACCCGCACCGGGGGGACAGCCGCACCGGGGCACACACCATGACGTACGCCGAGCCGCCGCTGCGCGAGCCGGACCTGCCGCGTACCGCGAAGGTCCGGCCCACCGCGCTGCGGACCGGCTGGACCACCGGCGCGTGCGCGACGGCGGCGGCGAAGGCCGCGGTCACCGCCCTGGTCACCGGCAGCACCCAGCAGGAGGTGGAGATCGGCCTGCCCGCCGGTCAGCGGGTGCGGTTCCCGGTCGAGCGCTGCGAGGTGACCGGCACCCCACCGGTCCGGGCCGAGGCGGTGGTGGTCAAGGACGCCGGGGACGACCCGGACGTCACCCACGGCGCCGAGCTGACCGCCACGGTGAACTGGACCGACGTGCCCGGCCTGCGGCTGGCCGGCGGTGCCGGTGTCGGCACGGTCACCAAACCCGGCCTCGGGCTCGCGGTCGGCGGCCCGGCGATCAACGACACCCCCCGCCGGATGATCGGCGACGCCGTGGCCGAGGTGGTCGACCTCAGCGAGGTCGGAGTCCGGGTGGTGATCAGCGTGCCCCGGGGCGAGATCATGGCCCGCAAGACCACCAACCGTCGCCTCGGCATCCTCGGTGGCATCTCGATCCTCGGCACCACCGGGATCGTCCGCCCCTTCTCCACCGCGTCGTGGCGGGCCAGCGTCGTGCAGGCCGTGCACGTGATGGCCGCCCAGGGCGAGCCGACAGTGGTGCTCTGCACCGGTGGGCGTACCGAGCGGGCCGCCCGTACGCTCCTGCCCGACCTGCCCGAGGTCTGTTTCGTCGAGGTCGGCGACTTCACCGGGGCCGCGGTGACCGCCGCGGTGGGTGACGCCATGACCGGTGTGGTCTTCGTCGGCATGGCCGGCAAGCTCGCCAAACTGGCGGCGGGCATCCTGATGACCCACTACACCCGCTCCAAGGTGGACCTCTCCCTGCTCGGCGCGGTGACCGCCGAGGCCGGCGGCGACCCGTCGCTCGTCGCCGCCGTGACCGAGGCGAACACCGGGCGACACGCGTACGAGCTGTGGGAGGCCGCCGGGCTGCTCGCCCCGGCCGGCGACCTGCTCTGCCAGCGGGTCCAGGCGGTGTTGCGGCGCTTCGCCGGGCCCACGGTGACCGTGGACGTGGCGATGGTCGACTTCGCCGGAGCGCACGTCGTCGCCTCGTCCGGCCGGTGGCCCCGATGACACGGATGGCCTCGGCGACGCCACCCGCCCCGGTGACCGCCGTGTCAGTGGTCGGCCTGGACGCGGCGGGCGCACCCCCGCACCCCGCGCTCGCACCGGTGCTAGCCACCGCCGGGCTGGTGGTCGGGGCCGCCCGGCACCTGGCCGCGGTGCCCGTACCGGCCGGCGCGGACACCATCGCCCTCGGGCCGCTCGCCCCCGCCCTGCGCCGCCTCGCCGAGGCCGTCGACGCCGGGGTGCCGGCCGTGGTGCTGGCCAGCGGCGATCCCGGCCTGTTCGGCATCGTCCGGCGGCTGCGCGCGGCCGGGCTGCCGCTGCGGGTGGTGCCGGCGGTGTCCAGTGTGGCCGCCGCTTTCGCCCGCGCCGGGTTGCCCTGGGACGGCGCCGCCGTGGTCAGCGCGCACGGCCGCGATCCGCGCCCGGCGTTGAACGCCTGCCGGGCGCTGCCACTGGTAGCGGTGCTCACCGCGCCCGGCGCTGGCGCGGCCGAGCTGGGCGCCGGCCTGATCGGCTGGTCCCGCCGCCTGGTGGTCGCCGAGCACCTGGGCACCGCCGCCGAACGGATCCGCGCGGTGACCCCCGAGCAGGCCGCCGCCGAGACCTGGGCCGACCCGCACGTCCTGCTCAGCCTCGCCGACCCCGCGCCCGCCTGGTCCGCGCCCGCTGACGCCGCGCCCGCCTGGTCCGCGGACGTCCCGCCTGACCGAGGTACGGCCGGTATGCGCGCCGATAACCAGCCTGCCGCCGCGCCGGCCGGTGGTTGGGCGCTGCCGGAGGACCGGTACGCCCACCGCGACTCCATGATCACGAAGTCGGAGGTGCGCGCCCTCGTCGTCGCCCGACTGCGCCCCCGACTGGGCCGGCTGATCTGGGACATCGGTGCGGGCAGCGGCTCGGTCGGCATCGAGTGCGCGTTGCTCGGCGCGGCAGTGCTCGCCGTCGAACAGGACGCCGACGCCGGTGCCACCATCCGGGCCAACGCCGCCGCGCACGCCGTGCACGTCCGACTGGTCAGCGGACGTGCCCCGGCGGCGCTGGCCGGCCTCCCCGAGCCCGACGCGGTCTTCGTCGGCGGTGGCGGTGTCGACGTCCTCACCGCCGTGGTGGCCCGCCAACCCGAGCGGGTGGTGCTCACCCTGGCCGCACTGGACCGGGTCGCACCGTCCGTGGGTCTGCTGCGCGCCGCCGGCTACACGGTCGAGGGCAGCCAGCTCTCCGCCGCCCGCCTCGCCGACCTGCCCGGCGGGTCGATCCGCCTCGCGGCCACCAACCCGGTGGTCGTCCTCACCGGGGAGCGCCAGTGACCGAACCGAACCCGCCCGCCCGGATCGGCCTGGTGGCGGCCACCGCCGCCGGCCGCCGACACGCCGACACAGTGACCGCCGCCTGGCCGCACGCCCGGCTGGTCGAGGGGGAGACCGTCGCCGACGCGCTGCGGACCGCCTGGGCCGGGTGTGACGCGGTCATCGCGTTCCTGGCCACCGGGGCGGTGGTACGGATCGTCGCGCCGCTGCTCGACGACAAGCGCACCGACCCGGCGGTGGTGGTCGTCGACGAGGCGGCCCGGCACGCGGTGGCGCTCCTCGGTGGGCACGCCGGTGGGGCCAACGCCCTCGCCGAGCGGGTCGCCGCCCTCCTGGACGCCCGACCGGTGATCACCACCGCCACCGACGCGGTCGACCTGCCGGGGCTGGACACCCTCGGCTGGCCCGTGCAGGGCGCTGTCGCCGCGGTGTCCCGGGCCATCCTGGACGGCGAGCCGGTCCGGCTGATCGCCGACGCCGACTGGCCGCTACCCGCCCTGCCCCCGAACGTGCGCGCGGCCGACGAGGACCCGACGGACAACGGGTACCGGCTGCTGGTCACCGACCGGGTCGTGTCGCCCGACGAGCGGACCGCCGTGCTGCGGCCGCCGTCGCTGGTCGCCGGCGTGGGCGCGAGTCGGGGCGTACCCGCCGCCGAGGTGGCGGAGCTGCTGCACCGGGTGCTGGCCGAGGCCGGCCTCGACCCGGCGAGCCTGCGCTGCCTGGCCACCGCCGACATCAAGGCCGACGAGGCGGGCATCCGCAGCACCGTCGACGCGCTCGGCGTACCCCTGGTGACCTGGCCGGCGACGCGGCTGGCGGCGGTCGACGTGCCGCACCCCAGCGAGGTGGTCCGGGCCGCGGTCGGCACGCCGAGTGTGGCGGAGGCCGCGGCCCTGCTCGGCCCGGACGGCCGGGCCGACGACGCGACGCTGCTGGTAGGGAAGACCGCGACGGCGATGGCCACCGTCGCGGTGGCCCGGCACGCGCCACGCGGCCGGCTGGCCGTCGTCGGCCTCGGGCCGGGCGCCGCCGATCTGCGCACCCCGCGCGCGGTGGCCGAGCTACGTCGCGCCGCCGTGGTGGTCGGCCTCGACCAGTACCTGGAGCAGGTCCGCGACGTGCTCCGCCCCGGCACCCGGGTGCTCTCCAGTGGGCTGGGCGCGGAGGAGGCGCGGGCGCGCGCCGCCGTCACCGAGGCCGCCGCCGGCCGGGCGGTCGCGCTGATCGGCTCCGGTGACGCCGGGGTGTACGCGATGGCCAGCCCCGCCCTGGAGTACGCCGACGAGCGGATCGAGGTGGTGGGCGTCCCCGGGGTCACCGCCGCCCTCGCTGCCGGGGCGCTGCTCGGCGCGCCCCTCGGCCACGACCACGCCTATGTGAGCCTGTCCGATCTGCACACCCCGTGGGACGTCATCGAGCGGCGGGTCACCGCCGCCGCCGAGGGCGACTTCGTGACGCTCTTCTACAACCCGCGCAGCCGGGCCCGCGACTGGCAGCTCGGCAAGGCGCTCGGCATCCTCGCCGCGCACCGGTCACCGGACACCCCGGTGGGCGTGGTGCGCAACGCCAGCCGCCCCGGCGAACGTGTGCACCTCGCCACGGTGGCCACACTCGACCCGGCGATCGTCGACATGTACAGCGTCGTGGTCGTGGGCAGCAGCGACACGCGGCTGGTCGCCGGCCGGATGGTCACACCCCGGGGGTACCGGTGGCGTTCGTGACGATCGACGCCTGCCAGGGCTGCGGCGCGTGCCTACTCACCTGCCCCACCCACGCGATCCGACCGGTCGCCGGTGGCCTCACGGTCCGCGACGACCGGTGCACCGGCTGCCTGGAGTGCCTGGAGATCTGCCCGGTCGAAGCGATCCGCGTCGTCGAGCCCGACCCCTGTGAAGGAGCCCGATGAGCCGGGTCGTGCACCCCATCGAGGCCGAGTCGTACCGCATCCTGCGCGAGCGCGTCGACCTGTCGCACCTGCCGCCGCTGACCCGCGCGGTGACCGAGCGGGTGGTGCACGCCAGCGCCGACCTCGCGTACGTCGACGAGCTGGTCTGCGACGAGGCCGCCCTGGAAGCGGGGCTGACGGCGCTGCGCGCCGGAGCGCCCGTGGTCACCGACGTGGCGATGGTCGCCGCCGGCATCACCCGGGCCGGCCTGGAACTGGTCTGCCCGGTCGCCGAGCCGGCCGCCGCCGCGCTGGGCCGCTCGGCCGGGATCACCCGCTCGGCGGCGGCCGTCCGGCTCGCCCTGGAGCGGGTCGGGCCCGGGGCGGTCTGGGTGGTCGGCTGCGCGCCCACCGCACTTGTCGAACTGCTCACGGTGGACGCCGCACCGGCGCTCGTGGTGGGCCTGCCGGTCGGCTTCGTGGGTGCCGCCGAATCGAAGGCGGCGCTGCGGGCCAGCGGCCTGCCCGCCGTGTCCAACGTGGGGGAGAAGGGTGGCTCGGCGGTCGCCGCCGCCGCCCTCAACGCCCTGCTCTACGTCGAGGAGAAGTCATGACCGGGTTGGTCATCGTCGGGCACGGTACGCGCAGCGCGGCCGGGGTCGAACAGTTCGCCGCTCTCGTCGAGCGGGTCCGCGCTCGCGGTGACATCGGCGACGTCGAGGGCGGCTTCATCGAGCTGTCCCGTCCACCACTGACCGACGCGGTCGGCGCTCTCGTCGCCCGGGAGCACCGGGCGCTGGTGGCGCTGCCGCTGGTGCTCACCGGCGCCGGTCACGGCAAGGGCGACATCCCCGCCGCGATGGCCCGGGAGCAGCAGCGTCATCCCGGGCTGAGCTACCGCTACGGACGTCCGCTCGGCCCCCACCCGCTGCTGCACGAAGCCCTCGAACAACGCATCGACGCCGCCCTGTCCGGTGCCGACCGGGCCGGCACGGAGCCGGCTGGTGCCGACCGGTCCGGCACGTGGGTGGCGTTGATCGGGCGGGGGTCCACCGACCCGGACGCCAACGCCGAGGTCGCCAAGGTCGCCCGGCTGCTCTGGGAGGGACGCGGCTACGCGGGCGTGGAGCCGGGGTTCATCTCCCTGGCGCAGCCGTCGGTGCCGGCCGTGCTGGAGCGCCTGCGCCGCCTCGGTGCGCGGCGGATCGTGGTGGCACCGTACTTCCTGTTCGCCGGGGTGCTGCCGGACCGGATCGTCGCCCAGTCGGCGGAGTTCGCCGCCGCCCACCCCGACCTGGACGTCCGCGTCGCCGAGGTGATCGGTGACTGTGACGCCCTCGCCGACCTCGTCCTGGAGCGGTACGCCGAGGCGCTGGGCGGGGACATCAGGATGAACTGCGACACCTGCGCGTACCGGGTGCTGATGCCCGGCTTCGCGGACAAGGTGGGTCGTCCGCAACGCCCGCACGACCACCCCGACGACCCGGTGGGTCACCACCATCACCATCACGGGCACGACCACCACGACCACCACGACCACGGGCACGGCTCGGTTGCCGTGGTCGGCGGCGGGCCGGGGCCCGACGACCTGATCACGGTACGCGCGAAGGCGCTGCTCGACGCCGCTGATGTCGTTGTGGTCGACCGGCTCGCCCCGCAGGGGCTACTCGCCGGGCTGCGCCCCGACGTGCTGGTGGTCGACGCCGCGAAGGTGCCCCGTGGCCCGTCGATGGCCCAGGAGGCGATCAACGAGGCACTGGTGTCGCACGCCAAGGCCGGCCGCCGCGTGGTCCGGCTCAAGGGCGGTGACCCGTACGTCTTCGGGCGCGGCCACGAGGAGGTGCAGGCCTGCGTGGCGGCCGGCGTGCCGGTGACGGTGGTGCCCGGGGTGAGCAGCGCGCTCGCCGCGCCGGCCCTCGCCGGCGTGCCGGTGACGCACCGGGGCGTGGCGCACGACGTCACGGTCGTGTCCGGGCACCTGCCGCCCGGGCACCCCGACTCGCTCGTCGACTGGGCGGCGCTGGCCCGGGCCCGGGGCACCGTCGTGCTGCTGATGGCCGTCGACACCATCGCCAAGATCGCGAGCGTGCTGATCGAGCACGGTCGTGCCCCGGAGAGCCCGGTGCTGGCCGTGCAGGACGCCGGGCTGCCCGACCAGCGATCGGTGCCCGCCCGGCTGGACGAGATCGGCGCTGTCGCCGCCCGGGAGGGCGTCGGCCCACCCGCCGTCTTCGTCCTCGGCCCGGTGGTAGCTCTCACCACCACCGGGCCGACGGGGTGAGCACTACTCGCTGCGGGCGGTCTCCGGTCCGGTGATGCGTTCCAGCAGCGGCATGGTGGAGGCGATGACACCCAGGCAGGCTGCCAACCCGACCACGACGATCACGTAGAAGCCCGGCCGAGGCGCGACGAGGGTGTAGCCCATCTGCGCCCGGAGGAACAGGTGGGCGGCGAGGAGGCCCATGCCGATGGCGACGGCGGCGACGGCAAGCATCGGTACGGCGCTCTCCAACGCCACCACCCGACGCAGTATCCGCACCGGAGCACCGCTGAGGCGCAGCAGGCTGAACGGGCGTCGGCGCTCGGTGAGACCGCCGATGACGCTGACCGCGAGGCTGCACCCACCGAGCGCGAGGCTGGCGATGATGATGACGTTGGCCAGTTGTTCCCAGCCGCGCAGCGTGTTCGCGAAGTCCGACTCGAAGTCACCGGGCACGTTCGGCCCCACCCAGAAGGTCGGGAAGGCGACCTCCAGCACGGTACGGGTGCGCTCGACGGCGGCGGCGGAGCCGTCCGTGCCGACGACCATCGCCCCGACCGGTAGCCGTTGGAGTTCGTCGAGGGTGAGCGACGCGGCCGGCCAGACCGTCGCGGACGACGCCGACTCCCGCCAGCGGCTGAGGCCCAACGGCACCTCGATGACGCCCGCGCCGTCGGCGCACCGACCGTATTCGCTCGGGAGGTCGGTGCACGCGATCACCCCGACCTCGCCCGAGTCGGTCACCACCGGGTTCTCGCGGATGGCGGTCGCGGAGCGCACCCCGGTGATCGCCCGCAGCTCGGCGAAGAGCGTGTCGGGCACCGACGCTGTCCCCTCGTCGAAGACGGTGGTCACCGTGCCCGCGTCGGTCGAACCGGTGGGCGCCGGGCCGCGGTTGGCGACGATCGTGGTGATCACGCCGACGGACACGCTCGTGACGAAGAGCGCGAGCATGATGCCGCTGATCGCCCGGAAGCCGGCCTTCGGATTGTCCGCGAGGCGTCGGGCGGAGATGAGCGTGGCCGGGCGGTTGGCGTACCGGGCCATCACCCGGGCGCCGACCATCGTCAGCCACGGGCCGGCGAAGACCAGGCCGGCCATGATGAGCAGCAGCCCGGGAAGGAACACAGCGGCCTGACCGTCGGACGTCTCGGGCCGGAAGCCGAGCGCGAACACCAGCACCGCGACGCCGAGCACCATCGGGATCAGCCGGTAGGCCCGTGGCGCGCGGGGGGTGACCCGCCGGGTGACGCCCAGCGGCGAGATCCGGACCCGACGTAGCGAGACCTGGGCGGCCAGCGCCGCGCCGGCCGGGACGCCGAGCGCCACCAGCAGGACGTCCAGCACCCCCAGGGACATGTCGCTGGGGAAGAACGGCATGCCGGTGAACGGGATGCCCGCGAGCGGGTCGCGGAAGGCGTAGAACAGTCCGAAGCCGACGGCTGTGCCGGCGATGGCGGCGGCGGCCGCCTCCACGGCGGCGACCGTCGAGATCTGCCGGGGTGTCGCGCCGACCAGGCGCATCGCGGCGAACCGCTGCTCCCGGCGGGCGGCGCTGAGCCGGGTGGCGGTGCCGATGAAGATCAGCACCGGGAACAGCAACCCGCCGGCGATCACGCCCAGGATGAGGTTCACAGTGGTTTCGGGGAGGGCGGGGGTCTCGCCGACGCTGGTGACCTTCTGCGCGTTGGGCAGTTCGGCGACCTGGTCGGGGGTGCCGCCGGCGATGACGAGCAGGGTGTCCGGCGAGGTCAGCGCGGCCGGGCCGACGGTGCCGAGGTCACGCCCCGGGTAGCGGTCGCCCAACTGGTCGGCCGGGTGGGCGGCCAGCAATTCTCGAAACGCCGGCGAGGCGTAGTACTCGCCGGGGCCCGGCGTGGTCGGGACACCGGCCGGGGTGGGCGCGGTCGAGCCGGTCGCGGCGACGTCGATGCGGATGATCTGCTTGCCGTGGAAGTAGTCCTGCCGGTTCGACCACCACAGCGGGTCGGCGTCTCCGGCCGAGGCGCTGGGATACATCGACGCGTACCGGGTGAGCTGGGAGTTGACCGCGTTGACCCCGGCGAGGGTGGTCAGCAGCAGCCCGCTGCCGACCGCGACGGCGGCGGCGATGATGACCAGGCGGGTGAGCGCCTCACGGCCGCCGGCCACGGCGAGGCGGAGCCCGAAGCGGATCACGAGGCGATCCGGGCCGGCGCGTTCACGCGCCCGTCGCGGACCATGACCTCACGGTCGGCGTACGCCGCGATCCTCGGCTCGTGGGTGACCAGGATGACAGTGGTGCCCTGCTCGCGGGCGGCACCGACCAGCAGGTCCATCACCTGCTCGCCGGTGAGCGAGTCGAGCGCGCCGGTCGGCTCGTCGGCGAAGAGCACCTGCGGCTCGGCGACCAGACCGCGAGCCAGGGCGACCCGTTGCGCCTGCCCGCCGGAGAGCTCACCCGAGCGCCGCTGCTCCAGGCCGCCCAGCCCGAGGCGCGCGAACCAGGCTTCCGCCCTGGGTAGCGCCTGCTTGCGGTGCACGCCGCTGAGCAGCAGCGGCAGCGCGACGTTCTCCACAGCGGTCAGCTCGGGGACGAGTTGACCGAACTGGAAGACGAAACCGAACCGGTCCCGGCGCAGGCTGCTGCGTTCGGTCTCGGCCATGGCGTGCACCCGGGTGCCGTCGAAGAGGATCTCGCCGGAGTCGGGCACCAGGATGCCGGCCAGGCAGTGCAACAGAGTGGACTTGCCCGAGCCGCTGGGGCCCATGACGGCGAGGATCTCGCCCGCCTCCACGGCGACGCTGGCACCACGCAGGGCCGGCGTCTGACCGAAGGAGAACTCGACGTCGCGCGCTTCGATCACGACGCTCACGGCCGTACCTCTTTCCGGAGGGCGTCCAGGCGGGCGCCGGTCATCTCGATCCATCGGAGGTCCGCCTCCAGGTGGTAGAGGCCGTGGTCGGCGAGCAGCGCGTCGACCAGGCTGCCGGCGCGCTTGATCTCGGTCAGCTCACGCATCCGGTGCAGGTGCGCGCTGCGCTGGGTGTCGAGGTATTCGGCGGCCGGCCGGTCCAGCATCAGCGCGAGCACGACCTTGGCGAAGAGCACCGTCTGCAGGTGCGGTTCCGGGTCGACCGGTTGGGTCAGCCACTGCTCGACCTCGGTCGCGCCGACGTCGGTGATGATGTAGCGCTTGCGGTCGGGGCCGGAGCCGGGAGCGACGTCGCTGATCACCACCTTGCCGTCGCGGGCCAGTCGGCTGAGGGTGGAGTAGACCTGGCCGAACGGCAGTGGCTTGCCCCGGCCGAAGAAGGCGTCGTAGTCGCGCTTCAGGTCGTATCCGTGGCTGGGCTCGCGTTCGAGGAGGCCGAGAAGGGTCAGTGGCACGCTCATGCCAGCAGACTACACCGAGGGTATACCTCGCGTATATACCCTCGGTGTGTGGTGGATCGACCCTGGTCCAGGCGTTGGTGGGGATCGAATCGGGCGCGGCGCGGCCGGTGTGCGGTCAGCCGGTCAGGGTGCGGGCCAGGGCGTAGCCGGTGGTGGCCGCGGCGAGCCCGGCGGCCACGCTGCCAAGCACGTTCGCCAGCGCGAGGAGCCGGTGACCGTCAGTGGTCAGCCGCAGCGTCTCGTAGCTGAAGGTGGAGTAGGTGGTCAGCGCGCCGCAGAACCCGGTGCCGAGCAACGCGTTGACCGCCGGGCCGGCCGGCCACCCGACCAGGACGCCCAGTAGCAGCGACCCGGCCACGTTGACGAGCAGCGTGCCCCAGGGGAACGCCGAGCCGTGCCGGGACTGCACGGCCCGGTCGGTGAGGTAACGCAGCGGCGCGCCGACCGCCGCGCCCAGTGCGATGAGCAGGACGGTCATCGGGTCACCCGACGCAGCAGCCCGGCGGTGACGGCGTCGCCCAGGGCGACCGCGACGAGCGCACCGAGCACCGTCGCGGCGAGGTACGTCAGCGCCGTGCCCGGTGCGCCCACGACGATCGCCTGCTGCACGTCGACCGCGTAGGTGGAGAAGGTGGTGAACCCGCCGAGCACGCCGACTCCGAGGAACGGGCGAGCCAGCGGGGGTCCACCGTCGAGGTGCGCGAGCACCGCCATCAGGACGCCGATCAGCAGACACCCGGCCGTGTTGATGGTGAACGTGGCCCACGGGAAGCCGGCCGGTGAGTGCGGAACGGCGTGTTGCAGGCCGGCCCGGGCCAGCGCGCCGAGCGCCCCGCCGGCCGCGATGGCGGCGAGGATCGTCGCGGGGCGCGCGGTCAACTCGCGTCGGTCGGCGGGGACGCGCAGGTCGACGTCGGGGTCGGTACGCGGCTCGAACGGCTCTGGCACGGCTCCTGAGCGTAGTGCCGGCGACGGCGGCGTCCGCGCACCGCCGCGACAGGGCGTCAGCGCACCGTCGGCGACGGCCGGTTCAGCGCACGGCCGGCGACGGCCGGGTCAGCGCACCGCCGCGACGGCGGCGTCCGAGCCGCCCCGCCAGACCGTGCCCACCTCGCTGAATCCGGCCGCGGTGAGCGCGGCCAGGTGCCACGAGACCGGCGGGTTCCATTCTGGGCTGTGCCCGGTCGGGTAGATGGCGTGTCGCTGGGCGACCAGCGGGGCGAGCGCCGGGTCGGCGCCGGCCCGCTGCCACCAGTCCGACCAGGACAGCACCGAGCCGGCGGCGTACCGGGCGTTGCGCCGGTCCCGGGCCCGGTCCATCAGCCGCTTGGTCAGCTCCGGCACTGAGTCGTCGGGCATGTGATCGGCGTTGACGAAGACGCCGCCCGGCCGCAGCACGTCGCGCAGCTCGGCGTAGAGCTGCCCGAGCCGGTCTGCCGGCAGCCAGTGCAGGGCGGTGGCGGTGAGCACGGCGTCGTACTCCCGGTGCGGCAGCGTGGAGCGCCACTCGGGGGTGCCGAGGTCGGCCGTGACGATGGTCGCCCGGTCGGCCAGCGAGGCGTCGGCGATGGCGAGCAGCACCGGGTCGAGGTCGACCACTGTGGTCTCGGCGGCGGGGAAGCGAGCGAGGGTCCGCAGCGAGATGGTGCCGGTGCCGCCGGCCAGGTCGAGCACGCGCGGCGGTCGGCCGTCGAGGACCGCGTCGACGGTGTCGAGCATGGCGGTGAACCGCTGTTCACGGTCCGGCATGAACGCTTCCTGCTGGCGGTCCCAGCTTTCCTGCCAGGCCCAGGGATCCGCGATGTAAGGACTCATGGCGACCAGGCTAGTTACGCAGCCGACGCGTTGTCCAGACCTTGTTGCACATCTTTTGCAATTGCGAGAAGATGGCAGGGCGATGATCGAAGCGATGCCGGGCCGGGCGGATGCCCGGCCCGGCATCGTCATCGAGGAGGGTCAGACGGCGGTCCCCGCCAGCTCCGCCTCGGCTCCCGCCGGCGCGTCGCGGCGGGCCAGCCGCAGCGCGCCGAGGAGTACGCCCAGACCGATGAGGGTGAGTGCGGCGCCGGCCCAGATCGGCGAGGTGTAGCCGAGTCCGGCGGCGATGGTCACCCCGCCGATCCACGCGCCCAACGCGTTGCCGAGGTTGAACGCGGCGATGTTCGCCCCGGACGCCAGGGTCGGCGCCTGGTGGGCGTACCGCATGATCCGCATCTGCAGCGGCGGCACCGTGGCGAAGCCGAACCCGCCCATCAGCACCAGCGCGACGATGGTCAGCGCCGGATTCGTGGCGGTCAGCGCGAAGCCGACGAGCACCACGGTGAGCACCGCCAGGACGGTGACCAGCGTGCGCGACAGTGACCTGTCCGCTGCCCGGCCGCCGAGCAGGTTGCCCGCGAAGAGCCCCACGCCGAAGAGGACGAGCAGCCACGGCACCGTGCTGGAGGCGAAGCCGCTCACCTCGGTCAGCGTGTAGGCGATGTAGGTGAACGCGCCGAACATCCCACCGAAGCCCAGAACGGTGATCACCAGGGAGAGCCAGACCTGCGGGTGGGTGAAGGCGCGCAACTCGCCGCGCAGCCCACCGGCCGGCCGGTGGGCGTTGGTGGTGTCGCCCACCGGGATCAGCAGGGCCAGCCCGATCAGGGCGACCACCCCGATGGCGGTGATCGCCCAGAACGTCGACCGCCAGCCGAAGTGCTGCCCGAGGAAGGTGCCGAACGGCACGCCGAGCACGTTGGCGATGGTCAGACCGGCGAACATCATGGCGATGGCGCCCGCCCGTCGGGCCGGTGCGACCAGGCCCGCGGCGACCACGGCGCCAATGCCGAAGAACGCGCCGTGGCAGAGCGCGGCGACGATCCGGCCGGTCATCATCACGGCGTAGTCGCCGGCGACGGCGGACAGCAGGTTGCCGATGATGAAGAGCACCATCAGGCCGAGCAGCACGGGTTTGCGCGGCAGGCGGGTGACCGCCGCGGTGAGGGCGACCCCGCCGACGGCCACGCTGAGCGCGTAGCCGGAGATCAACCAGCCGGCCACCGGCTCGGTGACCGCGAAGTCGGCGGCCACCTCGGGCAACAGCCCCATGATCACGAACTCGGTGAGGCCGATGCCGAAGGCGCCGATGGCCAGCGCGATCAGGCCGGGCGGCAGGGACTTCTGGGGTACGGACATGGTCTTCCCATCGAGTGGAGGCAGATAGGCGGCGCGTGCAACTACACGCGCCAACAACGAAATACTTGCACGCGCTTTATATCGGCGCAAGCGTGCTAGTCTGGGGTCCGTTCAGATCACACCGAGGAGGCCGGTATGGGCATCGCCGACGACGCGGTCGAGATCCGCGCCCAGGGCTGGCGCACCCTCGCCGCCCTGCACGGGCTGATCGAGACATCCCTGGAGCGGGCGCTGCAGGCCGACCACGACCTCTCCGTCGTCGAATACACGGTGCTCGACGCGCTTTCCCGCCAGGACGGCTGGCACATGCGGATGAGCCAGCTCGCCCGCGCCGCCGCGCTCTCCGGCAGCGCCACCACCCGGCTGGTCACCCGCCTCGAACAACGGGGGCTGCTCACCCGCATCCTCTGCGCCGACGACCGGCGCGGCATCTACACCGAGCTGACCCCGGCCGGCTCCGAGCTGCTCGCCCAGACCCGACCCACCCACGACCGCGTGCTCACCGACGCGCTCGCCCAAGCGGAGGCCACCCCCGAGTTGGCGCCGCTCGTCGACGCCCTGCACAGGCTGCCAGCCACCCGCTGACCGCCCGCCAAACCCGCGCGGCAGCGGGCGTACGGTACCCGCAGCCCCACCGGGACCGCCGCGCCAAGGAGGCAGCCGATGCAGGACCGCACCCCTCGTCCCGAGGAGCTGGAGCCGATCGAGCGCGCCGGCATCGACGAGCTGCGCGCCCTGCAACGCGACCGACTGCGCTGGTCGTTGCGGCACGCGTACGACAACGTGCCGCACTACCGGCGGGCGTTCGACGCGGCCGGGGTGCACCCCGACGACTGCCGGGATCTCGACGACCTGGCGCGCTTCCCGTTCACGGGCAAGGCGGAGCTGCGGGAGAACTACCCGTTCGGCATGTTCGCCGTACCCCGGGAGCGGGTGGCCCGCCTGCACGCCTCCTCCGGCACCACCGGCCGACCGACAGTCGTCGGCTACACCCGCGACGACCTGCGCACCTGGGCGCGACTGATGGCCCGCTCGATCCGCGCCTCCGGCGGCCGCCCCGGCGACCGGGTGCACGTCGCGTACGGCTACGGGCTCTTCACCGGCGGCCTGGGCGCGCACTACGGGGCCGAGGAACTGGGCTGCACCGTCATCCCGGTCTCCGGGGGCATGACCGAACGTCAGGTCATGCTGATCCGCGACTTCGAGCCCGAGGTCATCATGGTCACGCCCAGCTACCTGCTGGCCATCGTCGACGAGATGCGCCGCCAGGGCATCGACCCGCGGGCCACCTCACTGCGGGTGGGCATCTTCGGCGCCGAGCCGTGGACCGAGGACATGCGCCGCGAGATCGAGCAGCAGTTGGACATCCACGCCGTCGACATCTACGGGCTCTCCGAGGTGATGGGCCCCGGCGTGGCGACCGAGTGCGTCGAGACCAAGGATGGCCTGCACCTCTGGGAGGACCACTTCTACCCGGAGATCATCGACCCGGTCACCGGGGCGGTGCTGCCCGACGGCGAGCGGGGTGAGCTGGTGTTGACCTCCCTGACCAAGGAGGCGATGCCGGTGGTGCGCTACCGAACCCGCGACCTGACCCGGCTGCTACCCGGCACCGCCCGCCCGATGCGCCGGATCGAGAAGATCACCGGCCGCACCGACGACATGATGATCCTGCGTGGAGTGAACATCTTCCCCACCCAGATCGAGGAGCTGATCCTGCGCACCGCGCAGCTCTCGCCGCACTTCCAGTGCGTCCTCGATCGGCACGGCCGGCTGGACACCCTCACGGTGCGGGTGGAGCGGCGGGCCGACGTCGACGTGGACGCCGCCGAGCGGGCCGGCGGCACGCTGGTTCAACTGGTCAAGAACACCATCGGCGTCAGCGTCGCGGTCGACGTTCTCGCCCCCGACACCGTGGAACGATCGATGGGCAAGATGCGCCGCATCGTCGACCAGCGACCGTCCGTCTGACCGCTGCCAGACGTTCCGGGCCCTCGGGTGTGGCCGTGGTGGACATAGCATCGGGTCCATGCGCGTGTTGGTGGTCTCCGCCCCGCTCGTCGGTCACGTCTTCCCCCTGGTGCCGCTCGCGGTCGCCCTCCGCGATGCGGGCCACGACGTTCTGGTGGCCACCGGCGGCGGAGCGCTGGCCGCCGCCGAGGCGGGTCTGCCGGTGCACGACATCGCGCCGGGCTTCGACTTCGGCCGGATCGCGCTGCGGGTCTTCCCCCGTCATCCGCTGATCGCGCGGGCGGAGCTGGCCGGCACCGCCGGCACCCGGGGCGCCGGCCTGCTGTTCGGCACGCTCAACGACCAACTCGTCGACCCGGTGGTCGCGCTGGCCACCCGGTGGCGGCCGGATCTGGTGCTGTACGAGCCGTTCGCGGTCGCCGGCGCGGTGGCCGCCGCGAGGCTCGACGTGCCGGCCGTCCGCCAGGAGAACGCCCTCTTCGACGGCCGGGACCTGGTCGGCGCCACCGTCGCCCGACTCGGCGCGGCGCTGCGCCGCCACGGCCTCACCGAACTGCCCGCGCCGGCCGCCGCCCTCGCCGTGGCGCCACCCAGCGTCGCCACGCAGGGCGGCTGGCCGATGCGCTACACGTCCTATGTCGGCGGCGGGGAACTGCCGGCCTGGCTGCGCGAGCCGGGTGAGCGCCCCCGGATCCTGGTCACCCGCAGCACTCTCACCGGCCCCGGAGATCGGGGGCCGATGCCCGCCGTGGTGGCCGCCGCCGCCGTGGTGGACGCCGAGATCGTGCTGGTCCGCCCCGACAAGCGGTCGGCCCGCTCGGTGCCCGGCAACGTGCGGGTGGTCGGCTGGATTCCGCTCGACGAGGCGTTGCCGGCGAGCGCGGCCCTGGTGCACCACGGTGGTGCGGGCAGTGCCTTCGGTGCCCTCGCCGCGGGCCGGCCCCAGCTGGCCACCACTGGTGCCGGGGACCGGCGGCACAACGCCGAGCTGGTGGCCCGCCGGGGCGCCGGCCTGGCGCTGCGCCCCCGGGACATCACCGCGCGGGCACTGACCCAGCTGCTCACCGACGAGCGCCTGCGCACCGCTGCCGCGGAGGTCAGCAGCGAGATCGCCGCGATGCCGCCACCGACGGACCTGGTCGCGCGGCTGGCCGCGCTGGTCTGACGTCCACCCCGCGTGGCCACCCCGGATGCGCTGTCGACTGCGGCAGGATGGCCGGATGCGACACGTCGTGCTGTTCCACTCCGTGTACGGGCTGCGACCCGCCGTGCGCGCCGCCGCCGACCGGTTGCGCGCCGCCGGGCACCAGGTCAGCACCCCCGACCTGTACGGCGTCCCGGCCGCCGACACCGTCGAGGAAGGCTTCGCGCTGCTCGACAAGATCGGCCAGGAGGTGGTGCTGGACCGGGCCCGCGCCGCGCTGCGTGACCTGCCACCGGAGACGGTGCTCGCCGGCTTCTCGATGGGCGCCGGGGTGGCCGGGGCGCTGCTCGCCGAGCGCCCCGCCGCCGCCGGTCTGCTCCTGCTGCACGGCACCGGTGGCGCCCCGGACGCGGTCTCACCCGGGTTGCCGGTGCAGCTGCACCTCGCCGACCCCGACCCGTACGACGCGCCGGACGAGGTCGACGAGTGGCAGCAGGGGATGACCGACGCCGGTGCCGATCTGACGGTCTTCAGCTATCCGGGCGTGGGTCACCTGTTCACCGACCCGGACCTGGCCGAGTACTCCCCGGACGCCACCGCGGCGGTCTGGCCGCGCGTGCTGGCCTTCCTGGCTGCCGGCTGAGCGCCCGGCCGGCGACGGCCAGTGGCGTCGATGCCGGGTACGTGACCGGGTCGGGGACTCGGACCTCGATCAGCGCGTGCCGGCGCCGATGCGCGGGGGCGTGGCGGTGCCGTGCACCCGCTTGGCGTGGCTGGCGAACAGCCGGGGCGCGATGATCGGCATGAGCAGCCGGGCCGGCAGCGGAGCGTGCGCCAGCACCGCCTTGACGACCTCCGGGTCCCCCTCGTACATGGCCAGGCCGAACGCCAGCGGGAGCTGCTTCTTCGGGGACTTGCTCATGCCGTGCTCGCCGAGCTGCATCCACTCCCGGGCGGTGACGTGCCGTTGCGCCAGCGGCAGGATCTCGCTCTCCTCCAGCGCCATGTGCTCGATCAGCGCCGCGGGTAGCTGCTCCAGGGCGTCCGCGAGCTGCTCACCGCCACGCGCGGTGCGGCGCCACTGGGGGAGGAGGCCGACCACCGCCGCGTGGGCGTCCTCGATGGCGTGGTGCTGCGCCTCCATGGTGGGGACGATCGCCGCGGCCTCCGCGCCGCCGCGCTCCAGCAGCCGTGGCCAGAGCAGCAGGTCCTCGCCCTCGTGGTGCACGTGCAAGATGTGGCAGAGCATCTCGGCGTGGGCGCCGACGACCTCCGCGCGCGTGGCGTCGCCCGGAGTGACGTCGCGGACGAGCTGCGGCAGCAGGCTGAACTCGCGACGGAGCGCCGAGTGCGCCATGTACATGTCGCGTACGTCGGCCATGGCTTCGCGGTGGTTCTGGTTCACGGTGACCTTTCCGAGGGATCAACTGGCACAGATCTGTTGATCATGCTCGGTGCCACTTGGAACCGGCTTGGAATCCACCAACCGTGACGGTCAGCGGGCCATCGCCGCCGTCGCCTGCGCCAGCCAGTGCGGCGACTCCCACCGACGGGCGACCCGCGCGGCGAGAGCGAAGTGCCGGCTCGCCTCCTCGCTGCGGCCCACCAGCCGGAACAACTCACCGAGCGTCAGCGCGACCGGCCGCACCACGGCCGCGGTGGTGGAGAAACCGGCCAGTTGGTCGCGTACCGGGAGAAGCGCGTCGATCACGGGTTGGGCCAGGTCCCGTCGACCCAGCGCCACGACGACCATCCCGCGGACGCTGAGCAGCGCCGACTCGAAGTAGTCCGGGCGGTAGGTGTGCCGTCCGATCGGCATGGCCCGCGCCTCGTGGTCGGGTCGCGGTCACCGTGTGGCCGTACCCCCCGCCCGAGGCGCAGAGCCTCTGGGGTGAGGTCTTCGACGCCGCCGGGGTCGACCGTCGCGCCGCCACCCCGACGGTGGACGCCGACGGGGACTTCCCCCGTACCCCCGACGGGTTGGCGGGCCTGCTCGACCAGGCGGGGCTCGCCGGCGTGCGCTGCGACACGATCACCTGGGCGCACCGCACCGACCCGGAAGCCTGGTGGAGTGGCCCCGCCAACGGCGTCAGCAAGCCAGGTCTGGTGATGGAGACCCAGCCGGCCGCGGTGATCAGCCGCATCCGTGCCGCCTACGACAAGCTGACCGCCCGCTACCGTGGCCCCGACGGCCTGCTCACACTGCCCACCGCAGCGCTACTAGCCTCAGCCTCCGCACCCTAACCACCACGCCCCGGCCCGCCCCCGCGCCCCCGCGCCCCGGCCCACCCCCCACCCCGCCGATCTTGCAGTTTCGGTTGCCGATATCAGTGGGATGCCGCTTATGCCGGGACAGCAAGTGCAAGATCGCCGGCCAGAACCGTCGATCATGGAGTTGTGGTGCCTGACTTGTTGTTCTTCGAGGCATTTGTCACCCTCCACAACTCCATGATCGGCGGGGCGGGGCGAGGTGCGGGCGGGGCGGGGCGAGGGCAGGCCGGGCCGGGCCGGGCCGGGCCGGGCGGGGCAGGGGGGCTGAGGCTGGGGGTGGTTAGGCGGAGGCGGGTAGGTCGTTCAGGGGGCGGATCAATGGTGGGCGGGGTGCTGCCCGTACCACGCCCGGCGGGGTGCCGGCGTCCGCGAGTGTCCACTGTTTGGCCGAACTCGGTGGCGTGGGGCGGATCGGCGTTGCGGGCCGTCCGGCGTCCCGGAATCGCTCACCGCTCGCGCGGCGCCGAGGTTGGGACGGCGCTGCGGCCGGCGTCGCCGGTACGTCGTCCGCCGAGGCGACGACTCGGAGCTGGCGTGGGCCCGCCGTGTGGTTGGCGGCGGAACCCGACGCGGCGGGTCGGGTGGCCATCGTCGGGGTGGGGCTGCCTCGCCTCAGCGGGGTCGGGCCGGTGGCACCGCCCGCCCCTGCCGAGGCCAGCGACGCGAAGACGTCGTCGAGGCGGCCGGTCCGAGCGCCAACGGTGTCGAGGCGCACGATCTGCGCGCTCCTCGCCGGTGAGCCGTTGGGCGCACCAGCGAGCTGGTCGGGCGGGCCGGCGTCCCGGTGCGCCGTGTCGAGGTGCGGCACGGCGGCGGTCCGGCGTTGGAAGACGGCCCGCAGGGCGCGGGGCAACCGTTCGACGGCGACCTGGCGCAGCGCGGGAGCGGCGAACGCGTACCCGTCGACGTGGTGGGGGAGCAGCATCCCGGCGGTGACCAGCTCGCGGAGCGCGGGCGCGGACCGGCCGGGTGTCCAGCCGAGTGCCCGGTCCACGGCCGCCCCGCAGATCAGACCACCGAGGGTGCCGGCGGCCATCAGCACCGCCCGCCGCTCACCGTCGAGGTGGTCCAGCTCCGCGCCAACGGCCCGGCGTACGGCCTCGGGCAGCGGGAGCGCCGCCGGATCGGCACCGTCCACCAGCGACGTGACGTACGCCGCCGCGTGCCCGGGGCGGCCTCCCACCAGCGGCAGCAGCCGGTCGACCAGGGCCACCGGCTGTCCGGCCCGGGTGAGCAGGTGGCGCAGCAGCCGTCCGGACTGCACCGTGGCCAGGGGTCCGATCGTCATCTGGCGGGCCGGACCGGGCCGGGTGTCGGTCCACTGCGGCTGGTGCACTGTGAGCAGGGCCAGCGGCAGCCCACGCTCCGTCGCCGCGTCGTACAACGCGTGCAGGAAGCGGCTCACCGCGGGCGCGGCCCGGTCCAGGTCGTCGACGGCCACGATCAGCGGCTGGTGGGCGGCCAGCCGCAGCAGGACCTCGCGGCAGGTCGCCGCGCCGGCGAGGGCGGCGGCCGAGCCGTCCGGGGTGGTCAGCATCCGCTGGAGCGCCGGAACCGCGGTGGCCACCCGGGTCGGCGGAAAGAGCGGGGTCAGGGCGGCGACGAGCCGATCGTGGACCGCCGCCGGGCCGTCGCTGTGCCGGATTCCGGCGAGGTCGCGGAGCAGGTGCGCGACCGGCGCCAACACCTGGTCGGGGTACGGCTGGCAGGCCGCCACACACCAGCGGACCGACAGTCCGTCCACCGTGGTCAGCCCACGGGTCAGCTCGTGCAGCAGCCGGCTGCGGCCACTACCGGTGGGGCCGACCAGCGAGATCCAGCGTGGTGTCCGGTTTCGGATGGCCGAGCCCAACTGGTCGCGGATGGTGGCCAGCTCGCGGCGTCGACCGATCAACGGGCCGTCGTGCCGGCCGGCACCGGGGCGAACCGGACCGAGGGCGTGCCAGACCGGCACCGGCGACACCCGGCCGGCGACCGGCGTCGGCGTCAGCTGACGCTGAGTGATCAGGCCGGCGGTGGCGCGGGCGGTGGCCGCGCAGAGTGCGACGGCGCCGGGCGCGGCGTACTCCTGTAGGCGGGCCGCCGTGGTGATCACCGCTCCGCTCGCCAGGCCGTGCCCGCCGGTGACGGCGTCGCCCAGGTCGACCACCACCTCGCCGGTAGCGACACCGACCCGGACGCGCAGCCTGATGCCGTCGACCATGGGCCGTCGGTCCAGCGCGGCCTGGATCTCGAGCCCGGCGCGCACCGCCCGGTACGTGTCGAAGCCGTCGGAGTGCCGGGCGCCGAAGAGCGCCATGACGGCGTCGCCGATGTACTTCTCCACCACTCCGTGCCAGCGGTGCAGCACACCGGCGACGGTGTCGAAGTAGGCCCGCTGCAACGCTCGGACGTCCTCGGGGTCGAGCTGGTCCACCAGGGCCGTGGATCCGACGATGTCCGCGAAGAGGACGGTGACGACGCGCCTCTCCTGGGGTACCGGCCAGAGCGGGGTGACGGTCCGCTGCGTGTCGACGATGATGCTGGTGGTCATGGGTGTCGCACCGGCCTCTCTCCCCGCTGTTGCCTGATCACCTCCGGAGATTGGCACTACTGGGCCGACGGGGGATCTGCCGAACGACGTATGTCGGCCACCTGCAACCTTTAGTCGCAAAGTCGACGCGAGGAGTACCAGAAGCGGTGGGCGGCCGTAGAACGGTGTGGGGCCCTGTGATTAGGCTGCGTGACATGGCCAGCGATGTGGACACCGCACCGCTCGTGGGCCGGGCCGAGCTGGTGCAGACGGTTCGGTCCGCGTTGCTCGGTGAGGCCGCGCACGGGCAGACCGCGGCGGTCTTCCTGACCGGCGAGAGCGGTGTGGGAAAGACCCGGCTGTTGGGCGAGATCGGTGACCGCCTGCGGGAGCGGGGCGCCGTGGTGCTCACCGGCAGCTGCCTGGACATCGGCGACGCCTCTCCGTTGCACCCGCTGTTGCAGGCGCTGCGCCGGTTCGACGCCGAGGTGTCCACCTCGCCCGCCCGCACCTCCTCGGCGGTGCGGGGGCTGTTGCAGATGTTCGCCGACGAGACCGCCAGCCCGGACGGCGCCGGCGCGTTGCTGGAGCGGGTCTCCCGTGGCCTGCACCTGATCGCCGAGGGACGCCCGCTGGTGCTGATCCTCGACGACCTCCAGTGGGTCGACCGCAGCACCCGGCAGCTCCTGCTCTACCTGCTCGCCGGCCTGGGTGATCTTCAGTTGTCGGTGCTGGCGGCGGTGCGCGCCGAGTCGTTGCAGGGCGCTCACCCGCTGCGCCGGGTGCTCACCGAGCTGCGTCGGCTCCGCACGGTGCGGGTGCTCGACCTGGCGCCGCTGGGCCGGGCCGACACCGAGACGCTCGCCGCCGCGGTGGTCGGCCGTACGCTCAACGCCGACGCGGCCGAGCAGGTGTGGCAGCGCAGCGGCGGCAACCCGTTCGTCATCGAGGAACTGGCCCGGGATCTGCGCGACGGCCGCGACGGGCTGTCCGAGACGCTGCGGGAGATCTTCCTCGACCGGGTCGACGCGCTGCCCCAGCACGCGCACGCCGTGGTGCACGCGGTCGCCACCGGGGTCGAACCGGTGCAGCACTGGCTGCTGGCCGAGGTGCTGCGGATGCCGGAGGACGAGCTGATCGCCGCGGCCCGGGCCGCGGTGGCGCACCGGCTGCTGGTCGGCGCGGACGAGGGCTACCGGCTGCGGCACCGCCTCGTGGCCGAGGTGCTGGCGCACGAGCTGCTGCCGGCCGAACGCTCCGGGCTGCACCGCCGCTACGCCGAGGCGCTGACCACCGCGCCGGGTGAGTTGCACCAGGCCCGGCTGGCACACCACTGGCGGCTGGCCGGCGAGCCGGCGCGCGCCCTGCCGGCGGCGGTGGCAGCCGCTCAGGAGGCCGAGCGGCTGCACGGTTACGCCGAGGCCCACCGGCACTGGTCGGCGGCGTTGCAGTTGGCCGCCGAGCCGGGCCCGCTGACGGTGGACCGGGTCGAGTTGCTGGAGAACGCCGCCGAGGCGGCCCACCACTGTGGGGAGCACGCCCGCGCGTTGGCCCTGCTGGAGGAGCTGGCCGCGCTGCGGGGTGGCGAGCCGAGCTGCGCGCTGCACATCCGCCGCGCCCGCTACCTGGCCGCCGCCGGTCGCTCCGCGCTGGCCGAGGAGGAGTACCAGCGGGCACTGAAGGCGGCGGACTGCTCCCCTCGGGACCGGGCCAGCGCCGCCGCCCGCCTGGCCGAGCTGCTGCTGCACCTGGGTCGCTACGCCGACGCCGGTGAGCGGGCCCGCGAGGCGCTGGCGTTGGCCGAGAACGTGGCGGGCTCGGCCACCGACGTGGTGCTGGCCAGTTCGGCGCTGGGCTTCAGCGACGCCTGTCTGGAAGACCCGGACGCCGGTCTGGCGGTCATGCGCGACGCCCTCGACACCGCCGAGCGTGGCGGTCAGCCCGAGGACGTGGCCTGCGCGTACCTGCACCTGGCGGAGCTGCTGACCGGGCCGCTGAACGTCCTCGAAGAGGGCGTGGTGGTGGCCCGGCGGGGCGCCGAACGGGTGACCGAGCTGGGCCTGGGCCGCACCTGGGGCACCCGGCTGCTGGCCATCGCCATCAACGGGCTGTTCCGGGTGGGTCAGTGGGCCGAGGCGGAGAAGGTGGTGGCCGCGGCCCTGCGGCACCGACCGTCCGGTGCGGACGCCGTCGAGCTGCTGTTGGCCCGCTGCCGGCTGTCGGTGGGCTACGGCGACATCGAGGCCGCCGGTCGGGACCTCGACGCGGTGGCGACCCTGCTCGCCGGCGGCGGGGCGCGACACGTCATTCCGCTGCTCACCCTGCGCTCCGGGCTGGCCATGTGGGAGGGCCGGCACGACGTGGCGCGGCAGGCGGTGCAGCGCGGCCTGACCGAGAGCCGCTCGGACGACGTGATGATCCTCTCCGCGCTGGTCTGGCACGGCCTGCGCGCCGAGGCTGAGGCGCACGCCAGCCGCACCGTGGAGGTGGACCCGACGGCGGTCCGCCGGCTGCGGGACGCGGCCGAGCGGGTGGCCCGCAAGAGCGCCGGTGCCGCCCGGCCGGTGCGTTCGGTGGTGGAGGGCTTCCTGGCGCTGTGCGCGGCCGAGGTCAGCCGCCTCGACGGCAGCGATCCGGAGCTGTGGGCCGCGTCGGCGGCCGAGTGGGATCGACGCAATCACCCCTATCCGGCGGCGTACTCGCGCCTGCGGCAGGCCGAGGCGCTGCTGGCTCGGCGCAGCCGGGTGGCCACCGCCGGCAAGCTCCTGCGGGAGGCGTACGGGGTGGCGCAGGGATTGGGCGCGGTGCCGTTGACCTCGGAGATCCGCGAGTTGGCCGGGCGGGCCCGGGTGTCGCTGGACGAGCGCGACAGCATCAGCGGTGCGCGCGGCGTCCCGGTCGAGGCGTCCGACGACGAGTTGGCGGCGCTCACCGCCCGGGAGCGGGAAGTGCTCGCCCTGGTCGCCGAGGGGTTGACCAACAGGGAGATCGGGCAGCGGCTGTTCATCAGCGAGCGGACCATCGGGGTGCACGTGTCGCACATCTTCGACAAGCTCCAGGTCCGTACCCGCGTGCAGGCCAGCGCGATCCAGTTGCGCAACCAACGGGGCTGACCGACTCCACAGTGCGTACGTATCCCGGCGCGTGTGCGCGCCGGGATACGTCGTTCTACTGATCCGGTGGCCGGGTGTCGGCTGAGAGGCTGGGCCGCGTCGACGACGGCACGGGGATGCCGCCGACCACAATGGAGGAGAAATGATCGAACCGGTCTGGGGGCCCGTGCACCGGGACATCGTCGACCTGCTCGCCGATCATCCCGCGGACGTGCCGGCCGTGGTCGATCATCTGACCAAGCTTCAGGACATGCTGGTCCGGTTGCCGCCGTTGGAAGCCAGTTGCCCACTGGCCGACTTCAACAAGCTCTATCTGACCATCACCAGCAGCGTGCTGGACGGGCTGTACGACGACCGCTTCGTCGACCCGGTCTTCCTCTCCCGGCTCGACGTCGAGTTCGCCGCCCGGTACTTCGACGCGATGCGGCTGTGGACCGACTCCAGCCCCGGCACCCCGAGGGCGTGGTCGTGTCTCTTCGAGCGGATGCGGGGGCCGGACGCCCGCCCGCTGCCGTCGGCGGCGGCCGGGGTGAACGCGCACATCAACTTCGACCTGCCGTTCGCCTTGGTGACCACGTTCGATCACCTGGAGTCGGAGCCGGTCGACGGCAGCGACCAGCACCACGACTACCTCGAGATCAACAAAATCTTCGCGGACAAGATCCCCGGCCTGCGGCGGGGCTACCTGGAGCGGTGGCAGCTGCTCATCGACATGCTCAACGGCGACATCGACGACTGGTACCAGGGGGAACTGGTCGAGTACACCCGCGATGTCGCCTGGCGTAACGCGCAGAAGATCTGGCGGTGCCGGCACGATCCGGACGCCCGAGAGTGTGAGCGCACACGGCTGGACGACAACGCCGCGGCGCTCGGCCGGTTGCTGCTGTCGCCCCTCGGGGCGTTCCTGCAGTAGCCGGGACGGGGGGCCTCCGCGCTCCGCCCCGTGGGGGGCGGCGGAGCGCGGAGGCGCGTCCCACCAGTTCCACCCCGTGTGGCCGCCCGAGGTCGGGTCGGTCATTCAGGGGACAGCCGGTCGGCCCCGGGGGGTGTCGACCGTCTGCCGCCGTCGGCCGGCCCGGGGGGTGTCGGCCGGCGGTGGGGGAACGCCGGGTGGGAGTCGCGTCGACGTTCAGCGGATCCGGGGGTGTCGGCGGGCTCGGATCGGGTACGCCCGCGCCATGACCGTCCTGGCCCGGCGTCGGCCCGCCGCCCGCCCCCGGCCCGCGCGGCCCGGCCCTCTGCGGCCCGGCGGCCCGGTGTCGAAACCCACCGCTCGGCCCGGCGCCCGATGACCGGCGTCGTGGCCCGGTTCCCGTTCCGCTTCGATCCGGTGTTCCGCCCGGTGCTGGCGCTGCTCGGGGTCCGCCCGGCGACGGCCTGGGTCGCCGTCACCGAACGGGACCTGATGATCCGGTACGGGCCGTGGCGGCTGCGGACCGACCGGGGCAACGTCACCGCCGTCGAGCTGAGCGGACCGTACCGCTGGTGGCGGGCGATCGGCCCGCACCTGTCGCTGGCCGACGGCGGCGCGACCTTCGGCAGCAGCGCGGCCGGCGGGATCTGCCTGCGCTTCGGCGTACCGGTGGCGGCGCTGGTGCCCGGGGGACGGCTCCGGCACCCGGCGGCCACGGTCACCGTCGCCGACCCACCCGCGCTGGCCCGGCTGCTCGCCGTCGCGGACCTGTCCTGAGCAGGCCGAACAGGTACCCGGTTCCGCCGATCGGGCGCCCGGGCACCGCCTACCGTCAGATCAGGACCTGTGAGGGTGGGACTGGCGATGGGTGACGAGCACGGGGCAAAACCACGGCGCTGGAGCGGGCGCCGCCACGCGCCGAGCGGGCCGGACCCGGCGCTGCGGGCGGCCCGCGATCCGGCCCGCCCGCATCGGGGTGGCCGGCAGGGCGTCGTGGTGCCCGAACGCGTGGCCACGCCGGCCCGCTCGGCGCCGCCGGCCAGCCCGCTGCGCCGGTGGCTCTTCCAGCACCAGGTGCAGCCGCCCGGCCCCGAGGCGACCGAGGGGCAGAACCGTCGGCACGCCTGGTGGCAGGTGATGTGCCTGACCGGCGTGGACTACTTCTCCACGCTGTCGTACCTGCCGGGCATCGCGGCGGTGGCGGCCGGGGCGCTCTCCCCGCTGGCGACCCTGTTGATCGTCGTGCTCACCCTGTCCGGCATGCTGCCGATGTACCGGCGGGTGGCCCACGAGAGCCCGCACGGTCAGGGTTCGGTGGCGATGTTGGAGCGGTTGTTGCCGTTCTGGCGGGGAAAGATCTTCGTCCTCGTGCTGCTCGGCTTCGTGGCCACCTCCTGGATCATCACGATCACCCTCTCCTCGGCCGACGCCACCGTGCACCTGCTGGAGAACCCGTACCTGCCGGATGTCCTGCACGGGTCCGTGGTGCCGGTCGTGGTGACGGTGGCGCTGCTGCTCATCCTCGGCGGGGTGTTCCTGCTCGGGTTCCGCGAGGCGGTGGTGGTGGCCATTCCGCTGGTCGCGGTCTTCCTGCTGCTCAACGCGGTGATCGTCGTGGTCGCGGTAGGTCGGATCGTCGAGGACCCGGGCATCGTGTCGAACTGGACGGCCGCGGTGACCGCGACCGGCGGCGGACCGGGACAGGTGCTGCTCACCGCCGTGTTGGCGTTCCCGCTGCTGGTGCTGGGGTTGTCCGGCTTCGAGACCGGGGTCAGCATGATGCCCCTGGTGGCGGCCGACGGCCCGGACAAGCAGGCCCGGCTCGCCGCCCGGATCCGCAACACGCGTCGGCTGCTCACCACCGCCGCGTTGATCATGTCGGTGTACCTGATCTCGACGACCTTCGTGACCACGGCGCTCATTCCGGAGGAGGAGTTCCGGCCGGGCGGCGGCGCGAACGGGCGGGCGCTGGCGTTCCTGGCGCACGCCTACCTGGGGGAGGTGTTCGGCACCGTCTACGACGTGAGCAGCGTGCTCATCCTCTGGTTCGCCGGCGCCTCGGCGATGGCCGGGCTGATCAACATCGTGCCCCGCTACCTGCCGTCGTACGGCATGGCCCCGGAATGGGCCCGGGCGGTACGCCCCGTGGTGATCGTCTACACCGTCGTCAGCGTCGCCATCACGATCGCCTTTCGCGCCGACGTCAACGCCCAGGCCGGGGCGTACGCCACCGGGATCCTGGCCATGATGGTCTCCGGGGCGGTGGCGGTGACGATCTCCGCGGCCCGTCACCACCGGCGGGGTTCCGCGATCGGCTTCACGGTGCTGACCCTGGTGCTGCTGTACGCGCTGCTGGAGAACGTCATCGAACAGCCGGACGGCATCACGATCTCCGCGCTGTTCATCCTCGGCATCATCGTGGTCTCGTTGGTCTCCCGGGTCACCCGGACCACCGAGCTGCGCGCCGAGCGGATCGAGTTCGACGAGGCGGCCCGTCGGTTCATCAGCGAGTCGCTGGCGCACGACGGGCAGCTGCACCTGATCGCGAACAAGCGGCAGAAGGGGTCGGTGAAGGAGTACACGCTCAAGGAGCGGGCGCAGCGCGGGATGAATCCGGTGCCCGGGGCCGCGGACGTGTTGTTCCTGGAGATCGATGTGGTCGATCCGTCGGAGTTCAGTCAGGTGTTGCGTGTGCACGGGATCGAGGTGGGCGGCTTTCGGGTGCTGCGGGCCGACAGCCCGGCCGTGCCGAACGCGATCGCCGCGATCCTGCTGGCCCTGCGGGACGCCACCGGGGTCCGGCCGCACGCGCACTTCGAGTGGTCGGAGGGCAGCCCGATCGCGCACCTGGCGCGCTACCTCATCCTGGGCCGGGGGGACACCCCGCCGGTGGTGCGGGAGATCATCCGCCGGACCGAACGGGACCCGCTGCGTCGACCCGGCATCCACGTCGGCGGGTGACACTGATGCCGCTCTGGCAGCTTAGAAGATGAAAGAGGGCACTATTCACGTTCACACCTTCCTGTCCGTATTGCGGACCTATCGTGACGTTTGGTAGCCGGCGAACCCGTCGAGCCCCCCGCGCCCGAATCGGCGCGCGGTCACGTCACGTACGCAGGAAGGTAGGCACCGTTGATGTCCACGTACCGAGAGGGAGACCGCGCGACTCGACCCAGACGGCGGTCCCGATGGTTCTTAGCCAGCGGCTTGCTGGCGGGGAGCCTGGTCGTGGGAGCGGCCGGAGCGGCCGCCGCCGCCGACCGCGCCCTCGCCCTCCCCGGTCTGGCCCGGCTGACCCCGGCAGCCGACGACGACCGCCGCACCGGCGACCGGCCCGACCCCGACGCCGAGCGGGCCCGTCCCACCACCCCCGGCACCGGCAAGCGAGGAGTGGTGTCGGTGCCGTGCGACGCCGCGAAGCTGGTGGCGGCGCTGGTCACGGCCAACGCCGAGGGCGGCGGCGAACTCCGCCTCGCGCCCAAGTGCCGCTACACCCTCACCGAGGCGTTCCACGAGACCGACCAGTACGACGGCGGGATCCGGGACGCCCGGGAGGCCGCCGACGCCGCGGAAACCCCCGGCGACGCCGAAGCGCCGCCGCACAACCCGGCCGACGACACCGCCGGCCTGCCGGTGATCTACCAGGCGATCACGATCGACGGCGCGGGCGCCACCATCTCCCGGGCCGCCCAGGCCGCCGCGTTCCGCTTCTTCACCGTCCGCGATGGCGGCGAGCTGACCCTGCGCGACGTGGAACTGCACAACGGCCGATCGGCCATCGAGGGCGGCAGCGTGCACGTGGTGCACGGCGCCACCGCGGTGGTGGAACGGGTCACCGTCACGCAGAGCACCTCGCTGTCGCCCGAGGGGGGCGGTGGCGGCATCTTCAACGACGGCAACATGGTGGTCACCGACTCCACGTTCGTCGGCAACAGCGCCTCCGGCGCCGCGGGCAAGGGCGGGGGCCTGCTCAACGGCGGCGTGCTGACGCTGAAGCGCTCGGAGTTCCACCGCAACAGCGCCAACGCCTACGGCGGCGGGCTGGGCAACTACCGTGGTGCCGCCGACGTGGAGAGCGTCTCCTTCACCCAGAACAGCGCCGTCCAGGGTGGCGGGCTGGCCAGCTTCTCGGCCCGGACGAAGGTCTCCGACACCGAGCTGCTCAACAACACCGCGCAGGTCGGCGGCGGTGCCGCCAACTCCGATGCGGTGCTGGTGTTGCGCACGATGACCATCCGCGGCAACACGTCCACCCTCAACGGGGGCGGTGTCTCGACAGTGAAGGGCCTGACGCCGATCGACGACAGCGTGATCGAGGGCAACACCACCCACGGCCTCGGAGCCGGCATCTACGCCGAGAAGGCGAACCTGCTGGTCCGCGGCAGTGACGTGACCCGTAACGAGGCTGTCGGCGCCGCCTCCCAGGGCGGGGGCATCTACGCCAACGCGGGCTCGGTGGCGATCTACACCAGCAAGGTCACCCACAACGCGTCGACGGTGAAGCCGGGCGGCATCTTCGGCATGCACGCCCAGGTCAAGATCGACGATGAGAGCGTGGTGGTCGAGAACGAACCGACCAACTGCGAGGGCAGCCAGGTGCCGATCGCACACTGCTTCCGCTGAGCGTCGACCCGCGCACCATCTCGAGCGCGTTCATCCCGAGTGCACCGCCCGTCCGGACGATCGTCCGGACGGGCGGTGCTCCGTCACGTGACGCCTCGGCCTCACCGACCGCTGAACCCGGTGGCCGCCGCTTCCGAGATCAGGTGTCGGAACGGAGGGTTCGGCGTCGCTTCCTCGTCACGGCGTCGACCCCTCGCGCGCAGGGTCACGGCGTCGACCCCTCGCGCGCAGGGTCACGGCGTCAACCCCTCGCGGGCAGGGTCACGGCGTCAACCCATGGCGCGCAGGCGGCCGGAGAGGTCGCCGGCGAAGAAGTCGAGGAAGCCGTCCGGGTCGGGGCCGGCGTTCTGCAGGACGATGTGGTCGAAGCCGGCCTCGACGTACGACCGGACCTTCGCGACGTGGGGTTCCGGGTCCGGGCCGATGGCGAAGAGCTGCCGGATGTGCTTCTCCTCGACGTACGCGCTGGCCGCGTCGAAGTTGACCGGGTTCGGCAGCTCGCTCATCACCTTCCAACCGGTGACCATCCATCGGCTCGTCTGCAACACCGCCTGCACCGCCTGTTGCTCGTCGGTGGCCCAGGCCAGTGGCACCTCGGCGTAGCGCGGGCCTGAACCCTGGGCGCGTCGGTAGTGTTCGACGATCGACGCGTCCGGCTCGGTGGCGAACAGGCCGTCGCCCAACTCGGCGGCGAGCCGCGCCGACACCTCACCGCTGGCCGCCACCGCGATCACGGGCAGGGTGTCCGGCAGATCGAAGACGCGGGCGTCCTCCAGTTGCAGGTGCCGGCCCTCGTACGACTGGTAGCCGCCCTGCCAGAGCAGCCGGATGATCTCCAGCGCCTCGCGTAGTCGCTCGTGTCGCCCTCGAACGCTGGGGAAGCCCTGCCCGACCACGTGCTCGTTGAGCCGCTCGCCGGCGCCCACTCCGAGGGTGAACCGGCCGTCGGAGATCAGCGCCATGGTCGCTGCGGCCTGCGCGATGATCGCCGGGTGGTAGCGGACGGTCGGGCAGGTGACCCCGGTGGCCAGGCGCAGGGTGCTGGTCCTGGCCGCGATGGCGCCGAGCACGCTCCAGGTGAAGGACGAGTGCCCCTGCGCGTCCAGCCACGGGTGGAAGTGGTCGCTCATCTCGACGAAGTCGAAGCCGGCCCGTTCGGCGAGGACGGCCTGGCGGATGATCTCCTGCGGGCCGTACCCCTCTGCGGCCAGCTTGTAGCCGATCTGCATGCCCACACTCCCGATCCCGTTCGCTGACTGAGGCATCGGCCGTTCCCGTTCCCGGCTCGGACAAACGCCGCAGGGGCCGCAGACCAGCCTCCTAGGATGCCTTACGCGGTGGTGCCGTGGGCGACCGCAAGCACCGAGCACCGCCTCCAGCCACCCCCCACGCCGTCAGCGCACCAGCAGATCGATGACGCGCCGCGGGGGGACGCGACCGGTCGTCAGTTCGATGGTTGGGGGAGACGCGCTAGTGATCCTGCGCGATCTCCTCGAAACCGCGCCGGCCCGTGCCCCCACCGGGGACACGGGCCGGAGTGCGTCAGTCGTCTACTTGGAAGGCTCGGGCAGCTTGCAGTCGACCTTCGGGTTGGCGCCGATGTAGTTCAATGGCCCGGCCACGATGGTGACCAGGATGGTGCCGGCCTCGGCGCAGTTGGTGTCGTCGCCGCTGTAGTAACCGCGCTGGCCACCGGCGATGGCGCCGATCACCAACCAGATCACGACGATGACTCCGAGAATCGAGGTGCCGCGCATCGCTGCCTCCTGAGGTATGTGGTGGATCTGAGGTGCAGCCGTTGTACCCAATCAGGTCGCGCGGCTAACGGTTGCGTGCTACGACCCCCTGCGGATCCCCCATCCGGCCGATGCCGTCCGCCGTTGTGTACGCCCGGGCATCCGCCGCCCGCACCGGGTGGCACCTGTCGGCTATCGGATCGCCGACCGACCTCGCCGTCATCCGGGTGAGTGGACGTAGAACTGCTTCACGGCCCCGCCGAGGAGGACTCATGGACGCCCCGACACCGCCCCTCTACATCGACCGCCCCGAGGACGTCGCGGTCGCGGCCCGCGCGCTTGCTGGCGGCGCGATCGTCGCGGCGGCGTTCGCCAACGTCTACGCCATCGTGACGCGCCCCGACGCGGCCACCGTACGTCGGGTCAACCTGGCCAAGGGTCGACCGGTCCACCAGGTCGGCAGCATCACCACGGCGATCGGCCGGATCCCCGGGATGTTCGACTGGACGCGGATCTCGCCGCGGTTGCCGGTCGGTCGGGTGCGGGCGCTGATGGACGCCCTGTACGGGGCCGGCCCGTTCGGCTTCCGTGGGCCGGCCGCCGACCGGCTTCCCGACCACCTCACGCAGATCGACCAGGGGAGGAGGACCACCCAGGTGATCGCACCAGGGCTGACCTGCCCCTCCAATGCCTTCTTCGAGCGGGCGCTCGCCGAGACCGCGACGGATCACCTCTACATCACCTCGGCGAACCGCTCCCGGCATCTCACCGGCGCGGCGGAGGAACCGGCGCACTGGACGGCGGGCGCCCTCGCCGCGGATTTCGCCCACCTCGACGATCTGGTGGTGCTGGTCCACCGGGACGAGGCAGCCGCCCGCGCCGCGTACCCGGGATACCTCACCACCTCGGTCACCCTGCTCTCGTTCCACGCGCCGGAGGGTGACCTCGAAGAACCGCCGGTGCTCACCGTGGACCGGCACGGATCGCTGCACGTGGACGACGTCCGCCGCGCCGCCGCGCCGCTCGGCCTGCAGGTGCGCCTGGCGGGAGGTGCCCGGGAACGACTGCAGGTCCGGGGGTACGCCGGGGCACTGGTGTAGCTGGCGGGCCGCTCAGTGTGGCGGTGACGGTGCCTCCGGCGGCTTGCCGTGGCTACGCCGGAAGTCCGCGTAGGCCACGCCGACCAGCACCAGCAGCCCGCCGAGGGACGCGAAGCCCGGCGGCACGTACAGCAGGGCGGGGGCGATGGTCAACAGCGCCAGGACCCCACCGGGCCGGGACCACGACACCCGGCTGAACACCTCGTACTCGAACGAGGCCCGGCCGGCCAGGAACAGCGCCGGGCCGCCGAGAATCACCGCCAGCCAGGACGGCGGGGTCCGCCCGGTCGGCTCGTGCAGCACCAGGTGGAAGCCGGCCGCCGTGGTGACCACACCGGCGATCATCAGCAGATGGGTGTATGGCGCGCTGAAGAGGAACTTGCTGGGCGATTCGGCGGCCTTGATGGCGTTCGGCAGCAGCTCGCCGGACCTGTGCACGTAGATCCGCCAGAGCAGCAGCGTGGTCAGGAACGCCACCGCGAATGCCCCGATGTTCTCGGCCTCGGTGTGCTCCATGCTGAACATGGTGCCGATCGTCAGGATGGCGTCGCCGAGCGCGATGATGAAGAACTGCTGGTAGCGCTCGGAGAGATGCTCCGCTGTGACGTTGCGTTGCTTCTCCGGCACCACCCCGAGCCCCGGCACCGGGTACGCGAGCCGGAAGCCGAGGTAGTCGATGGCGAGGGCGACGGCCCAGCACACGATGCGGGCGTCCCCGCTGACGAACGCCCCGATCAGCCAGGGGATCGCCGACACGGCGAACCAGAGGAAGAT
Source organism: Micromonospora sp. NPDC050795 (assembly GCF_044456785.1). Lineage (NCBI taxonomy): Bacteria > Bacillati > Actinomycetota > Actinomycetes > Micromonosporales > Micromonosporaceae > Micromonospora > Micromonospora sp. NPDC050795. Next base: position 108,257 of record NZ_JBITGE010000008.1, on the reverse strand, counting down.
GCGGGCCGCCCGCCGCTGGGTCTGCGGTTCGCGGCGTACCGCCGGCATCAGGAACAGCCCACGCCCCAGGTGGATCGCGACGTACGTTCCGGCGAAGACGAGCCCTCGATTGTTGAACGCCTCCGGGATGGCCGTGGTCATCAGCAGCGCGCCGAACATGACGGCGCTGATCAGCAGCTTGATCTCGGTGCGTTCGGGGTTGTACAGGTCGGTGACCAGGGTGGTGATCGTCCAGGTCCACCAGACGGCGGCCAGCATGATCAGTGCCTCGGCGGCCCGGTGCCAGTCGAGTCGTTCGGCCAGTCCCCGCGAGATGAGCGCCAGGGCGACCACGTACACCAGGTCGAAGAAGAGTTCGAGGAGGGTGACCCGACGTGGGCCCTCCGGGTCGCGGACCGGCGGACCGCTGGCCTGGGGCGATCCGGGCTCCGGCGCGGCGAGGTGCACGGGTTACTCCTGCGGAACCGCTCGACTCGATGGACCTGCCCGGTCCACCTTCACGGACGGTAACGAGCGGGGGAGCGCGGGAACCCGCGTTCACCCGCTCGTCCCCCGACCGGGTCGTGCCGGGCGGTCACCCCGCCTGCGGGGATGTCGACGGCTTCTCGCCGCCGCGCGGGGCGGCGAGGGCGTCGACCAGGCGGCGGGCCGAGCCGGCCAGGTTCCATCGTTGGGCGAGCTCGAGCAGCCGGTCCGGGTCGGCCGGCGCGCTCGGCAGCGCGGTGGGCAGCTCCGGCAGGGGCACGTCCAGGGCGACCCGGACCACCGTCGGCGCGACGCCCAGGTAGTCGCGGGCCGCGACCAGCTTGGCGCGCAGGCCCGGTGCGAAGGACGAGTCGGAGTCGTCGAGCGCGGCCAGGATGCCGGCGATGCTGCCGTACCGCTCGATCAGCCGGGCGGCGGTCTTGTCGCCGACGCCGGCCACCCCGGGCAACCCGTCACTCGGGTCGCCGCGCAGTGCGGCGAAGTCGGCGTACCGGTCGGCGGGCACGCCGTAGCGGGCCCGCACGGCGGCGTCGTCGCAGTCGTCGAGCTTGGCGACGCCGCGCCCGACGTAGAGCAGCCGGACCGGCCGGGCATCGTCGACGAGCTGGAACAGGTCGCGGTCGCCGGAGACCACCTCGATCGGGCCGGGCTGGGTCACCGAGAGGGTGCCGAGCACGTCGTCCGCCTCGTAGCCGGTCGCGCCGACAGCGGTGATGCCCACCGCGGTCAGCACCTCCAGGATCATCGGCACCTGCGGGGAGAGGGTGTCCGGAACGATCTCGCCGCCCTGCGGGGCGACCCGGTGCGCCTTGTACGACGGCAGCAGGTCGACCCGCCACGCCGGGCGCCAGTCGTAGTCCAGTGCGCAGATCATCCGGTCGGCGCCCCGCACCCGGATCAGGGTGGCGAGCATGTCGAGGAAGCCGCGCACCGCGTTGACCGGGGTGCCGTCCTCGGCCCTGGCGGCGGACTCCGGGATGCCGAAGTAGGCCCGGAAGTAGAGGCTGGCTGAGTCGATCAGCAGGATCGGGGGTCGGTGTGCCACGCCGGACAGCCTGGCACAACCGTCCGACGATCTGGGGTACGCCCGGCCGCTGGTGGTGTCAGCGTCGCTCGTCGGGCCGGTAGACGGTGTCCCGCCGGGCCAGGTGCTGCACGACGTAGCTGGTCACCAGCAGCAGGATCGCGACCACCACCTCGACCCAGGCCGCGATGCCGTCCGCGACGGTGACGCCGATGACGAGCAGGACCAGGCCGACGAGCGCGAGGACTCCGGCCCACAGTTGGCGGCGACGGCGGGTCGCCGCCCGGTTCGTCTGGTTCCCTGCCACGTCGGTCCTCCCGGTCAGGTCGCCCGCACGGACGCCCGGTCCCAGGCTAGGGCCGGGGGGAGGCGCCGGCCCGGAAAACGACAGTGCGGGCTGGTTGCCGCGCGGCAGGGTGGCGCGGACGCCGAGCCGCCCGACCGCCGACCCGACCACGCTGGTCGTGCCGGCGGTCCACCAGCGCCGGAACACCCCGGCCCGTTCGTCGACGTGCGCGTCGCCGTCCCCCGTTCGTCGAGCCAGCGCATTCCAATCTGGAACGGACTATAGTCGGATCAGGAGCAACGGAGGTAGCGGGTGCGGCGAGAAGATCTTGCCGATGCGGACTGCGGCATCGCGCAGGCGCTCGGCGTACTGGGGGACTGGTGGACGTTCCTCATCGTGCGTGACGTCGCCGGCGGGACGACCCGTTTCGACGCGCTGCAACGGGAGTTGGGCGTCAGCCGTCGGGCGCTGACCGAGCGCCTCGGCGCGCTGGTCGAGCACGGTGTGCTGGAGCGCCGGCCGTACTCGCTACACCCACCGCGGTACGACTACCTGCTCACCGGGAAGGGTGAGGGGCTGTTGCCGGTGCTGATCGCCTTGCAGGACTGGGGAACGAGGTACCTGATGGGTGACGGTGACGTGACCGCCACGGCCGACGCCGACTCGGCCGAGGCGCGCCGGGTGCGCGACCTGGTGGGTCGACGGTTGCCCGAGGTCGTCCTGCCCGCCGCTGACGGGCACCCGGTGGCGGTGACCGCGACGGACGGGTGGACGGTCCTCTACCTGTTCCCCGGGGCGTACGCGCCGGGGACGCAGGGCCATCCCCCCGGCTGGGCGGAGATTCCCGGCGCCCGGGGTTGCACACTGGAGTCGACCACGTACGCCAAGCGTCATCCAGACTTCGTGACCGCCGGTGTCCGGGTGTACGGGATCAGTACCCAGCGGGCCGACCAGCTTGCCGACTTCGCCGCGTACGCCAGACTGCCGTTTCCGTTGCTGTCCGACCAGGACGGTCGGCTGGGAGCGGGGCTGCTGCTGCCGGTGTTCCGCGCGGGCGGGGTGACCCGGTTCAAGCGGCTGACCCTGCTGGTCGACCCGACGGCTGTGGTGCGGGCCGTGCAGTTCCCGGTCACCGACCCGGCCGGCTCGGTGCAGGAGATGCTCGACCTGGTCGGTGAGCACGCCGGGGCCCCCGGCTGACGCCTACGCGTCGACCGGGGGCCTTACGAGCCAGGCTGGTCCGGGGACCCTGTGCTCGCGGCGTCAGGCCGGGAGCGTCCAGCGCTGGTTGGCGCCGGCGAAGCAGTCCCAGATCTGCAGCCGGGCGCCGTCGGCGGAGGTGTTGTCGGTGACGTCGAGGCACTTGTTCGACTGCGGGTTGCGCAGCGTCCCGTTGGACTGCGCCTGCCAGACCTGGGCGCCGCTGCCGTTGCAGTCCCAGAGCTGGACCTTCGCGCCGTTGGCGGTGGATCCGCTGGTGATGTCGGCGCACTTGCCGAGGGCGCGCAGTGTGCTGTCGCTGGCCACGGTCCAGGTCTGGGCGTTGGTGCCGTTGCAGGTCCAGATCTGGAAGGCGGCGCCGTTGGCGGTGCTGGCCGAGGCCACGTCGACGCACTTGCCGCCGATCCCGGTGATCCGACCGGTGCGTCCGGTCGGCGGCGGGGTGGTGCCGCCCATGATGGTGTCGTACATGGCGCTGAGCAGTGAGGTCGAGCCGCTGGTGTCCTGCGACAGCTCCCAGTTCATCACGCCGCCGGCGTTCGCGAGGGCCCACTGCGTCTTGCGCTTGACCGTGGGGATGCCGTTCCAGCACTGCTGCGATCCGTTGATGGTGGCGCAGTCCCGGTTGGCGTTCGCCGGGTCGAGCCCGACCAGGTACGAGTAGTTGTAGTAGACCGGGCGGCTGTAGAACGGGATGCCGAGGACGGCCTTGCTGGCCGGCAGGCCGCGGGCCTTCCACCCGTTGATGGCGTTGATCGACCAGTCGTAGTTGGCGTGCGGGCTGCCGCCGTCGTACGCCATGATGTTGAGCCAGTCGACCTGGTTGAACACGGCCGTCTGGACGCCCTGGACGCTGCCGCCCTCGCTGACCACGGCGGCGGTGAGCAGCTTGCCGCGGCTGCGCAGGGCGCTGCCGAGTTGCGTCATGAGCGCCGTGTAGTTGTTGGCCGAGGTGCCCGGGTCGGGGTACTCCCAGTCCATGTCGACGCCGTCGAGGTTGTACTGGTTGACGAAGTTGATCAGGTTGTTGACGAAGTTCGTCCGGCTGGTGGTGTTGGCGGCGAGCGCCTCGAAGGCGGAGTCGTTGCCGTCGTTCCAGCCTCCGACGGCGATGGAGACCTTGACGTTGTTGGCGTGCCCCTGCGAGACCAGCGAGGAGAGCCGGGCCCCGTCCACCCCTTGCAGGGTGCCGTTGCTGTTGGGCAGGACGAAGGCGTAGTTGATGTGGGTGAGCTTGTTGTACTGGATCGTGTTGATGTTGCCGGCCCAGGAGGGCATGTAGCCGACGCTCTTGAAGTTGTTCGGCAGCACCACTGCCTGCGCGGCGGTGGGAATGACGGTGAGGGTGGCGCCGGCAGTAGCCAGCGCGAGCAGGCCGGCGGCGAGGGCGCGGCGCAGGGGTGAGGACATCGGGGGCCTTCCCGTGGGCGGGGAGATGACGACGGCACCGCCCACGCGGGGTCGGCGCGGGCGGGCGATGCGGGGGACGCAGGGACGGGTGGGCCTCGAGGCAGCCAAATCTTAAAGAGTGTTAACTGTCCGAGTCAATCAACACCGATGGATTTCCGGTCATCCGGTGCCAATAGGGGGTTTGCCCAAACGACCGTTAAGCTGGCGGGGTGGGAATCGACGAGCTGTATCCGCCGGATCGGTTGACCGCCGCACAGCGAGCGACGGCCGACGCCGGCCTGGACGCACTGCTGCTCACACCCGGCTCCGACCTGCGGTATCTGACCGGTTACGACGCCCACGCGGGGGAGCGGCTGACCTGCCTGGTGCTGCCCGCCGACGGTGAGCCGACGCTGATCGTGCCGAGGTTGGAGCGTCCCTCGGCGGAGGCCGCCCCGAACACCGGCGTACGCATCGTCGATCACGTCGACGGCACCGACCCGTACCCCTTGGTCGTCGCCGCCCTCGACGGCCCGGTCGCGGCGGTCGGGCTCGCCGACCGGATGTGGGCCGAGCAGGTCCTCGGCCTGCGGGCGGCGCTGCCCGACGCCGCGCAACGGCTCGCCGGGGAGGTCCTGCGCGAGTTGCGGATCCGCAAGTCCCCGGCGGAGATCGCGGCGCTCGCCGAGGCCGGCGCGGCGATCGACGAGGTGCACCTGCGGATGGGCGAGTGGCTGCGCCCGGGTCGCACCGAGGCCGAGGTCGCCACCGACATCGCCGCGGCGATCCGCGCCGCCGGACACGTCACTGTCGACTTCGTCATCGTGGCGGCCGGGCCCAACGGGGCCAGCCCGCACCACGGCACCTCCGACCGGCCAATCGGCGTCGGCGAGCCGGTGGTGGTCGACATCGGCGGCACGATGGCGTCGGGCTACCGCTCGGACTGCACCCGCACCTACCTCGCGGGCGGGTCGGCGCCGGCCGACTTCCTGGACTACTACGCCGTGCTGCGCGACGCCCAACGCGCCGCGGTCGAGGCGGTGCGGCCCGGGATCACCGCCGCGGCGGCCGACGCCGAGGCCCGCGCGCCGATCGCCGCCGCCGGCTACGGTTCCGCGTTCCTGCACCGCACCGGTCACGGCATCGGTCTGGACGGGCACGAGGAGCCGTACCTGGTGGCCGGCAACGACCGACCCCTCGACGCCGGCATGGCGTTCTCCATCGAACCGGGCATCTACCTGGCGGGCCGGCACGGCGCCCGCATCGAGGACATCGTCGTCTGCACAACGGACGGCGTGCAACGGCTCAACACCACCCCCACGGAGCTCATCGCGCTATGACTGTCGACCGGATCCTCCCCACCGACGAGGCTCACGACCTGCTGGGTCTCGCCACCGAGCTCGCCGACGGTGAGCTCGCGCCGAAGGCCGCGGCCTTCGAGGAACGCGCCGAGTTCCCCCGCGAGGTGCTGCGCACGCTGGGCCGCGCCGGCCTGCTCGGCCTGCCCTACCCCGAGGAGTACGGCGGCGCGGCACAGCCGTACGAGGTGTACCTGCAGGTCCTGGAGATCCTGGCCAGCCGCTGGCTCGCTGTCGCCGAGGCGGTCAGCGTGCACACCCTGTCCTGCTACCCGGTGGCGGCGTTCGGCAGCGACGAGCAGCGCAAGCTGCTGCCGGACATGCTCGGCGGCGAGTTGCTGGGCGCGTACTGCCTCTCCGAGCCGCAGGGTGGGTCGGACGCGGCGGCGTTGACCACCCGGGCGGATCGCGACGGCGACGCGTACCTGATCTCCGGCACCAAGGCGTGGATCACCCACGCCCACACCGCCGACTTCTACAACGTCTTCTGCCGCACCGGCGGGCCCGGTGCGAAGGGGATCTCCTGTCTGCTCGCCGACGCGGGCACGGCCGGCATCACCCCGCAGGCGGCCGAGCGGACGATGGGGCTGCGCGCCTCGCCGGTCGCGCAGATCGCCTTCGACGAGGCCCGGGTGCCGGCCGACCGGTTGATCGGCGGCGAGGGGATGGGCTTCACCATCGCGATGTCCGCGCTGGACTCCGGCCGGCTGGGCATCGCGGCGTGCGCGGTCGGGCTGGCCCAGGCCGCCCTGGACTACGCGGTCTCCTACGCGCGCGAGCGGCAGCAGTTCGGGCGTTCCATCATCGACTTCCAGGGGTTGGGGTTCCTCCTCGCCGACGCGGCCACCCAGATCTCCGCTGCCCGCGCGCTGACCCTGGCGGCGGCCCGGCTGCGCGACGCCGGCCGGCCGTACGCCATCGAGGCGGCCAAGGCGAAGCTGTTCGCCACCGACATGGCGATGCGGGTGACGACCGACGCGGTGCAGGTGCTCGGCGGTGCGGGTTACGTGGCCGACCACCCGTTGGAGCGATACATGCGGGAGGCGAAGGTGTTGCAGATCGTGGAGGGCACCAACCAGATCCAGCGGATGGTGATCTCCCGGGCACTGGCCAAGGGCTGACGACGGTACCTGGTGGTGGGGCTGCGGTGGGTGCGTCACGGCCCACCGCGGTCCGCCACTCGGGTACCTCGTCGCCGTACGACGGTTTTCCCGGTAGGTTGCACGCCGTGGAGGAGATCGACCGCGCTATCGTCGCCGCGCTGACCGCCGACGGCCGTCTGTCGTACACCGACCTGGCCGAGCGGGTGGGGCTGTCGGTGTCCGCCGTGCATCAGCGGGTCCGTCGGCTGGAGCAGCGCGGGGTGATCAAGGGGTACGCGGCCCGGGTGTCGTTCGAGGCGTTGGACCTGCCGCTCACCGCGTTCGTGGCGATCCGGCCGTTCGATCCGTCGCAGCCGGACGACGCCCCGGAGCGGCTGGCCCACCTGCCGGAGATCGACTCCTGCTACTCGGTGGCGGGGGAGGACTTCTACCTGCTGCTGGTGCGGGTGGCCAGCCCCACCGACCTGGAGCGGGTGCTGCAGGAGATCCGTACCTCGGCGAACGTCACGACCCGGACGACAGTGGTGTTGTCCACGCCGTACGAGAACCGGCCGCCGAAGATCAGCGCTGCGGCACCGAGTCGGTCGCGGTCCCGGGCGCCGGAGGAGCCGGCTGGTTCCACCGCAGGATGACCTGCCGGCCGTGTTCGTGACCGAGCGCGCTGACAGTGGCGGTGTCCAGGCGTAGCCGCCCACCGGCGGACGGGGGCAGGCCGATCCAGCGGGCACCGAGCACCCGCAGGCTGTGCGCGTGCCCGACCAGCGCCACGGTGCCCCGGTCGAGCAGCGGGGTGACGCGGGCCAGCACCCGGTCCAGCCGTTCGCCCACCTCCGCGGGGGACTCCCCGCCGGGGCAGCCGTCGGTCCAGATGTTCCAGTGCGGATCGTCGTCGTGGATGTCGACTGTGGTGCGACCCTCGTACTCGCCGTAGTTCCACTCGCTGAGGTTCTCGTCGACGGCGTCGACGGTGAGCCCGGCCAGCTGCGCGGTGCGCAGCGCGCGGGAGCGGGGGCTGGTCAGCACGGTGACGAAGCGCCGGCCGGCCAGGAACGCGGCCAGGGTGCGGGCCTGTCGCTCGCCGTCGGGGGTCAGCTCCAGGTCGGTGTACGAGGTGTGCCGCAGGCTGGCGCTCCAGGTGGTCTCGCCGTGCCGGATCAGCAGGAGCTCTCCCATGCGGTCAGTTAACCATCGTGGGTCGGTGCCGACAGCCGACCTCTCACTACCTATCTTCCTAGGATGCTCTAGCGGGTGTGCCGACCGGCACTGCCGGTTTCGGCACCCGGAGACCGGGCAAGCGAGCCAGGACAACCGCCAGACCGAGGAGGCGCGATGAGCTTCACCGAGAAGGCAAAGAACAAGGTTGAGCAGATGGCCGGCGCCGCGAGGGAGCGCGTCGGCGACATGACCGACAACGAGCGGATGCGTGGCGAGGGCGCCAGCCAGCAGAGCGACGCGCGCGCCAAGCAGGCCGGTCAGAACGTGAAGGACGCCGGTCGCAACGTGAAGGACTCCTTCACGAAGTGACGTGAGCGGTCCACGGGTCCCCGGGCGCACCGACGCCCGGGGACCCGTCGCGCTGCGGTAGGGGACCAACCATCCTCGACTACCCAAACCCGGCACAAAACCCCATAATCGACGCCCCCCAGGGTCTCCCCAGCCCTCACGCCTCGTCGATCTTGCACTTTCTGTTGCGGCATTTGGGGCATCCCGTTCAATCCGACGACCGTAAGTGCAAGATCGGCGAGACACGGGCGGGGCGCGGGCGGGGCGCGGGCGGGGCGCGGGCGGGGCAGTGAGGGTGGCTCGCGTTTGGGATGATCGGCGGCGTGAATCGGGGTCGGCTTCGTCCGTTGTGGTGTGGCGTACTCGCGGCGGTGGCCGTTGTCGGTGGTGCCGCGTGTACGGCGTCCCGGGTGCCGCCGCCGGACCGGCCCGTCTTCGTCGGGTCGTCGGCCTCGTCCACCCCGGCCGCGAGTTGGCCGGTGCCTCTTCGGCCGTGCCGTCGACGGGTGTTACTCCCGGGGTGCCGTCGAACAGCGTCTCGACGCCGCCGGTGGTGGTTGCCACGGTGCCGGGCACGACGCCCATCGGAGCCAGGGCGCGGGTGGTGGATCACGGGCCGCGCAGCGGCGCCAGGGTCGCGCTGACCTTCGACGCGGACATGACCGACGGGATGTTGGCCAGCCTGCGGGCCGGCCGGGTGAAGTCGTACGCGAACCTGCGCATCCTCGACCTGCTGGAGCGGGAGCAGGTGCCGGCGACGTTCTTCCTGACCGGGAAGTGGGTGCAGCGGTACCCGGACGTGACCCGGCGGATCGCCGGCAACCCGCGCTTCGAGTTGGCCAACCACACCTACGGGCACGCGGCGTTCACCGCGGACTGCTACGACCTGCCCCGGTTGCCGGTCGACGAGCTGGCCGGCGACGTGGCGAAGACGTTCGAGGTGATCGCGCCCTACGGCGGTCGGCAGACCCGGTACTTCCGGTTTCCCGGGTTGTGCCACGACGCGGCGGCGTTGGACGCGTTGGCGCCGCTGGGCGTGACCGTGGTCGACGGGGACGTGGTCAGTGGGGATCCGTTCGCGACGGCGTGGAAGCCGTTGGTGCGGGCGGTGTTGGACCATGTTCGCCCCGGCTCGGTGGTGATCATGCATGTGACCGAGGCGAACGCGGCGATGACCGATGAGGCGTTGCCGCACATCCTGGCCGGGCTGCGTGAGCGAGGGCTGGTGCCGGCGCCGTTGTCCGAGGTGCTGGTCGGCGGCTGAGGCGACCGAGGCAGCCAGGGCCATCACGCTCGTTCCGCGTCGACCCGTGCACTCGCGTCGTTGCCGCGGGTGGACCGTTGGGCGTCGTTTGCCAGCATCAGCACCAGGATCGCGATGGTGGTGACGAGCTGGACTGTTGCATGGCGACGGTGGCCAGTGTCGCCGCGGCGGCGGCGAGTCGGGCCCGGGGGATGGGCAGGCATAGCACGGTCGCGGTGGCCGTTACGGCGGTGAGCTGGGGTGGGTTTCGAGGGCTGTCACGGTTGGGGCCTCACCGGACATGGAGTGGATGTGAGCTCCGGCATTGAGTACTACGAGGACCGCTTCCGGCGTGTCTATCTTGAGCACTTCGCGCCGTTGTTGGCGTACGCGCTGCGGCGCGTCGCGCATCCCGAGGACGGGGCCGACGTCGTCGCGGAGACCTTCCTGGTCGCCTGGCGGCGCAGGCATGACATTCCGGCCGACGGTGAAGCTCGGCTCTGGCTGTACGGCGTGGCCCGGCGGGTGCTGGCCAATCATCACCGGGGTGGGGTTCGCCGGCAGCGGCTGGGTGAGCGGCTACGTGAGCAGATCGCCGTCGTGGTGGCTGCTGATCCGGGCAGTGAGGTGCCCGAGCGGCTCGCTGTCCGGGCGGCGTTGGCGGGTCTGGGTGAGCTGGACCGCGAGGTGTTGATGCTCACCGTGTGGGAGGGCTTGCAGCCGCGAGAGGTGGCTGCGGTCCTGGGGGTGGGTCCCACCGTGGTGCGGACGCGGCTCTCGCGGGCGCGAGCCAGGCTGCGCGAACTGGTCGGTGACGACCTCGGGCCGCCTGGACATGTACTCGACGTGCTGACCGCAGCGACCCGGAAGGAGCAGAGATGACCGAGGAACACCTTGACCGGCTGGTTCGGGAAGCTGACCCCGCTCGGCGGGACCTCATCGGGCAGCTTGACGGGATGAAGCAGACCCTCCTGGGGGAGATCATGTCCGAGTCGACGCTCGATCGGTTCGTGGAGCCACCGCGAGGGCGACCGAGTGTGCGTCGCTTCGCCGGTGTGGCGGCGGTGGTCGTGGTCCTTGCCGGCGTCCTGGCCGTCTCTGTTCTGGCGGGCGAGCCCGAGGAGGTCGGGGAGGTGGCTTCCGCTCCCAGCGCCGGTGCTGCGGTCGTCTACTCGCCGGTGGCGATGCGGGCGGCGGAGAAGAATCCGCGGTTGCTGATCAACCGGCCCGGCTGGAAGGCGACCAACGTGTCGGGGTTCACCCAGGAGGTGGGCACCATCACCTTTCGCAACGGTGGACGCGAGGTGGAGTTCGACTGGTATCCGGCTGACGGTTACGCCGACCGTTACGCCGACCGGCTCCACGTCAGTCGTCCGAAGGCTGTGCAGGTCGATGGCTGGCCGGGTGACCAGTTCGAGTATTCCGCCAGCGACTTCGAGGTGTTGCTCCGTCCCCGTGACGGGGTTTTCGTCGAGTTACAGACCACGGGTGACTGGTCTCGGAGGGAGTTCGCCCGGGTCCTCGCCAATGTGGTCCGGGCGGATGCCCGTACGTGGTTGGGCGCGCTTCCGCCGGAGATCGTCATTCCCGAGCGGGCGTTGGCGCGGGCGGCCGAGGTGCTCGCGGACGTGCCGCTCCCGCCGGGCTTCGACGTCGCGACCCTGGTTGACGTCGGCATCAACGATCCCTATCACTTCGGTGCCGTTGTGACGTCGCGGGTCGGTTGTGGGTGGATCGCTGAGTGGCAGCGGGCGAGGTCGAGCGGGGACGAGGCCGGGGTGCGGCGGGCCGCCGACGCGTTGCGGAGCAGTCACGGGTGGCGGGTGCTGCGGGACATGGACAAGGCCGGCGACTGGCCAGAGGTGTTCTGGGAGTACGCCGACGAGATCGCGGCCGGGACGTTGCGGGCCAGTTATTCGCAGGGTCTGGGCTGCGCCTGACGACGGAGTGCGAGACACCCCCGGGGCGTGGTCTGCCCGGGGGTGTCGTCGTCGGTGGGTCAGTCGTCGCGGTGGTCGTGCCACCACTGCTGGCCGTTGGTGGGCAGGGTGTCGATCGGGTCGTAGTAGGCGTAGCGCTTGTTGAGCGCCTCCAGGTCGGCGGATTCGATGGAGGTGCGGTAGTTCTTGGTCCAGTAGGAGATGCCGCGTTCGCGGTCGTAGTCGGTGAGCATGTGCACCCAGCGCTTACCGACGAAGGGGACGTCGCAGACGATGCGGGGGGTGGCGTAGCCGGGGAGGTAGCCCATGATGTCGTGTTGGAGTTGCTGGGCGTGCCAGACCGGGACCCGCCAGTGTTCGGCGTTGGGGATCATGTCGCACATGTAGAAGTAGTACGGCAGGATGCCTGCTTCGCCCTGGAGGGCGAAGCAGAGGTCGAGCAGTTCCGGGGTGGTGGCGTTGACGCCGCGCATGAGGACGCCCTGGTTGCGGACGTCGCGGACGCCGACGTCGAGGGCGGTCTGGGCGGCCTTGGCGACCAGTGGGGTGAGTGACTGGGCGTGGTTGACGTGGGTGTGGATGGCGAGGTTGACGCCGCGGCGGGCGGCGGTGCGGGCGACGCGTTCCAGGCCCTCGACGACGTCGGGTTGCAGCCAGTGTTGGGGTAGGCCCATGAGGGCCTTGGTGGCGAGCCGGATGTCGCGGACCGTTTCCAGTTCCAGCAGGCGCATGAGGTACGACTCGAGGTTGCGCCAGGGGACGTTGGCCACGTCGCCGCCGGAGACGACCACGTCGCGGACGCCGGGGTGGGCCTTGAGGTAGGCGATGTGGGCGTCGTAGCGGTCGACGGGCTTGAGGGTGAGTTTGAGTTTGTCGACGGCGGGGGTGGAGTTGCCGACGAGGTCCATGCGGGTGCAGTGTCCGCAGTACTGGGGGCAGGTGGAGAGCAGCTCGGCGAGGACCTTGGTGGGGTAGCGGTGGGTGAGCCCTTCGGCGACCCACATGTCGTGCTCGTGGAGGCTGTCGCGGCTGGCGTAGGGGTGTGAGGGCCAGTCGGTGCGTCGGTCGGAGGCGACCGGGATCATGTAGCGGCGGATGGGGTCGGCGAGCAGGGCCTCGGTGGTGAGGGTCGCGAACGGCACCATCGTGTTGATCATTTGTGGTGGCACCAGCATGGACATGGTGGCCATTGCCGCTTGGTCGGCTTGGAGGTCGGCGTAGAAGGTCTCGTCGATCAGGTCACCGAAGACGGCGCGCAGTTGCTTGATGTTCTTGACGCAGTTGACGCGTTGCCACTGGGCGGATTCCCACTGGTCGCGGGTGACGTGGCGCCAGCCGGGGAACCGGGTCCAGTCGGGTTCGACCAGGGGGCGGCGGTGGTACTCGTAGGGCTGCCCGGCGGTCGGTACGGCGACCGGGGCGTGACGGGGTTGAGGGATGGTCTCAACCGGTTGGGTCTGGGTCACGGCCCCTCCTCGGTGTTGTGGCTGATCATCGAAGCCCGAAGGCTACTGGAAAATATTCGGTACAGAAACTAGTCTGCCGTAAGTTTTCCCGTTACGCGAGCCTTGACCGGGGCTTCGGGCGGCTGGACAGGGGAGGTCGGCGTGACGTCACCGGTGGGACTGCACCGCGTCGTGCAACCGGCGGGGGTGCTGCCGCAGGCGGCCTGGCGCCTGGACACGTCGGCGGCGATCGCGCCGAACGAGGTGCGGATCCGGGTGCAGCGGCTCAACCTGGACGCGGCGAGCTTCCGGCAGTTGTCGGAGAAGCACGGCGGCGACGGTGACGCGGTCCGCGCCGAGGTGCTGGAGATCATCGCTACCCGGGGGAAGATGCAGAACCCGGTGACCGGGTCGGGCGGGATGCTGATCGGCACCGTCGAGGAGGCCGGTCGGCGGTCCCCACTGGGCCTCCGGGCGGGGGAGCGGGTCGCGACCCTGGTGTCGTTGACGCTGACGCCCCTGGTGATCACCGATGGGTTGGCCCGTTGGGACGGGCGCAGCGAGCAGGTGCCCTGTGACGGGTGGGCGATCCTGTTCGCGCGCTCCATCGCCGCGGTGCTGCCCGACGACGAGGACCCCCAGCTGTCCCTCGCCGTGCTGGATGTGTGCGGTGCGCCCGCGCTGACCGCCCGGGTGGTGTCGCGCTACGTCGAGGAGCGTCAGCGGGGCGGTGATCCGACGCCGGTGCGGGTCGCGGTGATCGGTGGGGCGGGTAAGAGCGGGTCGCTGTCGCTCGCTGCGGCGCGGCGGGCGGGCGCCGCGCGTACCGTCGGGGTGGTGCCGGTGGCGGCGGAGCGCGACGCGCTGACGGCCGCCGGCCTGGCGTCGGTGGTGGCGCTGGCCGACGCGCGCGACCCGGTGGGGTTGTCCACGGCGGTGACCACCGCGTTGGGGGTGCCGGCGGACGTGACGGTGGTCTGCGTGGACGTGCCGGGGTGTGAGCACGGGGCGGTGCTGGCCACCGCTGACGGCGGCACGGTGATTTTCTTCTCCATGGCGACGAGCTTCTCCGCGGCGGCGTTGGGCGCGGAGGGGTTGGCGGCGGACGTGACGATGCTGGTGGGCAACGGGTACGTGCCGGGGCACGCGGAGTTGGCGTTGGGGCTGTTGCGGGCCGAGCCTGGGGTGCGTCAGCTGTTCGCGGCGCGGGTCGCGGCAGACTGAGGTCATGACGAACCCCTCGACGTTGTACCGCGGCGGCGTGCTGCACTGCCCCGCCGACCCGAGCGCCACCGCGCTGCTGGTGTCCGGTGGGCGGATTGCCTGGTTGGGTACCGACGGTGACGCGCCGCCGGCCGACCGGGTGGTGGACCTGGGCGGGGCGTTGGTGACGCCGGCGTTCGTGGACGCGCACGTGCACGCCACCGACACCGGGTTGGCGTTGTCCGGGTTGTCGTTGTCCGGGGTGCGCTCGGCGGGGCAGTTGCTCGACGCGGTGGCGGGGTTCGCGGCGGGTCTGCCGGCGGACGCGGTGGTGCTCGGGCACGGCTGGGACGAGTCGGGGTGGTCGGATCCGACGTTGCCGGACGCCGCGGCGTTGGACCGGGCCGCCGGTGGTCGGCGGGTGTACCTGTCGCAGGCGTCGATCCACTCGGCGTTGGTGTCGTCGGCGTTGCTGGCGGCGTGCCCGCAGGCGGCGCAGGCCCCCGGGTACGACGCGTCGGGCTGGTTGCGGCGCGACGCGCACCACGTGGTGCGGGCGGCCGCGCAGGCGTCGGTGAGTCGGGCGCAGCGGGTCGCGGCGCAGCGGGTGGCTCTGGCCCATGCGGCGTCGTTGGGGATCGCGGCGGTGCACGAGTGTGGTGGCCCGGAGATCTCCGACGAGGAGGACTTCACCGGTCTGCTGGGCATCTCCGGCGCGGGCCTGCCGGAGGTGTACGGGTACTGGGGTGAGTTGGGTGGTGCGGCGCGGGCCCGGGAGTTGGGCGCGGTCGGCGCCGGTGGGGATTTGTTCGCCGACGGGGCGTTGGGGTCGCGTACGGCGCACGTGTCGCAGCCGTACGGCGACGGTGAGGGCTGCGGGCACGGGTACCTGTCGGTCGAGCAGGTGCGTGATCACCTGCTGGACTGCGCGGCGCACGGCATGCAGGGCGGTTTCCACGCCATCGGTGACGCGGCGATCGGCACCGTCCTGGACGGGTTCGCGGCGGCGGCGCGGACGGTGGGGGTGGAGCGGTTGCGCGCGGCCCGGCACCGCATCGAACACGCGGAGATCATGAGTAAGGCGTTGATCGCGCGGTTCGTGGAGTACGGGGTGGTGGCGAGCATGCAGCCGGCGTTCGACCGGTTGTGGGGTGGCGCGGGCCGGATGTACGAGGCGCGGTTGGGGTTGGACCGGTCGTTGGAGTCGAACCCGATGGGTGCGATGCACTCGGTGGGGGTGGCGTTGGCGTTCGGGTCGGATTCGCCGGTGACGCCGCTGGACCCGTGGGGGTCGGTGCGGGCGGCGGTCGCGCACCACAACCCGGCGCAGCGGATGGGTGTGCGCTCGGCGTTCGCGGCGCACACCCGGGGCGGGTGGCGGGCGGTGCACCTGGACGTCGAGGGGGTCCTGGCGTTGGGTGCGCCGGCGACGTTCGCGGTGTGGTCGACGCCGGCGGGGGTGGAGCGGGGTCTGCCGGTGTTGCAGGCCGAGGACCCGGAGGCGCGGGGTCCGAACGACCCGACGCCGTTGCCGGTGTGTCGGCGTCTGGTGCTGCGCGGTGAGGTCATTTACGAGGAAGGGTCATCATGACCGGGAAGCTTGATCTTGATCCGGTGCTGGTGGCGCGGGCGCGGGAGTTGGCGCGTCGGGCCGGGCAGCCGGTGGTGGACCTGGCCCGCAGCCACACCACCGTGTCGGTGGAGCGGGCGGTCCTGCGGTTGGCCGGGGTGACCGGCGCCGACCCGGACGGCATTCCGTGGGTGAACCGGCTCGTCGAGGCGGTGGCCGCGGACGTGGGGTTGGGGCACGGGGTGGCGGTGCCGGTGTTCGACGCCCTGGTGCGTGAGGGCAGCACCGACGTGACGTTGCTGGCGCAGAAGGCCGCCGCCGGGTCGGTGCGGTTCACCCAGCCGACCGGGCGGGCGGCCACGGCGGCCCGGTCGGCGGCGCGTAAGGCCGTCGGCGCGGGCATCCGGCGCATCGACCGGCGGCGCGCCGAGCGGGACCGGCTGGTGAAGCGCCACGGCGACCCGGCGCAGCGGCCGTGGATCTACCTGATCGTCGCCACCGGCGACATCTACGAGGACATTCCGCAGGCGCAGGCGGCGGCGCGCGCCGGCGCGGACGTGATCGCGGTGATCCGTTCCACGGGGCAGTCGTTGCTGGACTACGTGCCCGAGGGCGCGACCCGGGAGGGCTTCGCCGGCACGTACGCCACGCAGGAGAACTTCCGGCTGATGCGTGCGGCGTTGGACGAGTCGTCGAAGGAGGTGGGCCGCTACGTGCGGTTGACCAACTACGCGTCCGGGCTGTGCATGCCGGAGATGGCGACCCTGGCCGGGTTGGAACGCCTCGACATGATGTTGAACGACTCGATGTACGGGATCCTGTTCCGCGACATCAACCCGGTGCGCACGTTCGTCGACCAGCGGTTCTCCCGGCAGGTGCACGCCCGCGCCGGGATCATCATCAACACCGGTGAGGACAACTACCTGACCACCGCCGACGCGGTCGACGAGGCGCACACGGTGACGGTGTCGCAGCTGCTCAACGAGTTCTTCGCGCACGAGGCGGGGTTGGCGGACTGGCAGTTGGGGTTGGGGCACGCGTTCGAGATCAACCCGGAGGTGCCGGAGTCGTTCCGGTTGGAGTTGGCGCACGCGTTGCTGGCCCGGGAGTTGTTCCCCGACGCGCCGTTGAAGTGGATGCCGCCGACGAAGCACATGACCGGTGACGTGTTCCGGGGCAACCTGCTCGACGGGTTCTTCAACCTGGCCGGTGCCCTGACCGGTCAGGGCATCCTGCTGGTGGGGATGATGACCGAGGCGGTGGTGACGCCGTGGTTGTCCGACCGGGACATCGCCCTGCAGAACGTGCGGTACGTCCTCGGCGCGGCCGGTGGGTTGCACGAGGACTTCGTGCCGGCACCGGGCGGGTTCATCCGCCGCCGCGCCAACCAGGTCCTCGGTGAGGCGCTGGACCTGCTGGATCGCATCGGGGAGCAGACGCTGCTCACGGCGATCGCCGAGGGCACCTTCGGGATCATGAAGCGGCCTGCGGACCGCGGCAAGGGCCTCGACGGGGTCGCCGCGCACGAGGCCGACTACTGCAACCCGGCCACCGACATCCTGGAGGCGGCGGCGTGAGCGAGCGCAGCAGCAAGGCGATCGTGCGGCCGTACGGGGACACCACCGGTGACGGCATGGTGCAGGTGTCGTTCACCCTGCCGGTGACCCACGACAAGCGCGCCGAGGGCGCGGCGGTGCAGTTGGCCAACAAGATGGGCATGGACCCGGCGATGGTGGTGCACGCCAAGCCGATGGGCGACGGGTTCACGTTCTTCGTCGTGTACGGGCGGGTCAACCACCTGGTCGACCTCAACGCCGTGCAGGTGGTGGAGCGGGACTTCGCGCTGCTGTCGGCGAAGGACGTCAACACGGTGATCAAGCAGCGGTTGCGGCGCAAGCTGTCAGTGGTCGGGGCGTGCATCGGCACCGACGCGCACACGGTGGGCATCGACGCGATCCTCAACGTCAAGGGCATCGCGGGCGAGAAGGGCCTGGAGTACTACCGGGAGTTGAAGGTCACCAACATGGGCGCGCAGGTCAGCGTGCCGGAGCTGGTGGAGACCGCCCGGGCGGAGAAGGCCGACGCGGTGCTCGTGTCGCAGGTGGTCACCCAACGCGACGCGCACCTGCACAACACCAGGGAGATGTCGGCGGCGTTCCGGGAGGCGATGCCGGCGGGGCGGCGTCCGCTGCTGATCGTCGGTGGTCCCCGCTTCGACGAGACGATGACCGACGAGTTGGGCGTGGACCGGATCTTCGGTCGGGGCACCACGCCCGGCGAGGTGGCCAGCTACCTCGTGCACGCCCTGATCACGCAACGGAAGGCGATGGCATGACCGACGCACGGCTCGGGTTGACGGTGACGCACCGGCGGTATGTGCCGTACTCGCACGCCCACTACGCCGGCAACCTCGTCGACGGGGCGTACGCGCTCGGGTTGTTCGGCGACGTCGCCACGGAGGTGTGCATCCGCACCGACGGCGACGAGGGCCTGTTCGCCGGGTACGCCGATGTGCGTTTCCACGCGCCGGTGCATACCGGGGACGTCATCGAGGTCACCGCGCGGCTGTCGCGGGTGGGCAGCCGCAGCCGCACCCTGGAGCTGAGCTGCGCGGTGGTGTGCCGGGGTCGCCCGGACCGTTCCGCGTCCGCGGCGGAGGTCCTCGACCCGCCGATCGTGGCGGTCACCGCGACCGGCACCGTGGTCGTTCCCGCCGCGTCGTGACCCTGGCGGTCTGCGCCGACGTGGGTTCCACGTACACGAAGGTGGCGGTGGTGGACCTGGCCGGCGGTGTCCTGGCCGGTGCGGCGTCGGCGCCCACCACGGTGGGCACCGACGTGCTGCACGGCCTGGACGCCGCGGTCGCGGCGGCCACCGCCGGGCTCGGTGTGCGTGACGTTCCCTGGTACGTGTGTTCGTCGGCCGGTGGTGGGTTGCGGCTGGCCGTGATCGGCTACGAGCCGCTGGTCACCGCGCAGGCCGGCCGGCGGGTCGGGTTGTCCGCCGGCGCGCACGTGGTGCACGTCGCTGCCGGGCGGCTCGGCGCCGCCGACCTGACGGCGTTGCGGGCGGCCCGCCCGGACGTGGTGCTGCTCGTGGGCGGCACCGACGGCGGCGACGCCGACACGATCACCCACAACGCCACCCGCCTGGCCCGCGCCCGGTGGCGGCGGCCCGTGGTGTACGCGGGCAACGCCGACGTGCGCGAGCAGCTTACCGGGCTGCTGCGCGACGCCGGGGTGCCGGTCACCGACGCCGACAATGTCCTGCCGCGCATCGGGGTGCTCGCCCCGGCGTCGGCGCGGGCGGCGATCCGCGCGGTGTTCCTGCGTCACGTCATCGGTGGTAAACGACTGTCGCGGGGTGCCCGGTTCGCACGGTTGGTGCGGGCGGCCACCCCCGACGCGGTGCTCACCGGCGTGGAGGTGCTCGCCGACAGCCTCGGCGGTGATCTGGCGGTGGTCGACGTGGGTGGGGCCACCACCGACGTGTACTCGGTGCTCACGCCCGACGAGCGGGCCACCGGGCCGGGCCGGGAGGTCGCCGGCAGCCTGTGGCGGGCCCGCACCGTGGAGGGCGATCTGGGCATGCGGTGGAGCGCCCCCGGGGTGGTGCGGGCCGCCGCCGAGGAACGGCTGCTCACCGCCGGCGAAGCCGACGACCTGGGTGCCGCCGTGGCACGCCGGGCGGCCGACCCGGCGTTCCTGGCCGTCGGCGACGTCGAGCGGGCCGTGGACCGGCGCATCGCCACCCTCGCCGCGACGGTGGCGCTGCGCCGGCACGCCCGGGGCGCCGCCACCGGTGAACGCGCCGGGCGGGACCTGCGCGACGTGCGGATGCTGGTGGGCTCCGGTGGGGTGCTGCGGCACTCGCCGGCGGACGTGTCCGGGCAGGTGCTGACGGCGGTCCTGGCCGACCACGCCGGCGGGTGGGCGCTGCCGCGCGCCGCCGCGGCGGTGGTCGACGCCGACTACGTGCTGGCCGCCGGAGGGCTGCTCGCCGAGGAGCACCGGGCGGCCGCGCAGGCGCTGCTGCGTGAGCACCTGCGTACGCATTGAGACTCGCCGACCCGACACGCCGTGTCGCAACACACGACAGGCCGGCTGCGGGTTGACAACCGACGGGGGTCGGCACGTACCGTCTTTGAGTCCTACCACGGGAAGCGGCTGTTGTTCGCTTCGTCCCTTCGTCCGCTGGCCGAGCGACATGTTCGAGCGTCATCGTCGCGGCGGCCAGGTCCAGCGGGCGGGGGTCGGCGGGGCGGCGCGAACCGGCCGCGGTTACCGGTGTACGGGCAGGGTGAGGTGCACGGCCAGTAGACAACGGCCCGGCGGGGGCAGCCAGTCCACGTCCGGTCGGTCCGAAGGTCGTCGTGCCCCATCCTCGCCACACCGGCCGGGAAGGGCCTGGGAGCATCGGGGCGCGGCGAAAGCCGCGCCCCGATTTCATATCCGTGCTTCCCCCGCGCGCTCCCACCCCCCGTTCTCGGCGATCTTGCGGTTTGTGTCGTTGATGTGGGCGGGAATGCCCCTTGTGTCGGCACCGGAAGTGCACGATCGGCGAACAGGGGGCCCGGCCAGCGGGACCGTCAGGCGGGTAGCCTTCGCCGGGTGATCGAGGTGAAGCTGCGGTGACGATGCTGGACCGGGATGAGACACCCGCCCCCACGGTGATCAGCGCCCCTGCCGTCGTGGGTCGCCCCCTGTCGCTGCGGGTCGCCGTGCCGCTGGCCGTGGCCGCCGGGCTGGCCCTGCTGGTGGCGTTCCCCCCGTACGGGGTGTGGCCGCTCGCGCCGGTCGGGGTGGCGTTGCTGGCCGCCGCCGCGCACCGGCGGCGGTTGCGCGCCGGCGCCGGTCTGGGCTTCCTGACCGGGTTGGCGTTCTTCGCCCCGCTGCTGGCCTGGACGAACCTGCACACCGGTTACCTGCCGTGGGTGCTGCTGACGCTGCTGCAGGCCGGCTACCTGGCGTTGCTGGGCACGGCCACCGCCTGGGTGTCGCCGCTGGTCGACCGGGCCCGCTGGGCGTGGCCGGCGCTGACCGGGCTGCTCTGGGTCGGGCAGGAGGCGCTGCGCGACCGTACCCCGTTCGGCGGGTTCCCGTGGGGGCGGTTGGCGTTCAGCCAGGACGACTCGCCGCTGCTGCGGCTGGCCGCGCTGGGCGGCGCCCCGTTGGTCACCTTCGTCGTGGCCCTCATCGGCGGGTTGCTGGTCACCGCCGTCTGGCGGGGCTGGGTCACCGCCCAGCACCACGCACCCGAGCCCACCACCACGGCGAGCGACGCCGAGACGGGCGCTGACAGCCCGCTGGACGGCCCCGCACGCGCCGGGGGTGCCGCAGGGGGCCGCTGGACGCCGGTGGTCGTACCGGCCGTCCTGGCCGTCGCGCTGACCGCCGGGGCGCTGCTGGTGCCGGTCGCCTCCGCCGGGTCCGGCGCGAACGTGACCGTGGCGATCGTGCAGGGCAACGTGCCCCGGCTGGGCCTGGACTTCAACGCCCAACGGCAGGCGGTGCTCAACAACCACGTCGACGCCACCATCGAACTGGCCGAGCGGGTCGCCTCCGGGCAACAGCGGCGACCCGACCTGGTGGTGTGGCCGGAGAACTCCAGCGACATCGACCCGCTGCGCAACCCCACCGCCGGTGCGCGCATCTCCCAGGCCGCCGACACCATCGGCGCGCCGATCCTGGTCGGCGCGGTGCTGCTGGGCCCCGACGCCGGGCAGGTCCGCAACGCGGGCATCCTGTGGCACCCCGGCACCGGCGCGGACCTCGGGCAGCTGTACACGAAACGCCACCCGGTGCCGTTCGCCGAGTACGTGCCGCTGCGCGACGTGGCCCGGATGGTCAGCAAGAAGGTCGACCTGATCCGCAACGACTTCGTGCCCGGAAGCACCCCGGGCGTGGTACGCGCCGGCCCCGCCGTGCTCGGTGACGTGATCTGCTTCGAGGTCGCCTACGACGAGGTGGTCCGCGACACCGTCACCGGCGGCGCGCAACTGCTGGTGGTGCAGACCAACAACGCCACCTTCGACGTGGCGGAGGCCCGCCAGCAGATGGCCATGGTGCGGCTGCGGGCGGTGGAGCACGGACGGCCGGCGTTGATGGCCTCAACGGTCGGGGTGTCCGGGTTCGTCGCACCCGACGGGCGGGTAAGCGATGCCACCGGGTTCAACACCCGGGAGGTCGTGGTGCGGCAGTTGCGGCTCGACGACGGACGCACCCTCGCCACCCGCCTGGGCTGGTGGCCGGAGGTGGCGCTCGCCGCGCTGGCCGCGGCGGCCCTGGTCGGCGCGGCGGTGCTGCGCCGGCGGCAGCGGGTCAGGCCCGGATAGCAACAGCCGGTACGCCGGCGGGAGCGGAGGAACCGTGATCCAGGCGACCGATACGATCCGACGCGCGGACGAGGTGCCCGGGGTGGGCCGGGTGCTGGTGGTGATCCCCACCTACAACGAGGCCGACAACATCGCCGTGATCGTGGGCCGGGTCCGGCGGGCCGCCCCGGCGGTGCGGATCCTCATCGCCGACGACAACAGCCCCGACGGCACCGGTGCGATCGCCGACGCTCTCGCCGACGGCGACGCGCACGTGCAGGTGCTGCACCGTCAGGGCAAGGAGGGCCTCGGCGCGGCGTACCTGGCCGGGTTCGGGTGGGCGCGCGAGCGTGGCTACCAGGCGGTCGTGGAGATGGACGCCGACGGCTCGCACGCCCCGGAGGACCTGCCGGCGCTGCTGGACGCCGCCCGCGACGCCGACGTGGTGATCGGCTCCCGCTGGACCAGTGGCGCGCGGGTGCTCAACTGGCCGCTGCGACGGCTGTTGCTGTCCCGCGGCGGCAACCTGTACGCGCGCCTGGCGCTGGGCATGCCCGTCTCGGACGCCACCGGCGGTTACCGGGTGTACCGGATCAGCGCGTTGGACGCCATCGACCTGGAGTCGGTGACCTCGCAGGGCTACTCGTTCCAGGTGGAGCTGTCGCGGCTGGCGCACCGGGCCGGGGTACGGATCGTCGAGGTCCCGATCACCTTCGCCGAGCGGGAACGCGGCGACAGCAAGATGAGCCCGAAGATCGTGGCCGAGGCGCTGTGGCGGATCACCGCCTGGGGGGTGCGCGACCGGCGCCAGGCGGTCCGCCGGGGCCTGCACGGCACCGCCACCGGCCAGGCACGGTGGCCGTGAGCGGGTCGGGCACGGTGGCCGTGGGCGCGGCCGTGTCATGCTGGATGAGCGGAACACGTCAGTGGTGTCCGCAGGAATGGCGATGAGGTGAGATGCGCCGAGGACTGAGGTTCGTACCGTTGGCACTGTTGCTGGCGGTGGTGCTGGAGCTGGCGGTGTTCGTCGGCGTGGGACGGGCGCTGGGGTTCGGCGCGGCGGTGTTGCTGGTGTTCGCCGCGTCCCTGCTGGGGTTGGTCCTGCTGCGCCGCGAGGGGATGCGCGCCT
The DNA here is from genome assembly GCF_044456785.1 of Micromonospora sp. NPDC050795. Classification (NCBI taxonomy): domain Bacteria; kingdom Bacillati; phylum Actinomycetota; class Actinomycetes; order Micromonosporales; family Micromonosporaceae; genus Micromonospora; species Micromonospora sp. NPDC050795. Next base: position 85,044 of record NZ_JBITGE010000008.1, on the reverse strand, counting down.
GGCGTGGGTTCCGGGCTGCGGCGTCGGCCGGGCAACCCCCGGGTGGGCAGGTGACCGACGGGTTGGTCGGGCTGGCCGGGGCGCTGTTGCTGGCGGTGCCCGGCCTGGTCAGTGGGCTGGTCGGGTTGCTGCTGCTGGTGCCGCCGGTGCGTCGACTGGCCCGCGTCGGGGTGCGCCGCGCCACCGAGCGGCGGGTGTCGTCGATGGTCGCCGGTGACCTGTTCGGGCCCCGCACGGTGCGGGTGCGCCAGGGTGCGCCGCAACCGACCCCGCAGCCGGAACAGCCCGTGGTGGTCGACGGCGGTCGCGCCATCGAGGGCGAGATCGTCGAACCCGGCCGGCACTGACACCACGCCACACACAGACACGACGACGGCGCCCCCGGGGAGAACCCCGGGGGCGCCGTCGTCGTCCGTCGTGCGGCTCAGGCGCGGCCGCGGCGGGTCCGAACCTCCTGCAGGCGTTCCTCCAGGATGTCCTCCAGCTCGGCGATGGAACGCCGCTCCAGAAGCATGTCCCAGTGGGTACGCGGCGGCTTGGCCTTCTTCTGCTCCGGCTCGCTGCCGTCGACGAGTCGGGCGACGCTGCCGTCGAACTTGCATTCCCAGGTCGTCGGGACCTCGGCGTCGACGGCGAACGGCACCTCGAACTGGTGGCCCTTGGCGCAGAGGTACTCGCGGGTCTGACGCGGCGCGAGCTCCGTGTTGCGGTCGGATTCGTAGCTCACCGCGCCAAGGCGGCTTCCGCGCAGCATACGCTCGCCCATGATCGACTTCCCCTCGTTCGTGGTGCTGGTCTTCTGGGTGTAACGGTGCGTCCCCGTCGAGCCATTCCCGCCCGAGGGCGTGAGGCGTCCACGGGTGGGCCGGGACCAAGGGTAGCCGGCCGGGACGCTCACCCGGTGAGGTGATCCCCAGGCGGGTCGGGACAACGGTGCGTGTCCGCTGCCACCGGGGAGGTTAACCGCTTGAGCCTACCGAAGGTTGCGCCACGACCGTCAGGTGGCGTCCTTGGCGGTGGTGGCGCCGAGGCGGGCCAGCGCCAACGCCAGGTCGCTGACCTGGTCACCGAGTTGCGCCACCCGCCGCTGCGCGAGATCCCGGTCGGTCTCGGCGGCGTCGAGTCGTACCGTCAGGGCGGTGCGGTGACCCTCGGCGGTCGCCGCGGCCTGTCGGGCCACGGTCAGCTCGGCGGTGAGCGTGTCGCGCTGGGCGGCCAGGGCCGCCACCTCCGCGCGCAGCCGTGCCGCGACCTCGGCGGCCTCCTGCCGGGCGTCGTCGGCCTGCCGGGCGGCGACCTCGGCGCGGTCGCGGGCCCGGTCGGCCTGCTCGCGCGCCCGGGCGGCGTCGGCGGCCTCGGCGCGGGTCCGTGCCGCGTCGGCGCGCGACTGCTCGATCTGGCGCCGGACGTCCTGCACCTCGGCCTGCCACCGCCCGGCCCGCTCGGTCGCCTCGGCGGCGGCCCGGCTGGCCCGTTCGGCCTCGGCGCGCAGCGCGTCGCGTTCCACGCTCAGGTCGGCCACCCGCTGCCGTTCGGCGTCGCGCTCCGTGCGCAGCTCCCGCGCCTCGGTGCGGGCCTGGTCGCGGTCGCGTTCGGCCTGGGCGCGCAGCGCCTCGGCGGCGCTGGCGTCGTGGCGCGCCTGGTCGCGGGCGGCCTCGGCGTGCTGTGCCCGCTCGTCGGCGGCGACGCCCTGCCGCTGGGCCAGCTCGGCGCGGTGGCGGGCGTCGTCGGCCTCGGCGCGGGCCTCACGGGCCTGCTCGCGGGCGCGCGCCGCGTCGGCCGCCGCGTTTTCGGCGTCGTCGCGGGCCTCGTCGCGTTCGGTCTGCGCCGCCGCGATCTCGCTGGCGGCCTCCGCGCGGACCTGCGCGAGCTGCCGCTGCACACCCACCGGGGACAACTCGGCGTGCAGCGACTCGGTCAACGTCTCGACGATCTGGTCGAGCCGGTCCACCGCCTCCCAGGTGCGGGCCACCTGCCCGGGCAGACCGGGGGCGTTGCGGTGGCGCATCCGGCTGTTGCGCGAGGCGCGCTGGCAGGCGCCGTCGTTGTCGCGGCAGTAGCGAAACGGTCGACCCGCGCCGACACGCTGCGGCACCGGCGCTCCACAGTGGGCGCACGGGCGGGTCTCGGTGGTGCTGGGCTGGGCGTCCATCGAGGGCGAAGTCTAGTGCCGGCCGATCAGCTTCCCGCCCGGGCCGTCGCGTCCAGGGTGTAGCGGCGTTGCAGCAGCACCGCCGCCAGCATCGCCACCGCCGGCAGCAACCCGAATCCGTAGCGGACCGCCGCGAGCGCGGCGTCGGGCTGCACCGGCGACTCACCGGCCGTCGAGGCCACGAAACCACCCACGGTCAGGCACAGCGCGTACGCGTACGGGCCCAGGGCCGCGCCGGTGGCCTCGGTGGCCGTCCACACCCCGGTGTAGGTGCCGGCCCCGGTGCCGCCGGCGTTGCGGATCACGTCGGGCAGCATCGAGAACGGCAACAACTGCATGCCGGCGAACGCCACCCCGAGCACCGCCACCGCGCCGATGAGCACCGGCAGGCCGGCCGGTCGGCCCACCGCCAGCACCAGGGAGCCGATCGCGAACGCGCCCTGCGCGCCGAGCAGCGCCCGCTGCTTGCCGACGCGTCGGGCCACCACCAGCCAGGCCGGGGTGACCAGCAGCGCCGGCGCCACAAACGCGGCCACCAGCACCGTGGTCAGGCCGGGGGCGCGCAGCTCGTACTCGGCGTAGTAGGGCACCCCGGCGAGCACCAGGTGGGTGGTGGTGGACATCGCCAGGTAGGCGGCGACCAACCACCGGAACTGCGGATCGCGCAGCGCCGTGCGCAACGCCCGCCACCCGCCGTGCCCGGACGCGGTGCTGGCCGGCGCGGACCCGCGCAGCCGGGCGATGCCGGCGACACCGACCAGCATGGCCACCAGCATCCCCACGGCCAGGACCACGCCCATCCGCTGGTAGCCGCCGCGCGTCGCGGCGTCGCCGCCGGTGAGCAGCGGAGCCAGCAGCCCGGAGACCAGGATGCCCAGGGTCAGCACCACCATCCGGAACGCCATCAGCCGGGTGCGTTCGTGGTAGCCGATGCGCAGGTCGGCCGGGGTGGACAGGTAGGGGACCTGATAGGCGGCGAAGAGCAGGTTGCCGGCAACGAAGAACACCGCCACCCACGCCGCTGCCGGCGCGCCGGTCAGGCCGCCGGGCACCGCGAAGAGGGCGGCGAACGCGACCGGCAGGGCGCAGCCGAGCAGCAGCAGGCGACGACGGTCGCCGCGTCGGGTCTGCTCCACGTCGGCGCGGTGCCCCACCCACGGGTGCAGCAGCACGTCGGCGATCTTCGGCAGCAGCAGCGCCAGGCCGGCCAGCCACGGCCCGACGGCCAGCACGTCGGTGAGGAAGTAGAGCAGCAGCAGGCCGGGCACTGTCACCCAGACACCCATGCCGAGCGAGCCGGCCGCGAAGCCCGCCAGGGGGCCGCGCGGCAGCGTCGCGTCGGTGGCGGCCGCGGGCCGCCGGTCCAGCCCGGTCATCGCCGCATCCTCTCCGCAATCCAACGGTTGCTGGATTCTAGGGGCAGAATGGCGGCCATGACCATGCCCCGCCGCCGCCCGGGTCGGCCCCGCCGCGACGAGACCCGGCCGACCCGCGAGGTGGTGCTCACCGCGGCGACCGCGCTCTTCGCCGAGCGGGGCTTCGACGCCGTCGGACTGCGGGAGGTCGCCGCCGCCGCCGGGGTCGACGTCGCCACCGTCGCGCACCACACGGGTACGAAGGCAGCGCTCTACGACGCGTGCTTCGCCCGGGTGTTCGCCGCCGAGCGGGACGTGCTGACCGAGGCCGCCGAGCAGGCCCGTGCCGCTCTCGACGCGGGTCCGGACGCGGCGCGACGGGCCCTGCACGAGCTGGTCGACGTGTTCGTCGACTTTCTGGAGGACCGCCCCGAGACCACCGCGCTGTGGTTGCGTCGCTGGTTGGAACCGCAGCGGCACGCCGAGCTGGACCAGCGTTACGCCGACCCGTTGTACCGGCTGGTCGCGGAGTTGCTCACCGCCGCCGCGGCGACCGGCGCGCTGGCCGAGCCGACCCCGCACATCACCGTGCGCAGTCTGGTGTGGGCGACGCACGGGCATGTGGTGGCGCTGGCCGCGGGCGCGCCCGGCGCTCGGGAACGGCGCGAGTTCCGGGCGTTCGTGCATCGCCTGCTCGACGGGCTCTACGGGTCGCCGACCCCTTGACGGGCCGCCGCCACGCGACGATTATCCATCGGACGTTGGATTAATGGGGGCGGCAATGGGCGTACCACCTCGGGTGGCGGTGATCGGGGCCGGCGCCGCCGGGCTCGCCGCGGTCAAGGCACTACGCGACGTCGACGTGGCAACGGTGGGCTTCGAGGCCACCGAGCAGGTCGGTGGCCTCTGGGTGTACGGGGCGCCCGACTCGCCCGCGTACCGCACGCTGCACCTCAACACCAGCCGTGGTCGCACCCAGTTCGCCGACCACCCGATGCCGACCGACTGGCCCGACTACCCCGACCACCGTCGTGTCGCCGGTTACCTCGCCGACTACGCCGCGCGCTTCGGCCTGACCGACAGCATCCGGCTGCGGCACACCGTGCAGCGGGTCACCCAGCACCCCGACGGCACCTGGACGGTGGCCGCCAGCGGCCCGACCGGCCCGGTCGAGGTCACCGTCGACGCCGTGGTCGTCGCCAACGGGCACAACCGGGTGCCCCGCCTCCCCGACCCCGGCTACCCCGGCACCTGCACCGCCGAGCAGATCCACAGCCACGACTACCGGGGTCCGGAGCAGTTGGCCGGCCGGCGGGTCCTGGTCGTCGGCGGCGGCAACTCCGCGATGGACATCGCCGTCGACGCGTCGTACGCCGCCACCCGCACCCTGCTGTCGTTGCGCCGAGGCGTCTGGGTGGTACCGAAGTACCTGCTGGGACGCCCCTCGGACACCCTCAACGGGGCGTTGGCCCGCCGACTGCCGTGGCGTCTGCGCCAACGCATCACCCAGACGATGCTCAGCGCCACCGTCGGCAACCCCACCCGCTACGGGCTGCCCGCGCCGACGCACGGCTTCCTGCAGGACCACCCGACGCTGTCCGACGGGTTGCTGTCGCGGCTGACCCACGGTGACGTCGAGGCCCGACCCGGCGTCGCCGCCCTCGACGGCGACCGGGTGGAGTTCACCGACGGCCGCAGCGACACCGTCGACTTGATCATCTGGTGCACCGGCTACCGGGTGGACGTCCCGTTCCTCGACCCGGGGTTGCTCGCCGGAGGCGCCGACACCCTGCCGTTGTACCGGCACGTGTTCCACCCCGACGCCCCCGGGCTGAGCTTCGTCGGGTTGATGCAGTCCACCGGCTCCGCGTTCCCCCTGGTCGAGGCGCAGGCCAAGCTGATCGCGGCGCACCTCGCCGGCCGGTACGCGCTGCCGGACCCGGCCCGACAACGCGCCGCGTGCCGGGCCGAACTGCGGGCCGCGACCGCCCGCTGGGGTCAGCGCCGCCCGGCGATGCGGGTGGACTTCGACGTCTACCTGGCCGAACTGGCCCGGGAGTTGAGCGTCGGGACCCGCCGCGCCCGCCCCACCCCGAGCGGAGCAGGGCGGTGACGAGATCGCTGACCGGCCGGCGGGTGCTGGTCACCGGGGCGAGCGGGACCTTCGGCCGGCACCTCGGCGCCGCGCTGAGCGCTGCCGGCGCCCGGGTGGTCGGGCTCGACCTGCACGCCCGTACCGACGGCGACGTGCCGGTGCTGGCCTGCGACCTGACCGACCCGGACGCCGTACCGGCGGGGGTGCGGGCCGCCGTCGACCGGCTCGGCGGGCTCGACCTGCTGATCAACAACGCCGGTGTCGGTGGTCCCGCGCCGGCCGAACTGCCGCCCGACGAGGTGGTCCGCCGGCAGTTGGAGGTCAACCTGCTCGCCGCCTGGCGTACCACCGCCGCCGCGCTGCCCCCACTGCTCACCGCACGCGGACGGGTGATCTTCGTGGCCAGCCGGATGGCGGTGCTGCCGCTGCCGCTCGCCGCCGCGTACGGGGTGAGCAAACGGGCCCTGGTCGCCTACGCCGACGCGCTGCGCCACGAGGTGGGCACCCACGTCGGGGTCAGCGTCGTCTACCCGAGCATGGTCGCCTCACCGATCCACGACAGCACCGCCGAGGCCGGGCTGTCCCTGCGAGGGGTGTCGCGCCCCGAGCCCGTCGAAGGGGTGGTCGCGGCGATCCTGCGGACCGCCACCGCCCGGCGGGCGCCCCGGGACGTGGCGACCACCGCACGCGGTCGGCTGGAGATGGCCGTCGGCCGGCACGCGCCCGCGCTGGCCGACCGGCTGGTACGCCGTACCCTCGCCGCCCGGCTCGCCGCCGGTGACCTGGACGCCGCCCCGCTGGCCGCGGGGATGCTCGGCCGCCACCGGGGGCGCTGACCGACCGGGTCAGGGCGTGGCGACGGCAGGGCGCGAGCGGTCGGCGGCGATGCGCACGGCCAGCGCCGCGAGCGCGGTGCCGGTGACCCACCTCTGCACCCGCAACCACACCGGCCGGCGGGCGAAGAACCCCGCGAGGGCCCCGGCGCTGAGCACGATCAGCGCGTTCACGCTCAGCGCCACGATGATCTGGGTCAGACCGAGCAGCAGGCTCTGCGTGGCCATGTGCCCCCGCGTCGGGTCGATGAACTGCGGAAGCAGCGACACGTAGAGGATCGCGATCTTCGGGTTCAGCAGGTTGGTGACCAGGCCCATGGTGAACAGCCGCCGGGGCGGGTCCGGTGGCAGCGGCGCGGGCCGGAACGGTGACTGCCCACCCGGACGCAGCGTCCGCCAGGCCAGCCAGAGCAGGTAGCCGGCGCCGGCCAGCTTCACCACCGCGTACAGCGTCGGCACCAGGACGAAGACGGTGGCCAGGCCGGCGACCGCCGCCGCCAGGTAGACGCCGAAGCCGGCGGCGACCCCGAGCAGCGAGATGAGCCCGGCACGGCGGCCCTGCGCCACCGAGCGGGAGACCAGATAGACCATGTTCGGGCCGGGCGTGAGCACCAGCCCCAACGCCACCAGCGTGATGCCCAGCAGTGCACCTGTACTCACCATGACGCTTCCCCCGTCCGATGGATCCCTCACCGACCGTAATCGGGGCGAACGTCCCCACCCAGGGCCACCTGGCAGGCCGTGGCCTGCGATCCGCAGTGATCCGCTCGCGTTCGGCGCGACGGCCGGACCGTCGGCGGGAATGCTCACCGTCGCGGGCGTGCTGACCCCTGGCAAGAGCGTGTCGCCGGCCGCAGGCGGCGCGTTACGGTGGCCAGGGAGGTGCCGCACGGTGACCGAGGCGTGGAAAGCGTCAGTGGAGGCGAAGATCCAGGATGCCGTTCAGCGCGGCGAGTTCGACCGCCTGCCCGGCATGGGCAAGCCGATCCCCGGTCGGGGGGCACCGTATGACGAGGCGTGGTGGATCAAGAGCTTCCTGGAGCGCGAGGCGCTCCCCAGCGACCTGCTCCTGCCCACGTCGCTGCAACTGCGCCGACGCATCGAGCAGGTCCCCGACGAAGTCCGTGATCTGCCCACCGAACAGTCCGTCCGCGACTTCGTGGGACAACTGAACGCGCAGATCGTGGCGTGGCTGCGCTTCCCCGACGACGGCCCCCGGGTCGCGGTGCGCCCGGTGAACACCGAGGACGTGATCCGCCGCTGGCGCGCCGAACGTGCCCGCCCCAGGGCCACCGCAACCGTCGCCGAAGCGGCGGACGTACCGCCGCCCGCGCGCCGACCCCGGCGTAGCTGGTGGTGGCGGTGGCGCCGTCGGGGCTGACCGCCGGGCCACCGCCACGGCAGACTGTGCCGATGCTGATCGAATCGCGGTCACCCGGCACGCCCTCGACGCCGGGTGTCGCCCTGCGTCAGTGGTGCGCCGACGACCTGGATGAGCTGGTGCGGGCGTACCGGGATCCGGTCCTGCGCCGTTGGACCAGAGCTCCGGTGACCAACGCCGCCGAGGCCCGACGGTGGCTGGAAGGCGCGCTGCGCGACTGGGCCGACGGGCGGCGGTACACCTTCGCCGTCCTCGAAGAGCAGGCCGACGGCGCCCGGCTGGTGGGCAACGTCGTGCTCAAGGGTGTCACGGCGCAGCGCCCGGCCCCGGAGGTCGGCTACTGGACGGCGTCGTGGGCACGCGGCCGTGGCGTCGCCCCGCGCGCGGTCACCGCGCTGAGCCGCTGGGCGTTCGGCCGGTTCCCCAACGTGGCGCGTCTCGACCTGCTGCACCAGGTGGACAACGTGGCGTCCTGCCGGGTGGCGCAGAAGTGCGGCTTCGTGTTCCAGGAGGTGTTGCCGGCCCGGCCGCCCTTCCCGCTCGACGGCCACCGGCACTCGCTGCACGCCGGTTAGCCGGACGGCACTGCACTGACGACACCTCCCGCACCGACCGTCCGCCCCTGTCGCGAACGAACCCGAACAGGTCCGAAACTCGTTCCCGGCCGCGACGGCGCGAACGCGGATACGGTCTGCGCCGAGCGCCCAGACGACCGCCGGCGCGGGAGGGACGGGGCGACGTGACCGAGCGCGCCGCGACGTACGCCGAGGTGTTCGCGGTACGCGAGTACCGCCACCTGTTCGGTGCGTACCTGCTGTCCCTGGCCGGTGACCAGCTCACGGCCGTGACCGTGGCCTATCTCGTGTTCAGCGAGACCGGCTCGGCCGCACTGGCGGCGGCCGCCTACGCCAGTTCCTACCTGGCCTGGCTCACCGGCGGACCGCTGCTGTCCGGTCTCGCCGACCGGTTCCCCCGGCGAAGCGTGATGATCGCCTGCGACCTGGCCCGCGCGGCGCTCATCCCGCTGGCGGCGCTGCCGGCCCTCCCCGCGCCGGCCCTGGTGGTGCTCCTGTTCGTGGTCAACCTGATGCGGCCACCGTTCGTGGCGGCGCGGGCGGCGTTGATGCCGGAAGTGCTCGACGACGACCGCTACGCGGTGGCCAACGGCGTGGACAACATCTGCGCCCAGGTCGTGCAGGTGGTCGGGTTCGCCGTCGGCGGGAGTCTGGTGGCGTTGCTGTCGCTGCGCGGTGTCCTGCTGGTCGACGCCGGCACGTTCCTGGTTTCGGCTCTGCTGATCGGGATCGGCGTGCGTTCCCGCCCGGCTCCTCGAACGCGGTCGGGCGCGACCCGTCAGGGCCGGGCGGTCGGTCTGCGGGTGATCTTTGCCGATTCGCGGCTCCGGGCCTACGTTCTGGTCCTGTGGACGGCCAGCGCCTTCACCTACGCGGCCGAGGGGTTGATGGCGCCGCTGGCCCGACAGTACGGCGGCGGCGCCGGCACCGTCGGGCTGTTGCTGGCGGCGGCGCCGTTGGGCATGTCCCTCGGTGGGGTCGCGCTCACCCGGTTCTGTCCACCGGCGGCCCGGCCACGGCTCATCCTGCCGTTGGCCGCGATGTCGGCCGGCGTGCTGACGGTGGCCTGGTTGGTCCCTCCGCTGTGGACGATGCTCCTGCTGTTGGTACTGGCCGGAGCCGCGAGCGCCTTCGCCATCCCACTGAACGCGTTGTTCGGCCGGGCGGTGCCGACGCAGTACCGGGGACGCGCGTTCGGGATGGCCATCACCGGCCTCAGTGGGCTGCAGGGGACGGCGATGGTCCTCGCGGGTCTGGGCGCCGACCGGTGGCCGGCCACCACGGTGATCGGGTTCAGCGGATTGTCGGGTCTGGTGGCGGTTCTCGCTGTCGTGCCGCTGTGGCCACGGCGACCCGACTCTAGAGCTGCGCCGTCCGAAGGCCTGGTCGAACAAGTCCGAACGACTTCGAACGCCGACATCCCTACCGCCGAAGCAGGCAGTGGCCGACCCTGAGGTCACCTGGCGGGCACGGGGGCCGTCATCAAGGGGAGAGGAGAAGGGCATGCGCAGCGTTCGCAACCGTGGCATCAGCTGGACCTGACCCTGACGCTCCAACCGGGTGGTCGCCTTCCGGGCGACCACCCACCCCCCGCATCGCCGGTGCGAGTCAGTCGACAGCGGCCCGCCAGCTCCAGGAGGTGCGCCGGGCCCGGTCGGGCAGGTCGCCGCGGCCGGTCATCCAGAGCAGCACCTGGGGCGCCGCCCCGGGCGGGGCGTCCGGGAAGAGTCGGCGCAGCACCAGCGCGCTCAGCCGCTGCGACGGCTGCCACGGCACGCCGAGACCGAGGGTGATGTCGTGGGTGTGCAGCAGAGTCTCGGCCACGCCCATGGCGGCGAAACCGGCCGGATCGCACGGACCCCAGTGCCAGGCCCGCACGTCCGCCGAGGCGGCGTCGACGGCGGCGGCGAGCAGACCGGCGCAGGCCCGCACCACTGTGAGCACCTGCGTCGGGCTCGCGTCGGGGGAGACCCGCAGGTCGTACGGCAGATAGCTGTCCTCCGGGCGGCCGGTGACCTGGCCCGCGTACGCGAGGAGATCGTGCGCGATGTGCGCCGCTGTCGTCCAGCAGCTCCAGCTCAGCGAGCCGGCCGGCACCGACCAGTCGCGGTCCCGGTGGGGCCGCAGCACCCTGGTCATCTCGTCGGCTGCCTCCCGCAGGTCGGCGCCGGTCACCGCCGACACTCGCCAACCCGCCGAGCAGCACCGGGCGTGAAAAACCCGTCGTGGGTAAGGGGAGTCGAGGCGTGCAAGAATCCATCTTCGCATATGGGGAAGCGAGCGGAGTGTTGCCCAACCTTGTGGTGGACACGACGGTGTTGCCTCCGGCGGACCGATTCGCGTTCTGGTACGCCCTGGTGGCTCAGGAGACGGCGCCGGCGCACATCAGCAGTGGCCACCTGGACAACTTCGTGGCCTACGCTCAGGCCATCGATCTCGGCCGCATCCGGATGACCTCGCTGCGCTACCCGTCGCTGGACTCGATCCGGCCCACGAAACTGGTCCGCAGAACCGAGGGGGAGATCTATCAACTCGCGATACCACTGACGGGTCGCAGTACGTTGATCCAGGACCGCACCGAGTCCACGCTGGATGCCGGGAACCACTTCACGCTCCTGGACACCGCGCGACCGCACGTCGCCCGACACCGCGCCGACGGCGCTGGTCCCGCCACCACGATCACCGTGCAGATTCCGTACGCGGCGCTGCCCCTGGCACCGGACCGGCTCCGCCGCCTGTTGGCCACGCCGATGCCGTCACACCTCGGCGTCGGCGGGCTGTTGTCCCACCACCTGCGCAGCATCGCGGCGCACCCGGAGCAGTTCGAGCCGGCCCAGGCCGAGATCCTGGGCGGGGTGGCGGTGGACCTGCTCACCGCAGCGCTCGCTCAGTACCTCGACATCGAGGACACCCTGTCGCCGGAGGCGCGGCAGACCGCGCTGCGGGCCAGCGTCGTCGACTTCATCGATCGCCACCTCGACAGTGACGATCTCAGTCCTCGTAGCGTCGCCGCCGCCCACCACATCTCGGTGCGGTCGCTGCACCGGCTGTTCGAGGCGGAGGCGACAACCGTTGCCGAACTCATCCGCGCCAAGCGCCTGGAGCAGTGCCGACGTGATCTCGGCAACCCGCTGCTGCGGCAGTCGATCCAGGCCATCGCCGCCCGTTGGGGGTTTCCGGACAAGGCCCACTTCAGCCGCCTCTTCCGTGCCCACTACGGACGTTCGCCGCAGGACTACCGCACCGGCGTCGCTCGCCAGGACCGGTGATCCGACCGACCGTCAGCGGCGGCGGTCGGTCGGGTCGTCCGCGACGAAGTCCCGGACCGCGGCGCGGATGCTCTCGCCGTACGGGTCGTCCGGTAGCCGCATCAGGTGTTCGCGGGCTCGGGCGAGGTGCTCCCGGGCCGGGCCGACGTTGCCCAGGCGTCGGTGGCAGTCGGCCAGGTTGAGATACAGCGACGGCAGGAACGCCTGGACCTGGAGTGAGGACAGATACCGCTGGGCGCGTTCGTCGGTCAGGTCGGAAACGGCGTCCAGGGCCTTCTCGTCCCAGGCAAGCTCCGCCTCGGTGGTGTCCTGCAGATCGGCGAGGTGGTGCGCCAGGGTGCAGCGGTGCAGGGCGTCACCGGTGGGGCCGAGCTCCTCCCACAACAGGGTGAGCACCTAACGGGCTCGGGCAGGTGCGCCGCTCTGGCCGAGCTGCACGGCCTCGATGATGCGGGTCATGGTCGGGTCGGCGGTCGTCTGGTCGGTCATGTCGCCGATGGTCGGGCCTCGACCCGGTCGAGGGTCAAATCCGGGCTACGTCTATAAATTACAAAGATCTGCTCAGATCTTGCACTCCACTGTCGACTCTCCCTAGGCTGCCGGGGTGAGCGAACATCCGCTGGTCGAGGCGAGAGATCTGACGAAGGTCTATCCCGCACGTGGGTCCACGGCGGAGTTCCGCGCCGTCGACGGCATCGACTTCGCGCTCGAGCGGGGTGAGTCGTTCGGACTCCTCGGGCCCAACGGCGCCGGCAAGTCCACCACCATGCGGATGATCGCCGCCACGTCGCCGATCAGCGGGGGCAGCCTGCGCGTGCTGGGCATGGACCCGATGAGACAGGGCCCGGAGATCCGGGCCAGGCTCGGTGTCGTCACGCAGGACGACTACCTGGACAACGAACTCACCGTGCGGGAGAACCTGCACATCTACGGGCGATACTTCGGCCTGTCGCGGGCCGTCATCCGCGACCGCGCGACCCGACTACTCGACTTCGCCCAGCTGCAGGAGAAAGCCGGCGACCAGGTCGAGACGCTCTCCGGCGGCATGCGGCGGCGGCTCACCATCGCCCGCTCCCTGATCAACGAACCGGACATCCTGCTGCTCGACGAGCCGACCACCGGCCTCGACCCGCAAGCCCGACACGTCCTGTGGGACCGGCTCTTCCAGCTCAAACAGCAGGGCGTCACGCTCATCCTCACCACGCACTACATGGACGAGGCCGAGCAGCTCTGCGACCGGATCATCGTGGTCGACCACGGCCGGATCGTCGCGCAGGGCTCACCCCGGGAACTGATCACCAGGTACGCCACCCGCGAGGTTCTCGAACTCCGCTTCCGCCTCGACGAACGCGACACCGCGGCGGAGAAACTGCGGACGTCCGCGCTGGCCACCGGCGGCAACGACACCGACGGCCGCGTCGAACTGCTCCCCGACCGGGTGCTCGTCTACACCGCCGACGGCGAGGCGGCCCTCGCCACGGTGCACGCCATGTCGCTCACGCCGCTCACCGCACTGGTCCGCCGCGCGACGTTGGAGGACGTGTTCCTCAAGCTCACCGGCCGATCGCTCATCGAGTAGCAGGAGAAACCACTGGTGTTTCGTGTGTTCGGGTACTGGTTGACCCGCTACCGGCGTACCTGGCGGGGCTCGATCGTGATCAACGTGTTGAACCCGTTGCTGTTTCTCATCGGCATCGGCGCCGGGCTGGGCGCCCTGGTCGACGACAACGCGCCCGCCCAGATCGTCGGCGTCTCGTACGCGGCGTTCTTCGCCCCGGGCATGCTGGCCGCCGCCGCGATGCAGAACGCGTTCCTGGAAGGGGCCCCGGGTGTTGCCCGGGCTGCCGGCTTCGGGGCCTACCGCAGCGCCACGCCGACGCCGCTGAGGCCCGAGCAGCTCGCCGCCGGGCACCTGCTCTTCATCACCTTCCGGGTGCTCATCGCCAGCGGCGCCTTCATCGTGGTGATGGCCGCGTTCGGGTTGATCGGAGGATGGTGGGCCCTCGGCGCCCTGCTCGGCGCGACGCTGACCGGGGTCGCGTTCGCGGCACCCGCCGCCGCGTGGGCGGTCGGCGTACGCAAGCTGCGCCACATCGACACGGTGTTCCGCTTCGTCATCATGCCGCTCTACATGTTCTCCGGCACGTTCTTCGCGGTCTCGCAGCTACCCGAGTGGATCCGACCGGTGTCCTACCTGCTGCCGCTGTGGCACGGGGTGGAGCTGTGTCGCACCCTGAGCCTCGGTACGGCGACGGTCGTCGGCAGCTCCGTGCACATCGGCTACCTGCTGACACTCGCCATCGGTGGCTACCTGGTCGCGCGGGTCACCTACCGCCGGCGGCTGCATCCGTGACGGCCCACGCCCGAAGCCTCCTGGAGGCACCATGACCACCGTCGCCGTACCCAGCTGGACGAGTCGCCGGGCCCTGGCGCTCATCGAACGCAACTTCATGATCTACCGCCGGTCGGTGACGCCGCTGCTCAACGCGCTCGTCGAACCGATCCTGTACCTGCTGTCGATCGGCGTCGGCGTCGGGATGCTCGTCGGCACGGTCCCCGGCGTCGATGTCCCGTACGCCGCCTACGTGGCCCCGGCGATCCTGGCGACCACGGCGATGAACACGGCGTTCAACCAGATGAGCTTCGGTGTGTTCATCCGGATGAGGGTGGAGAAGACCTACGAGGCGATCCTGCCGACACCGCTCTCCGTCACCGACATCGCCGTCGGCGAGGTGACCAGCGCGATGATCAACGGGCTGCTGACGTCGATCGGATTCCTCGCCCTGATGGCCGTCGGTGGGCTGGTCACGTCGGCCTGGGTGCTGCTGGCCCTGCCGGCGTCGCTGCTGATCTCGTACGCGTTCGCGGCCGGCGGGCTGGCCGTCACCACGTACCTGCGCGATTTCTCCGACTTCCAGTACATCCAGCTGTTCATGCTGCCGATGTACCTGTTCGCCACGACGTTCTATCCCCTGTCGGTCTACCCGGAGGCGGTGCGGCCGGTGATCCAGGCGCTACCGCTCTACCACAGCATCGAGCTGGTCCGAGAACCCGCGTTGGGCCACGTCGGCTGGGAGCTGCTGATCCCGGTGGTCTACCTCGTCGCGTTCGGCTCGATCGCGATGTACGTCGCCACCCGCCGGATGACCCGGGCGATGCTGCGCTGACCGGCTCGAGGGAGCGTCATCGCCGGGCGACGATGGCCTCGAGCACCGAGCGGACGGGTGTCGGGCGGTGGCCGATGATCCTCTCCAGCGTCGGATCGGTCACGGCGAACTCCTTCGCTCGCGCCGCGCGGTACATGCCGAGGGTGAAGTCGGCCGCGGCCGCGGGCATGCCTCGCGCGATGGCGGCCTCCCGCCACTCGTCGTCATCGGCGACGACACGTTCGACGGTGCGGCCCGTGATGTCGCTGAGGATGGCGGCCACCGCCTCGAGGTCGAGCATTTCCGCGGCGGTCAACGGTGCCGTGACCCCGTCGAGTACGCCGTCCTCGGTCAGGGCGACGGCGGCGGCCTCGGCCAGGTCGGCGTGCGCGGTCCAGGACACCGGGCCGTCCGCCGGCGCCACGAGTTGCCCGGTCTCCAGCGCGGCGGCGACGGAGAAGCTGAGCGTGCTCGCGTAGAACCCGTTGCGCAGGGCGGTGAAGGCAACCCCCAGTTCGGCCAGGTGCTCCTCGGCGGCGGCGTGGATCGGCTGGGCGGCGAAGAGCGAGTCCCGGGAGGCAGCCTGGTGGCTGGTGTAGAGGATCCGGTCGGCTCCCGCGGCGCGGGCGGCGTCGATGGCGGCGCGGTTCGCGACGAACGCGCCGGTGCCGCGGATCGCGGCGGACACGATGAGGACCGTGTCGGCATCTTCGAAGGCGTGCTTCAGCGTGGCCGGGTCGGTGAAGTCCCCGGCGCGCACCCGTACGCCCCGCTCGGCGAGGCCGGCGGCCCTGTCGACGTCGCGCACGCTCACGCCCACGGCGTCGGGCGGCAGCCGGTCGAGCAGCCGGTCGACGATCTGGGACCCGAGGTTTCCAGTGGCACCGGTGACGACGATCATGATGAGCGCTCCCTTGTTATCGGCGTTACGATGACGACGTTAACACCGATAATTCGCGGATAACAAGACGCTGTTAGCATCGGTTCATGGTGACGACGCAGGACACCCGCGACGACGTCCGGGCGGGCATCGTCGCGGCAGCGACCCAACTGCTGCGGGAGAAGGGCGCGAACGCGGTGACGACGCGCGCCGTCGCCCAGGCCGCAGGCGTCCAGGCGCCGACCATCTATCGCCTGTTCGGCGACAAGGACGGCCTCGTCGACGCCGTCGCCGAGCACGTCATGGCGGCCTACGTCAGCGGCAAATCGGTCGCCGCCGACGCCTCGACGGGCGACCCCGTGACGGATCTACGCGCCGGATGGCGCCTGCACGTGGAGTTCGGCCTGACATACCCCGAGCTGTACGCGTTGATCGCCACCCGGGGGAGCCGCGCACCCTCGCCGGCAACAGTCGCCGGCCTCGACGTGCTACGTCGCCGCGTCCGGCGACTCGCCGCAGCCGGCCTGCTCCGGGTCGACGAGGAGCGTGCGCTACTGATGATCCACTCTGCGGGCAACGGAACCATCCTCACGCTGCTGGGAATGCCCCCCGACCAGCGAGACGTCGGTCTGGGGGAGGCCATGCTCGAGACCGTGCTCTCCAGCATCCTGGCGACAACTCCAGCGACACCCGACACCACCGCGAAGGCCGTCGCGGTGACGTTCGCGACGGTGCTGCCCGACCTCCCGGGGCTCACCGACGCCGAACGCGCGCTGATGGCCGAGTGGCTCCACCGATCGCTGACCCACCCGACCCCGTGATCACGTGGCGGGGAAAGAGCTCGACGGGATCGCGCTGGGGGAGATAGCTTGCAGGTGACCGCGACACCGCCTGAGGAGGTGAGACCCATGAACGTTGCAGCGATGTGGGTGCTCCCCCTTGCCGTCACGGTCGGGCGACTGACGTAGGTGTCGCCGGGAGCGCCTTGCCAACACGGCCCTCCCGAAAGGCAATACCTGTGCAACTCTCCGCCAAGTCACCGTCGACCGATCGCACGCACGACGTGATCATCGCCGGCTGCGGGCCGACCGGTGCGATGCTCGCCGCCGAACTACGACTGCACGACGTACGGGTCCTCGTTCTGGAGAAGGAGACCGAGCCGACGTCGGCCGTCCGCATCGTCGGCCTGCACATCCGCAGTCTGGAGCTGATGGCGATGCGCGGGCTGCTGGACCGCATCCTCCCGCACGGGCGGCGGCGTCCGGCCAGCGCCTACTTCGCCGCCATCCCCAAGCCCGCGCCCGAGGGCCTGGATCCCCGGTACGCCTACCTCCTGGGTATCCCGCAGCCGGTCATCGAACGTCTGCTCGAAGAACACGCCATCGCACTGGGCGCGCAGGTCCGACGCGGTTGCGCGGTCGCCGGCCTCGCCCAGGACGACGAGGGCGTGACCGTCGAACTGGCCGACGGGGAACAGCTGCGGTCACGCTATCTCGTCGGTTGTGACGGCGGGCGCAGCACGGTGCGCAAACTGCTCGGCGTCGGCTTTCCCGGCGAGCCTGCCCGGACCGAGAGCCTGATGGGCGAGATGGAAGTGGGCGTCCCGCAGGAGGAGCTCGCCGTCACGGTGGCCGAGGTCCGCGAGACCCATCAGCGATTCTGGCTCCGGCCAGCCGGCGTCGGGATCTACAGCGTCCTGGTGCCCGCCGCCGGGGTCAGCGACCGCGCCGAACCGCCCACCCTCGACGACTTCAAGCACCAGTTGCGCGCCGTCGCCGGGACCGACTTCGGCGTGCACTCCCCGCGTTGGTTGTCCCGCTTCGGTGATGCCACCCGGCTGGCCGACAGGTATCGGATCGGGCGGGTGCTGCTGGCCGGCGACGCGGCGCACATCCATCCGCCCATCGGCGGGCAGGGTCTCAACCTGGGCGTCCAGGACGCAGTCAACCTCGGCTGGAAACTGGCCGCGCGGGTCCGCGGCTGGGCGCCGGAGGCACTGCTGGACACCTACCAGGCCGAACGTCGCCCTGTCGCCGAGGCGGTGTTGGACAACACCCGAGCCCAGACGGAGTTGCTGTCCACCGAACCGGGCGCACAGGCGGTGCGGAGGCTGCTCATCGAGTTGATGGACTTCGACGAGGTGAACCTCCATCTGCTCGAAAAGATCACCGCCATCGGCATCCGTTACGACTTCGGCGCGGGCCCCGATCTGCTCGGTCGCCGCCTGCCCGACATCGCCGTGAAGCAGGGCAGCCTCTACGGTCTGCTGCACCACGGCCGGGGCCTGCTGCTGGACCGGACCGAACGCCTGACCGTCGACGGCTGGTCAGACCGGGTCGATCACCTCGCGGATTCGAGTGCGGAGCTGGACGTTTCCGCTGTTCTGTTGCGCCCCGACGGCCACGTCGCCTGGGTCGGTGACGACCAGCGGGACCTGGACGAGCACCTCTCCCGCTGGTTCGGCGAGCCCGCCCACTGATCTCAGGCCGGCGGCCTCGCCGTCGAGGCTGCGGGCCAGACCAACCAGCGGCGAACAGGCTCGGGGCGACTCTCTGCTGGGTCGCCCCGAGCCCGTTCGCTCAGGTGCGGTTGAACCGCCAACGAGTGTCAACTGTCATGACGGATCCTCTGCCGTGTCGTACTCGTCGTGCAACCGCCACCACTGGTACGGCTGGGTCTGCGGCCAGCCTTCCGGCGAGTCCTCCCAGGACTCCTGTCGGCCGTACGGCGTCAGATCGAGAAAGGACCAGTTGCTCCCGAGTCGTTCCACGCCGCGGGAGGTGGTGGTGTAGGTGCGGAAGATCCGGTCGTCCGTGCGGAGGAAGACGTTCAGCGCGAACCCGTCACCGGTTCCCATGTCGGCGTTGAAGCTGTTGTTCAGCGACGAGTACCAGGGCAGGGTCCAACCCATCCGGCGCCGCAACGCCAGCAGGTCGTCCAGCGGGCCATGGGACGTCAACGCCAGAGTGGTGTCGCGGGCGTTGAGGTGGGCCGGGTGTCCGACGTTGTCGGTGAACAGCGAGCAGCCGGAGCAGACAGCGTCGACGCCGTGCCACATGAAGGTGTAGACGATGAGCTGGCGGCGGCCCTCGAACAGATCGGTCAGACTGGCAGGCCCGGACGGGCCCTCGAACACGTAGTCCTGCTCGACCGGCGTCATCGGCAGCCGGCGGCGCGCTGCGGCCACTGCGTCGAGCTGGCGGGTGAGTGCCTTTTCGCGGACGCGCAAGGTGTTCACTGCGTCCTGCCAGTCCCTGGTCGGCACGATCGGCGGATGGTTCATGCGGGC
Organism: Micromonospora sp. NPDC050795; assembly: GCF_044456785.1. Taxonomy (NCBI): domain Bacteria; kingdom Bacillati; phylum Actinomycetota; class Actinomycetes; order Micromonosporales; family Micromonosporaceae; genus Micromonospora; species Micromonospora sp. NPDC050795. Next base: position 66,069 of record NZ_JBITGE010000008.1, on the reverse strand, counting down.
CTCTTTTCGGCTTCCATGCACGTGCGGAGAGGGCACAGACCAGTCAGTTCCCTGAAGAGATGGACTGACATGACGCTAACACAGTTAGTTCCTTGAAGGAACTAACTCGCGTATCGTGGCGTCATGCAGCGAACGCAGTTCGGCGCCATGGCGTGCTCGATCGCCCGAACCCTCGACGTCATCGGTGAGCCGTGGTCTCCGCTGATCCTGCGGGACGTCTACGCCGGCACACACCGCTTCGAGCAGCTTCAGCGGGGGCTCGGCATCTCCCGCAAGGTGCTCGCCGAGCGGCTGAACTGGCTGGTCGAACAGGGCGTCCTGACCCAGCGTGAATACTCGGCCCGGCCTGTCCGACACGAGTACCTGCTCACTGACAAGGGCCGGGAGCTGTGCGATCTGCTGCTCGTCATGGTGCGCTGGGGTGACCGGTGGACGGCGGGCGACGCCGGCCCGCCGGTGCTCTACCGCCACCACGCCTGCGGCAAGATCAGTCACGTCGAACTACGGTGCTCGGAGTGCGAACAGCCCATGCGGGCTACGGACATCGATCTGCTGCCGGGGCCTGGGGCACACCCACCATCGTGACCATCGGCTCGGTCAACACCCGCCGTCATCCGGTCGACGGCGGCCGATCGATCGCATGGTGTTTCGTGGATGCTGGCAGACTCGTCGCATGACGGGTCTCACCGCCGAACTCGTGGTCGATGGTCGTGCCCCGCAGACCCCGGCGCTCGCCCCGAACGGGCGCCTGCTCTGCTACGTCCTCGCTCCCAGCAGCCGGACCGGTGACCACCTCGACACCGAACTCCGGCTCGTACCCACCGATTCCGCCGTCGCGCCGCGCCGGGCGACCGACGACACGGCAACCGAGTCCCAGCCACGCTGGTCGGCCGACTCGGAGACGCTGTTCTTCCTCTCCGACCGCGCCGAACGCGGCATGTCGCAACTGCACAGGCTCACCCTCGCCGACGGCACGGTGACCACCTTGACCAGCTGGCGCGGCGGCGTCATCGACCACCTGCCGCTCACCGACCCCAACCTGGTCGCCCTGCTCACCGAGGACGAACCCACCGAGCAGGACGCGCGTCGCGCCCTCAACCGCGACGACGCCATCGTCGTCGGCGAGCGCGAACCACGCGCCCGATTGCGCCTGCTCGACCTGCGCACCGGCCAGCTCACCACCCCGAAGGCGTTCGGTGACCGACACGTCGTGGACCTGCGGCAACGTCCCGACGGCGGTCCACTGGCCGTACTGACGTGGGCCAGCGCCGACATCGACCACGGCCCGCGAAACGGCCACCTGCACCTGTTCGACCCCACGACCGGGACCGCGGAGAACCTCGGACCGGTCGAGGTCGACGCACGGTCTCTGGCCTGGTGGCCGGGCGAGGACGGTTGGCACCTCGGTTACCTCGCGCTCACCCCACCGCTTCTGCAGGCCGGCACCGCCGTCTTCGACCTGGCCATGGAGACCCGCGTCCTGCGCGACCGCACCGCTGGCCTCACGATGTGTCCCACCGAACTGTGCCAGACCGACGCCGCCCCGCTGGTCGTGTTCGCCGACGGCCTGAACACGACACTGGCCAGGCTCGACCCCACCTGCCTCACGACCCTGTCGCATCACCCTGGACGCCTCGACCGACTCACCGCCACCCTTGCCGGCGACAAGATCGCGGTGCTCACCGGCACCCGCTATCAGCCCGCGAATGTGCACATCGGAGCGCCCACCGGGCCGCTGCGCAGAATCACCAACACCCGACCGGAACTGGACGGCGTGGCACTCGGCACGCAACAACCGCTGGCCTACCGCGCCGCCGACGGCCTCGATCTGGACGGCCTGCTCGTGCTGCCGGTCGGCAAAACTGCCTCGGAGGGCCCGTTCCCGCTGGTCACGATCGCGCACGGAGGCCCGTACGACCGCTACGCCGATCGTTGCCAGTTGTTCTGGTTCCCTAGCGCGCAGTGGCTGGCCGCCGCTGGCTACGCGGTGTTGCTGCCCAACCCGCGCGGCGGCCAGGGCCATGGTCACCAGTTCGCCGCCAGCGTCGCCGGCCGGGTCGGCCAGCAGGAGTGGACAGACATCCTGACCGGCATCGACCTGCTCATCGCCGAGGGCATCGCTGACCCTGACCGGCTGGGCATCGCCGGCTGGAGCCACGGCGGCTTCCTGTCCGCCTGGGCAGTCGGCCAGACCGACCGCTTCCGTGCCGCGCTGGTCGGCGCCGGCGTCGTCGACTGGGGCATGCTCGCCGCGACCGGGGAGAACGGCCAGTTCGAAGCCGCGCTCGGTGGCAGCACCGGCTGGTCCGGCACCGGCCCCCACCCGCATGACGCGGTCAGCCCGATCTCCTTCGCCAACCGCATCCGCACCCCGGTGCTCATCCTGCACGGCGCCGAGGACACCAACGTCCCCCTCGGACAGGCCGTCTACCTGCACCGGGCGCTGCGCCACTTCGACGTCGAGCACGAGTTCGTGATCTACCCGAGGGAGGGCCACTCGATCCGGGAACGCCACCACCAACTCGACGTTCTGCGCCGGACCCGCGCCTGGTTCGATCGCTGGCTCCGAGCCTGACCGGACGCACGTGGACGAGAACCCTGTTCGCCTGACCGGCCGGGGCGTCGGTTGGACGCGACACCTAGGACAGCGCTGTCGCAAGGTCGGTAGCGGCCTCATACGCAGCCGCAGCCCGTGCGGCCTGGTCCGCGCTCAACGCGACACGGTCAACACGAGCCAGCATCTCGATCGCCGTGGCCGGATCGTTCAGGACCATCGCGACCTCAGCCCGGTATACGAGCACCTCCAGCAACGCGACCGGGTCATCATCTGTATCGGGATGGCCCAGCGCGCTGTCAAGAATCCGAGCGGCCTGCCGGGCGTCCCCTCGGGAGTCGGCCTGCACGACGGCGTTCGCCATCGCCTTGCCCAGCCGCCCTGTCGGCGCCGACGCGGGGGAGGCCGAGGCGTTCTGAAAGACGCGGATCCAGTTGCCGCCTGGATCGATGACGCTGAAGCCGCTGAGCCCGTCGGCGTTCTTCCGCGCGCGGGGCCGGGTCATCCGGGGCGTCCCGGAGACCAACACCTTGCCGTACGCGGCGCGCATTCCCGCCGCGAAAGCCCGGTACAGCTGCCCCGTGTCCGAGGTCAGCACGAGACACGAACCGTAGGACTGCGCCGGATCGAACCCCGCGATCTCGAAGAACTGCAGATGTAGATCTTCACGCTGCAAGCCCACGCACGGGTTGGGTTTGCGCTGCTGGTAGGTGGTGTGGAAACCGAGCACCTCGTAGAAGGCGACGATGTCGTCGATGGACGCGCAGGGCAGCAGGGGAACGGTTACCTCGTTGGTCACCCGTACTTCGTAGCCGTCGGGAGGAGGCACACGCACATGGAAATGACCGATCGGCGGCCGCAGGCAACTGAACGGCCGATACAGCGCAAGCTGAGCTTGTCCGCCAGCGCCCCTCTGTCGGCACTCACCTTCGAAGGATGTGCGCGGTGATCCACATCGCGTCGCGTTGGTAGAGCCCGACGTGACTGCGGACGTTCTCCTGGCCCTGACCAGCCCGCGCCTCGGTGAAGGCGGCGAGGTCGTGCAGTCGGTGGACTGCGACCTGGAGGACATGAGCGGGGACTTGCCCCGAGCCGTAGGCGTCGCAGAGCATGCGCAGCCGACGTGTCCGCTCGCCCAGGTCGCTGTCGATCGCGTCGCCGTTGTCGGGGTGGGCCAGCGGCACCAGCCGGTAGGCGAGGTAGGCCAGATCCCACGACCGGGGACCGGGCGAGGCCGTGTCCCAGTCGATGATTCCGGTGAGCCGCCGGTCGGTGAAGACCATGTTGTAGGGCGCGAAGTCGTTGTGACAGATGACCTCAGCTGGCTGTCGCACCGGAAACTGCCACACTCCGCCGACGGTGTCGAAGCTGGCACTGGCCTCGTGAAGTTGTGCGAGGTGGAGACCTGCATCGGCGATGATGTCGTCGCTCCAGATCCAGTCCGGCAACGGGTACTGCGGCACGATGCCTTGCAGGTAGGAGACGCTGTCGCGTCCGTGCTCATCGGTCCCGAGTGGTTGCGGAACCCAGGTGACGCCGCGCTCCCGTAAATGTCGTAGTAGGCGCTGAATCGTCGGGCTCCATGCTCCCTGACCGCGCCGAACAGTGGCACCGACCCGTGTCGCACTCCCCATGTTGCCGCCCGGCAGCGCTTCCTCCTGCTCGTCGGCCGCGCTCGGACTGCGGTCATCCATGTCGACATCCTCAGCGCGTGCGGGCCGTGACGCCACCGCGTTCCCGAGCCGGACTAAAGCGAGGGATCGCAGCCACCCCAGGTAATTAATGGATTGTTGTTAATGAGAATCCAGTAATTACCTGGGACAAAAGGTACGCAACGTACGTGCACCATAATGACAGTTCTTGTGCGTAAGGACTTAAGTTGGTGTAGGCGTCTGGGTAGTTCGATGCGCGGGTGTTGGCCGGGAACTCAGGTGACCTCTCGGGGCGGCACCGATGACGGCCCCGACTGGAGGTATTCCAGTGCGCGGCGCAGCGCCTCAAGGCTGTCCCGGAAGTGCCCAAGTGCCGAGTTGCACCCGTTGCAGAGGAGCCCCGAACGGTGTTGGCGCCGTGGCAGTGATCCACGACCAACCGGAACGCCTGGGCGGAGGGCTTGCCGTCTTCCGGGGGCGACCGGCGAGAGTTGCCGAGAGGTCACCCTCATGGATGCCGCAGATGGCGCATCGAAACCCTTGCCTCCTCACACCCTGACAGCTTGAGTGGCGGTACCGGCATCGGAAAGCGTTGGAGGGCTGACTACGAGCGGCCGTACGCGGCGCGGGCCTGGGCAACCTCGACTGCCTCGCGTTCACGCCACCGGCGCTGTGCCTCCCGGTTGCACGTCCGGCAGACCCGACGGTACCGGCCGGTCGCCGGGTCGAGCTCACGGTCGTGGCCGTTGCGGCACAGCGCCGCCTGGTTCCGGCGGCGGCCGGCCTCGGCACGACTGAGCTGTCGCAGATGAGTCGGCTCGATACAGTCGGCGGCGCCGCAGGTCTGGTCGACGTCGAGGGCGGGGTCGTACCCGCCGAGGAAGACGACGTACGCGGCGATGTGCGCCCACGCCCGGCCCGCGACCTTCTGGTGCACCCCACGTCGCTGCCCGTAGCCTTCGACGACCAGGCAGCCGCTCTCGGTACGGTGTGAGCGCTCCAGCAGGTAGGCGCGCAGCGACTCCTCGGTGTGGTAGCGGGACAGACCCTTCACGGCCGCGAGCACCGTGTCACCGTACCCACGTCACGCACCATCGTCGACTGACGCTGGCACGGCGGCTCGTCTGCTCGGCGAGTGGTCGCGCTCCGACCGGTGGGCGGTCGTCGGCACCTACCTGTGCAGCCGCTCCGGGTTCGGTCGAGCGTGCGGGCCACGCTTGTAGATGATCGAGGACCACCTCCGCCCCTACTCAATCCACCACAACAAGATCAGCTCTGCGGGCATCAGTTAGCCGTCTGCCAGAATGACGTCCTCGGTCCGTAGGGCGTGCCGCGCTTCCGGTCAGGGATGGAGGAACGGCGTGAGCGTCGTACGGCGGCAGTTGCTCGACCATGTCGCTGACCTGGTGCCGACGTTCCCCGCGCCGCAGTGCGTACGGGTGGCCGTCGACGGGGTCGATGGAGTGGGTAAGTCCACGTTCGCCGGCGAGTTGGCCGCGTTGCTGAGCGACCGGGGACGCCCTGTCGTGCACGTGTCGGCGGACGACTTCCATCACCGTCGGGATGTGCGGCATCGCCGTGGCCGGGATTCGCCGGAAGGCTTCTGGCTCGACAGTTACGACTACGAAGCCCTCGCCCACAACGTGCTGGAGCCGTTCGGTCCCGGGGGCTCTCGCCGTTACCGTCCCGCCGCCCATGATCTTCGGACAGACGAGATCCTGGACCTTGAGTGGCGGACCGCGGCGCCCGGCACTGTACTCATTGTCGACGGGCTGTGCCTGCACCGTGACGAGCTTATGGAGTGCTGGGACTTCTCCGTCTTCGTTGACGCGCCGTTCGCGGTCACCGTCGCACGGATGGCCCGACGCGACGGTTCGCACCCGGATCCCGAACATCCCAGCCTCGGCCGCTACGTCGGCGGGCAGCGGCTGTACTTCGCCGCCTGCGCGCCTAACGAACGCGCGGACGTCGTCATCGACAACCAGGATGTGAACCGACCGGCCCTCGTGGAGGTCGTCGCGCAGGCCGAGGCAGTTGACGGTTGGACGGCCGCCAGCGGATGATCCAGCGATGTCGCTCGGGTCAGCGAGCCGGGACGCTGGTTCTCATGGGCACCATGATCGCCGTCATTCGGTGGCTTCAGGAGAGCGGATTGCATGAAGTTTCTTCTCACGTCGGGGGGCATCAGCAACCCGAGCATCGCCGACGCGCTGGTCGACCTGTTGGGCAAGCCGCTCGCTGAGTCCACGGCCCTGTTCGTGCCCACTGGCGTCTACCCCTTTCCCGGCGGAGCTGCGAAGGCGTGGAAGGCGATTCACGGCCACCCCGACATCCCGCTGTGCCAGCTGGGTTGGAAGTCCCTGGGGTTGTTGGAGCTCACCGCGCTGCCGACCATTCGAGAAGAGAACTGGGTCCCGGGGGTCCGGGAGGCTGATGCCCTGCTGGTCTGGGGCGGCGATGTGCTGTACCTGACCTACTGGCTGCGCCAGTCGGGCCTGGCCGACCTTCTACCGTCGCTGAGTGACACGGTCTATGTGGGGGTCAGCGCCGGAAGCATCGCAGTCACCCCGTACAACTGCGACGCCGAATTCGACACTCAGTTCGTCCCCGACGGCAGCGACAGGGCGCAGGACGCCGACCGGGCGCTGGGGCTGGTGGATTTCACGCTCTACCCCCACCTCAACCACCCGGACATGGAGGACACCGAGCTGTCCCACATCCAGAAGTGGGCGGCCGGAATCCCGGTCCCGACCTACGCCATCGACGACAACACCGCCATCAAGGTGGTCGACGGCAGCGTCGAGGTCGTCTCCGAAGGAGACTGGAGACTGATCAACCCCTGACCGAGACGCCCCTTCTGCCGATTGCTGTGATCGTGGCTGCTCGGCGGCAGGGTCGGCGTCACCAGCGGTGGTCGGCGTCACCGGCCCCGAAGACCGCCGGTGACGCCGACGACCGTCTCAGGTGCGGATGCGGTAGTGCAGGCACGCCACGCCGTTGCTGAATCGGCGATTGCTCAGCAGCTCCAGGTCGAGGCGGGTGCGGCTGGGCAGACCGGGCTTGCCTCCGCCGGTGAGGACGGGGTGGATCAGCAGGTGGCACTCGTCGATCAGCCCGGCCTGGAATGCCTGCGCCGCGAGGTGTGCGCCACCGATGGTGAGGTCGCTGGTGGCCGAGGCTTTCATGGCGCGTACCGAGGCGGGGTCGAAGGCCCTTTCGAGCCGGGTCCTGGCGGTCGACGTCGCGTCCAGCGTGGTGGAGTAGACGACCTTGTCCGCTGCCTGCCAGACGTCGGCGAAGTCGGCAGTGAGCTTGGATTGTGCGGCGAGAGCGGGCTCGGTCTCCCAGACGGCCATCGACTCGTACAGGCGCCGACCGTAGAGGTAGGTGCCCGCCGGCCGAACCAGGTCGGTGATGAACGCGAGGTAGTCGTCGTCGGGTGGGGTCCAGTCGAAGCGGCCGTGTTCGTCCTCGATGTAACCGTCGAGGGACACGTTGGTCACGTAGATCAGCTTGGCCATGGCGCTACACCTCGACGGCAACGGGTCGGGCATTGCCGAATGTCGCGTCCAGTTTGGAGAAGGCCTCGTTCCAACCCTGGTTGGCGGGAGCGGACAACTGCTCGGGGAGCCACTGACGGATCTCGAGTCGGGTCCGTCCATCGGCGTCGTCGTGAAACTCGACCCGCATCCTCGTCTCGTGCGGCGCGATGCCCTCCGGGAGTTGCCCGGTGACGTGCGCGATGCCGTCGATCAGTTCGCCGTCGACGACGTCGGTGAGGTCGATGTGGACCTCGACCCGCAGGCCGGGTTGGGTCGGGAAGACCTCGGTCCACCGCTGGTAGCCGCCAGGCCGGACGTCGAACTCCATCTCGTCGCGGGGCAGTGAGTTGCCGATCGGCCCCCACCATGCCGCCAGGTGGTCCGGGTCGGTGAAAGCTCGATAGACCAGCTCCCGTGGCGCGTCGACCACGCGCGAGATGACGATCGGCGGCTTGTCGCTGTCCATCAATTCTCCTTGTCGTGAGCCTTGCTCGGCGATTCCCTGTCGGGGATCGCCGGGCCGTGGGCCGTTTGGTCCGTTGGGTGGCCGGCGGTCTGGACGGCCGCGAGGTGGGCGTCGAGGCGGGTGAGGGACGTGTCCCAGAACCGCCGGTAGCGCTCGATCCACTCGGCCGCTTCGCGTAGCGGGGCGGCCTCGATGCGACTCATCCGCAACTTTCCCGACCGGGTGCGGGAGATGAGCCCGGCGCGTTCGAGCGCCTTCAGGTGCCGCGACACCGCCGGCATCGAGATCGGGAGTGGAGCGGTGAGCTCGGTGACCGTGGCGTCGCGGTCGGCCAGCTCGGCGAGGATCGCCCGTCGAGTCGGGTCGGCGAGCGCCGAGAACACCGTGCTGAGTTGATCGCTGCCAGACACCAGAGCCTCCAGTCGCTTAACCAACACGTTAAACGTAGTGCCGGACCGCCGCAACTACCAGAGGTGATTGGCAGGGATGGTGTCGGCACCACGAGGGACGGCAGGCTGGTCAACGTCGACGGCCCGGTCGCGTGCTCGCGTCGGGGGCGAGGTCGGTGGGCGGGCGGTGACCATGGCGTGCACGCCCAGGCCCAGGCGGGTCAGCGCGCCGGGGCGGCTGTCGTAGCGGTCGGTAAGGTCGGTGCTCCACACCTGCGGCAGGCCGCTGGTGTGGGTCAGCAGTTGGCGGACGGTGACCGTCCCAGCGGTGTCCGCGTCGCCCAGGCGCAGCCACGGGAGGTACGTGGAGGCGGTGGTGTCGAGGCCGATCCGGCCGGCCTCGACCAGTTGCGCCACCGCCAGCGCGGTGAACGACTTGCTGGTGGACCCGAGCAGGAACGGGGTCTGCGTGGTGATCGATCGGCCGTCACCGTCGACGCCCCATGCGCCTCGCTGGAGGACCTCGTCGCCGCGAATGACCGCGTACGCCAGGCCGGGTGCCTTGATCTGCTTCAGGTACGCGCGCAGGTAGCGTTCGCCAGCGGCGAGGTCGTTGGCAGCCGCGGGCTGGCCACGACCGGGGCGGCCAGCCCCGCGGCCGTCACCAGCAGGCAGCCGGCCGCGGCGGCGAGACGTCGGGCCCGCATCAGCGCGTCATTCCAGGTGCTCATGTGGTGCGTCCTCCCCGTCGGTGGGCCGTCAGCCGATCTGGCTCAGCAGCTTCTCGAGCGCGGCCAGGCGCTGCCGAACCTCGCCGAGCTCGTCCCGTACGCCCTTGATCTCGTCCGCCGTGGCCTGGGCGCCGGTGGCGCTGCGCTCGGCGAGCACTCGGTAGCCTTCCTCCCGAGCTGCGGCGTACCGGGCGCGGTAGATGCCCGTCCCGATGAGACCGGCGACCACGATCATCGCCGTCACGATCACCGCCGCGGCGATGGTGGAGGTCTGTGCGATGTCCAACGCGACCTGATGGGTCATTGCTCACTTCTCCTGTTCTGCGGCCGGCCCGGAGCCGGTCAGGTTCTGTGCGGCCAGTGCGATCGCGTCCAGGTCCAGGGACACCGTGAACGGCACCGCCTGGACGTACTTCACCGAGCTGCCGTCCGGTGCGGTCACCAGCTCGCCGGTCACCAGGCCGGCCGCTTCCAATTTCTGCAGGTGCATGTAGAGCAGCGGCCGGTTCATCTGCAGCCGCCGGGCCAACTCGCTGACGTAGGTCCGCTGCCGGGCCACGGCGGCCAGGATTCGTAGCCGGTGCGGGCTGGCCAGTGCGGCCAGCAACGACACGAGTTCGTCACCGGTCGGCGAGGTGCCGCTCATGCTGGTTTCCCTTCTCAATGAAGGTGTCAGATTTCTCTGACGCCCCCTGTCAGGTGAGTCTGACAGGGGAGGGTGGCAGATGTCAACGAACGCCGTAGCGCGTCGGTCACTGACCCCAGGGCGGTAGCCAGACCTCGATGTCGGTGGCCTGCACCCGCCGGGAGGCGAGGTAGGCGCGCAGTGCCCGCAGCGCGGGATGCGGGTTGTCGTCGCGCCAGATGAGGGACATGGGGTAGACGGGCGCCGGGCCACGCACCGGTACGCGCCGCAGGTCGTAGCTGTCCGGCCACAGGTACCGGGTGCGAACGCCAGCGAGGGTCGCCAGCTCCGCGGAGTCGGCGATCTCGGCCAGCAGCGCCTCGTTGCCGAAGACCGGCCCGACCAGGTCGATGGTGAGACCGAACGCGGCGGCGAGTTCGTCGTAGTAGTCGGACCATTCGGTGCCGGGGGCCATGCCGGGCATCCAGATGCGGTGCTCGGCGAGTTGCGCGGGCGTGACGACGCGGGCGTTGGCGAGCGCGTGGCGGGGGCCGACGAGCAGTTCGTGGTACTCGTCGATCACGCGGGTGGTCCTGATCGCGGCGGGCAGGTGACGCGCGGCGACGGTGACGGCGTGGAAGGTGGCGTCGACCGTCCCTGCCTCGACGGCGGCCATCGCGGCGTGGACGTCCGCGTCGAGGGTGACGACGTCCAGCTCGATGCGGGGATGCGCGCGGTGGAAGTCCTGCAACAGCACCGCTGGTGCGATCCGTCGGCTGTGCACGTCGACGCGCAGTGCCCGTCGCCCCGGGCGTACGGAGGCGTCGGCGCGCGCCTCCGCCCGGAGCAGTTCACGGGCGTGCGGCAGGAAGGTCTGACCGTCGACGGTGAGGTGGGTGCCGCGCGCGGTGCGGGTGAACAGCCGTACCCCGAGGTCTTTCTCCAGTGCCGCGATGCGCTTGGAGACGGCCTGCTGGGTGATCGACAGCGCCGCGGCGGCGTCCTGGAACTGGCCGGCGTCGACGGCGGCGACGAAGGTACGGACAGCGTCGAGATTCACCCGGCAAACCCTAGCGACACAACCTCTGGTTGTGGCTCGCCGCTCACGGGGTTGTTTGATCCCTCGTCACTGGGCTTGCTGTGATCGCAACGATCAACGGCGGGTTGTCAGGAGCGGGAGGTGTGGGTGTGTCCACGTGGCGATCCCTGGGACGGAGGTTCGGTTGGTTGTGGGCGTCGTACGCGGTCAGCGCCTACGGCTCGGGGCTGAGTTTCGGGGCGTTGCCGTTGATCGCCGTGCTGGTGTTGCAGGCCAGCCCCGCCCAGGTGTCCGTGTTGGCCGCGCTGGGGCCGGCCGTGGGGGCGCTGATCGCGTTGCCACTCGGGCCGTGGGTGGAGTTCCACCGCAAACGGCGGGTGATGATCGCGATGGACCTGGCCCGGTTCGCGGTCCTGCTGACGGTCCCGGTCGCGTACGCGCTGGGTCGGCTCAGCTTCGGGCAGTTGCTGGTCGTCTCGGCCGTGCTCGCCACCGCCAAGATCGCCTTCAACGCGGCCAGCGGCGCCCTCCTCAAGGCTCTCGTCCGGCCGGACGACCTGCTGGGGGCGAACGCGCGGTTCGAGTCGACGACCTGGAGCTCGATCGCGCTCGGGCCGCCGCTGGGCGGCGCCGCGGTGGGACTCTTCGGGCCGGTCGTCACCGTCGTGGCCGACGCGCTCAGCTACCTGCTCTCCGCGGTGGGCCTCGCCGCCATTCGCGGCCACGAGGAGCCTCCCCGGCGTGCCGGCGCGGGCCGGGTCCGGGCCGGTGAGCTGCTCGACGGCTGGCGACATCTGCTGGCCCATCCCGGCCTGCGGGCGCTCTACCTCAACCAGTTGCTCGTCGCCGGGCTGATCATGGCCACCGAGCCGTTGTTGGCCGTGCTCCTGCTCGGCGAGCTGGGCTTTGCGCCATGGCAGTACGGCCTCGCCTTCGCCGTGCCCTGCGTCGGCGGGCTCATCGGGTCACGCCTGGCCCGTCGGGTGGTGGCACGCCACGGCCAACACCGGATCATCCGCGCCGTGGGCACGCTGCGCGCGATCTGGCTGATCGGCCTCGCCTTCGTCCAGTCCGGCGTGGTCGGTCTCGCCACGGTGATCACCGTCGAGTTCGCGATCATCATCAGCATGAGCCTCTTCAACCCGGTGCTCGCCACCTACCGCCTGGAACAGACTCCGAAGGATCGCATCGTCCGTACCCTCTCTGCCTGGTCGATCGGCAGCAGCGCCACCATCGCCGCCCTCAGCGCGCTCGGTGGGCTGCTCGCGCAGGCCACCAGCCCGCGCACGGCAATCACGGTCGCCGGGCTGGTGATCTTGGTGAGCCCACTGCTGCTGCCCCGGCGTGAGGACGCCGATCAGCCGGCACCGGAGCGCTCCGCACGGGTCTCTACGATCGCGTGATGTTCCAGCCGACCTTCCCGATCCGCACCGCACGCCTCGCCCTGCGCCCGGTCACGATCGAGGACCTCGACGACGTGTACGCGTTTCAGCGTCGACCGGACGTCGTGCGCTGGATGCTCGGCGCGAAGCCGCGTACCCGTGAGCAGTCACGGGTGTCGGTGCTCGCCATGGCGGGCGAGGACGCCTGGCGCGCGGTGGGCGACTGCCTGACGGTGGCCGTGGTCACCGACGCCGGGATGATCGGGATCGTGGAGTTGGTGTGGCGCAGCCAGCTCGACCGTACCGCCGAACTCGGGTTCGTCTTCCACCCCGACCACGGTGGCCGCGGGCTGGCGACGGAGGCCGCCACCGCGTTGCTGGCCTGGGGGTTCGACGAGTTCGGGCTGCACCGGGTCTACGGCCGGTGCCACAGTCGCAACGGCGCGTCGGCCCGGCTGATGGCGCGACTCGGCATGCGGCAGGAGGCACGCCATGTCGAGAGTTACCTGTTCAAGGGGGAGTGGGCCGACCGGCTCGTCTTCGCGATCCTGGCCCACGAGTGGCGGGCCCGCACGCCCCCGTCGTGATCGACTGCCACGGCGACGTGCGGGCCGCTCGCCACCTCAGGCGTGGCGGCCGAGCCACTCCCGGTACACGGTGGGCGCGATGACGGCGCCGTCGGAGCCGGTGAGGACATCACCGGACACGGCGGCGAACATGCCGGCGCTGTTGTCGGTGGTGACGGTGCGCTGGTCACCGCGGGCGGCGAGGGTGATCCGCCCCAGCTCGTCGAGGGCGAAGACGTCGGGTCCGGCGACGTTGCGGACGCCCTGCAACGGCGCGCCCATGCTGACCTCGGCGACGGCCTGCGCCACGTCGGCGGCGGCCATCGGCTGCACAGGCGTGCTGGGCAGGCGGACGGTGGTGTCGTCGGCCGTCCAGGACAGGATCGCGTCGACGAACTCGAAGAACTGGGTGGCGCGGACGATCGAGTACGGAACGGGGCCGGCCTTGAGGATGTCCTCCTGGAGGACCTTGGCGCGGTAGTAGTCCAGGTCGGGCACCTGGTCGACGCCGACGATGGAGAGGATCACCGCGTGGCCGACGCCCGCGCGAGCGGCTGCGGCCAGCAGGTTGTCCATGGTCGTCTGGAAGAAGGCGGGCGAGGCCTCGTCGAAGGTCGGCGAGTTCGTCAGGTTGACGACGACCTCGGCGCCGGTGAGTGCCTCGGACAGGCCCTGCCCGGTGAGGAGGTCGACGCCGGTGGATAGCGAGAGCGGCACCGCCTCGTGGCCCGCGGCCTGCAAGATCTTGACGACCTGCGACCCGATGAGGCCGGTCCCGCCCAGTACGGCGATCTTCATGCCCATGCACCTTCCCGTGACATGTGGTCCGACTGCTGAGGCTCAGCCGATACTCGGACCTTCCTTGTCCGAGAACTATACTCGGACATACTGAGTCCGAGTAACGGGGTGACTAGGGTGACGTCATGAAGATGTCCGGCGGGGTCGAGTGGGCGCTGCACTGCTGCGTGGTGCTCACGGCCAGCCACACGCCCGTTCCGGCGGCCAAGCTGGCGGAACTGCACGACGTCTCCAGCAGCTACCTCGCCAAGCAGCTCCAGTCCCTGGCCCGAGCCGGCCTGATCCACTCCGTGCAGGGCAAGTTGGGCGGCTACGTCCTCACCCGCAAACCGGAGAGCATCACCCTGCTCGACGTGGTCCGGGCCGTCGACGGTCCCGGCCCGACCTTCGTCTGCACCGAGATCCGCCAGCGCGGCCCCTTCGCGACCCCGGCCGACGCCTGCACGACGCCGTGCCCGGTCGCCCGCGCCATGTGGGCAGCCGAGGACGCCTGGCGTCAGGCGCTCGCCGCCGTCACCATCGCCGACCTCGCCCGCGACGTCGACGCCACCTCCGGCCCCGAGGCGCTGGTCGGCATCCAGAGCTGGCTGACCAGCGGAGCCAGCTGAGCACTGCCTACCGGCTGCACCTGCTCAGCCGGTGTGGCGTACCTCGGTGTCCCAGATCTGCGCCCACGGACGCCGCAGCCCCTGGCACGCGTAGATCGGGCCGCCGTTCTCGTCGTTCTCCACCTCGACCCGCTGGTCCACCCGCCCGGCCAGGGTGCACTGCTCGAACCAGGTGTTGAGCTGGTCGGGGCGCTCCCAGCCGACGGCGATGACCACGTCCGCGTCGGCGGGCGGCCGACCGAAGTCGACCATGCTGTTGTGCCCGGAGTACGCCCGGGGCAGACCACGGGCCGGCCCGTAGCGGGCCACCGCACCGGCCTCGCCGTAGTTGCCGGTCAGGATGACCGCCCGCGAACGCTCCTGCGGCGGCAGGCCACGATGGACAGCGGCGATCGAGTCGGCGAACGCCGGCCAACCGATCGTCTCGCCGGCGTCGTAGTTGACGTCGACCACGAAACCGGGCAACCGGTCGGCCGGCAGCACCGGCAGCAACAGCACGACGGTGGGCAACAGGAACGGCACCACGCCCAGCGCGAGCAACCCCCGACGCCACCATGTTTTCCCGCGCGATGCCCACGCCACGGTGACCACCGCCCCGGCGGCGGTAAGGACCAGCAACAGCGGGGCGTCGTAGTAACCCTTGCCGCCGGCGATCAGCACGATGCCGACCACCACCACCCAGGCCCAGCCCACCGCCCGGTAGGCCCGCCACACCGGTCGGCGGAGCAGCGCGACCAGGCCGGCGATCCAGATCGGTACGGCGTACGGGCTGATGATGACGAACTGGAGGGTGAACGCGTCGAGCCGGCCACTGTAGGAGCTGTCACCGTCTGAGATGGACGCGGCAACGCCAAGCTGCGGAAAGCCGTTGGTCGTCTGCCAGATCAGGTTCGGCGCGGCCAGCAGCACGGCGATCCCGGCCCCGGCGATAACCCACCGGTCGCGCAGCAGCCGGCGTGGCCCAGCGATGAGCACCCCGGCGACCAGGCCGACGGCCAGCAGCGCCGGCAGCAGCTTGCTGAGCATGCCCACACCGAGCGCCAGCCCGATGCCCAGCGCCCAGCGGCTGTCGCCGGTGCGCAGCAACCGCACCGCACACCACACCGCGACCAGCCAGACCAGCAGGTCGACGGTGGTGGTGCTGAGCAGGTGACCACTGGCGAGCACGATGCCGGACAACGCGGCGAGCACCGCCGCGAAGAACTGCGCGCCCCGGCCGGCGCCCAGCTCCCGGGCGATGGCGGCGACCAGCAACACCGCGCCGCCGGCCAGCACCGCCGACGGGGTACGCAGCACCACCAGGTTGCCCGGCGCGATCGTGTCGAGCAGCCGGGCCAACGCCGGGACCAGCGGACCCTGGTCGACGTAACCCCAGTCGAGGTGCCGACCGGCGAGCAGGAAGTACAGCTCGTCGCGGTGGTAGCCGTAACGGCCGGCGAGCAGCAGCAGCGTCACGGTGGTGGCGGCGGCCACCACCCACGGGCCCCACGTGCGTGCCCCGGGCTCCGGCGGCCGCCCCGGCAGTGGCGACTGCGCCGGCTGCTGAGGTCGGTCGATGTCGATCGCGGGTTCGCTCACCCGCTCATGATGACCGGCGAAGTGGCCGCGCGGGGGCCCGTGCCGGGGCCTGACGGCCTCCATGTGCAGGTGGCCCCACCGAGTGCGAAGATCAGCTTTGTCACTCGAACCGAAAGGACGATATGCGCTATCGCACTCTGGGCAACACCGGCACCGTGGTGTCCACCCTGTGTCTGGGCACGATGACCTTCGGCGCGGAGACCGACGAGGCCGGCAGCTTCGCCCAACTGGACCGGTTCGTCGAGGCCGGCGGCACCTTCATCGACACCGCCGACGTCTACTCCACCGGCATCTCCGAGGACATCATCGGGCGTTGGCTGCGCAGCCGACCCGACGTGCGTGACCGCCTGGTGATCGCCACCAAGGGGCGGTTCCCGATGGGTTCGGGGGCGAACGACGCCGGCCTGTCCCGGGTGCACCTGACCCGCGCCCTGGACGCCAGCCTGCGCCGTCTCGGCGTCGAGGCCGTCGACCTGTACCAGGCGCACGCCTGGGATCCGCTGACCCCGCTGCCGGAGACGCTGCGGTTCTTCGACGACGCGGTCAGCGCCGGCAAGATCCGCTATGCGGGGGTCAGCAACTTCACCGGCTGGCAGTTGCAGAAGGCCGCCCTGCTCACCCAGCACCTCAACCTCACCCCGATCGTGACCCTGCAACCGCAGTACAACCTGCTGGCCCGGGAGATCGAGTTCGAGTTGGTGCCGGTCTGCGAGAACGAGGGCATCGGTATCCTGCCGTGGTCACCGCTGGGCGGCGGTTGGCTGACCGGCAAGTACCAGCGTGACAGCACGCCCACCGGTGCGACCCGGCTCGGCGAGAACCCGCAGCGCGGCGTCGAGGCGTACGCGGGTCGCAACGCCGAGGAGCGCACCTGGCGGGTGCTCGACGCGGTCCGCCAGATCGCCGACGACCGGGGCGTGTCCATGTCGGCGGTGTCGCTGGCCTGGCTGGCGGCCCGACCGGCGGTCACCTCGGTGATCCTCGGCGCGCGGACCACCGAGCAGCTCGACGACAACCTGACCGCCGCCGACCTGGTCCTCGACGCCGAGCAGATGCGGCTGCTGGACGAGGCGAGCGCCCCGCTGGTGGGCGACTACCCGTACGGCGGCGCGGGTGTGCGTCAGCGCGGCCGTGACCTGCCGACCGGATCATGACGTCGTTTCCCGAGCCCACCGACCCGGCCGGCAGCCGCACCGAGGTCTTCCTGCGCTACCTGGACTACTTCCGCGAGTCCATTGTCGACAAGGTGTCGGCGCTGAACGAGCCGGAGCTGCGGCGCAGCCGGCTGCCGTCCGGGTGGACCCCACTGGAACTGCTGAAACACCTGCGCCACGTCGAGCTGCGCTGGATCGAGTGGGGTTTCCAGGGCCGGGACGTCGCCGAACCGTGGGGCGACCGCCGCGACGACCGCTGGTACGTCGCCCCCGACGAGAACCGCGCGGACCTGGTGGCGGCGCTGCGGGCGCAGGGCGCGCACACCACGGCCGTGGTGACGGCACACGACCTGGCCGAGATCGGTGCGCCGGGCCCGCGGTGGAGAGGCGCGGACCCGGCGTCGCTGGAGCGGGTGCTGTTCCACCTGGTGCAGGAGTACGCCCGCCACCTGGGCCACCTCGACGTGGTCGCCGAACTCACGGGCGGCCCGACCGGAGAGTGAGGCCGTCGGTCCGATCTGATCACCCGGTCTGATCGACGGGCGGCACGGATGGTGTCGGCGTCGCACTACCGGCGTCGGCGCGTCGCATCGCCCGCGGCAGTCGCAGCGCGACGACGCCGGTAGCCACCAGTCCGCCGACGCCCGCGACCACCAGTGTCACCGGGGCGTCGTGCCGCCGATACCCGGGACGGGTGAACCAGCCTGTGGGTGAAGGTAGCCAGGAAAGCATCGGTGAGCACCGTATTTACTGTTGTCGGGAGCTGGTTCAGGAAGCGACCGGGACGTCGGTGGTGGCCCCGCTGGCGTCGGTGACCCGTACCTCGGTCGCTGTCGCGGGCAGCAGTGCCGCGTCCGCGCCGGCGTCCTGCCACTGGCCGTCGCCGATTCGGTAGCTCAGCGCTGACCCCACGGCGGCGACGAGAACGCCCTGGTCGTCGGGCAGTCGTAGCCGCACAGGCAGGGGTGCCGACCAGTCCGCGTTCGTGCTGGCCACCGCCTCGAACGGCAGATACTTGCCGGCGAGCAACGCGATGACGCGGGACGGGCCGTCGTCGTACTGGACGGTTTCCACGAGGAGCCGCCGGCCGTCGGGGGTTGCCCCGTAGACCCACAGGAGGGGAGAGCCGTTGTGCGTGTGCACTCCGACCGGGTCGATGTATTCGGCGAGGGCTTCGATCGGCGCGTTCACCTGCGCGGCAGCCGGGTCGGTGCCCCAGACCTGCTCCGCACCCGGCAACGTGTGCCGCAGCATCGGTATTGCGGACCGATCCTGTTTGCCGGCGAAGAGGATCTCGCTCGTGCCGTCGATGTGAATCGCGTTCTGCCGTTGAACGGGAGTCCGGGTGAGCGCGACGGTGACCTTCGTGCGCTGCGGCGGCACCGACAACACCGCCGCACCGTCTCGGAACACCACCGGCTCGAAGGTCCGCTCGACCTTGCCATCGGGCATGGACCGCAGTTGCGCGGAGAACTCCACCGGTTGCCCGAAGTCCAGCACAAGGAGCACGTCGCGCTGCGATCCGAGCAGTACCGCCTGCTCGAGGCCGTCTGTTTCGCTGTCGGTGGCCTGCGTCAGGGTGCGCACGCGCGGGCCACCGGCGGTGGGTTCGACGAACCCCACGGTCGTGCCGTGCGCGGTGGCGTGGGCCACGTAGGCGGCCGGACCAGCAGGCGTGACTCCTGCCCACACGACGTGCGGCTCGCCGCGCGTCCGATCTCCGACCTCCTTGATCCGGCGCTGCCACACCTCGCGGACCTGCCGCAGGTAACCCTGGTCGGTGGCCAGATCACCGCGGGCCGGCTGGTCGAGCAGCGGAGAGGCGGCACGGGTGTCTCCGGCGTCGCCGGGCAGGTCGAGAACGCCAGCCACGGGCACGGCCACCACGGCCGCGCAGACCGCCGCCAACAGCGCTCGCCGGCGCACCACCCGCCGCCGCCCGCCCCGACGCACCTCAGCGAGCAGGCCCGGCGGGCTGACCAGGTCATCCGTCGCGCGATGCAGGATGCCGCGCACGTCACTGTCGTTCATGGTCATCGCGAACTCCCGGTTCCAGTGATGGGTATGACGAGGTTCGATTCCGCCAGCGCCTCGCGCAGCCGAGCCAAACCACGGGAGGCGTGACTCTTCACCGCACCCTCTGAACAGCCCATCGCCGCCGCGACGTCGACCACCGGCAGGTCTTCCAGGTAGCGGAGCACGACAGCGGCCCGCTGCCGGGCCGGCAACGCCCGCAGCGCCCCGACGACCAGTTCACGCACCGCCACCGCGTCGGCGTGGTCCCGGGCAACCCCGTCATGCTCGCCCAGCGACTGTTCCGGACGGCGGGCACGCCACCGCCACCGGTTGATCGACCGGTTGACCAGCGCCCGTCGCGCGTACGCCTCCGGGCTGCTCTGCACCCGACGCCAGCGCACGTACACCTGCTCCAGCACCTCCTGGAGCAGGTCCTCGGCGGCGTGCCGGTCGCCGGTCAGCAGGAAGGCAACCCGCAACAGCACCGCCGACCGTGAGCGAACGAAGTCGTCGAACTCCGCCCCGCGCGAATCCCTCATCTGACCTCCCGGCTTCGTCAACCAGCAAGACACCGGACGGGCTCGCGAGGTTTACCGGTCCGGCGGTCCGGACCCGATGGAGGGCGCGGGTGGTGAACGCCCGGCTGTCAGTAGGGGCAGGTCCGCCCGTCGCGCACCATCTGCGCGTACTCGGCGCCGGTGATGCGCAGCCGATCGGTCTCGGTGCCGTCCTTGGCCCGACATCCGTCGGACGGGCTGAGGTAGACCCAGGCGTAGGCCGAGTCGTCCGCGCGCCCGGTCACCTCGAACGGCTTGTCGCCGGGTGCCGAGATCACCATTGTCTGACGTCGTCCCTCGGCCAGGTAGTCCAGCTCCAGTCGCCATCGGCAGTGCTGCTTCGCGCTGAGCGCTCGTACCTGGATGACGTTCTTCTCACCCTTGGGCAAGGTGATCTTGTGAGTGGCGAAGAACGGGACACCGGCGTCGGCGCCACCCGGGTCGTCGACGAGCATGCGGGGGTTCGGTCGATCCACGTGTGTCACGAGGACGATCTTCTGCGAGTCGCCCTGCGAGGGGTTGGGCTCGTGAATCCCGGTGAGCGGGGGCCCGCAGGGCTCGACGAGGACGGGTCGGAGGTCGACGGCCTCGGCCGCCTCCTCCCGGGTGCCGACGAGGGTGATCTCCCAGCTGCTCCGTTCGATGTCGACCGCGCCGGCCTCGACGGCCGGATCGTCCGGCCGCTTGGCGTCGAGCCGGGCCAGGTCGGAGTCGGCGGGGTAGACGTAGTCGAACGCACCCTCCTGCGGGTAGGGGATGTGCTTGAGGTCCAGGACGACGACGGGCCCCCGGCCGGCCAACTGCTCGGCCAACTCGTTCGCCGGCTTCCACTGGTTGATCATGCCGAGGACGACGGCCCCGAGCCAGGTGGCGACGGCCCCGACCACGATCGTCAGCAGCCAGGTGACGGGACGCTTCCACCAGGCGACGGTTGCCGGGGCGGGCGGCGACGCCGGGGCCGGCGCAGCCGGAGCGGCGGCCCTACGGCGACGCGGTCGCTTGTCACGTGGGCTCATGGACCGGCGTCTCCTGCGTGTCGATGGACGGATCGGTGTCGAGGAGCCGGCGGGCCAGCAGCACGGGCAGCGCGACGAGCCAACCCCAGGCCGCGCCGAAGCGCAGCGAGGGGGTCAATTGCACGCCCAGGAACTCCCAGGGAGCACAACCGGTAGGGGAGTCCAAGATGGCGCAGCCGACAACGACATCGGACGTCGCGGTCAGGGCGGCCGCCGCGATCGTGGCACCCCAACAGACGACGACGAGCCCGAGGCGATGCCCGGAGTTCGGCAGCCCGGCCAGTAGCGCCCACAGCAGGAGCCACAGCACCAGCAGCAGGGCGAGGGCGAGCACCGACCTGTGCGCCCACTCGTCCATCGACAGGGGATTCGGGTCGACCTCGTGAGTCAGCCGGTAGCCCACGTCGTCGCGGGCGCGTGGCGGCAGGGACAGGGCGGGGCGGTGCAGGAATTCCCCGAGCAGCGCCAGGAAACCTCTCCCCGAATAGCTGTCCCACACCGCCTGGGTGCCGTTGATCAGGAGGAGCACCAGCACCGGAAGGACGCCAGCCAGGGCAAGATTAGCGCTGCGTCCTCGCGCGTCGCCGATCAGCGGAACGCGGGGGGCCGGCTCGGTGTCGTCAACCGCATCCTGGGCCTCGTCTTCGACCTCGCCGTCGCCTTCGTCGGTGTTCTTGTTCAGCCGGTTCAGCAGCATCATGGCCAGGCTGGAGCCACCAACCAGGAATGCGTTCGTGACTGCCAACAGGCAGCCGAGAAAGAGGGCATCGGACGTCCACCCCGCCAGCGCCAGGTGCGCGCTGGCGAGGAGCGTGGAGTGGTCCAGCGCCTCGTTGGCGTACCAGCCGGTGGGGGCGGTACGCACACGGACCACGAGGGTGGCCCACCAGAGCAGATCGCCGATTGCCGTTGCGGTGAGGGCGGCGGCCGCACCGATCATCGCCGCGATGAGCGGGTGCATCTGTCTGGTGACGAGACCGCAGACCAGGTACGTCGACACCGCGAGCAGCAGGATCACGACCCAGCGGATCAGCGGCGTCACCGCGTCCATCATGGGAGCGGTCATGGCGTCGAGGGGGGCGAAGAAGACGAACCCCTTCGCCATGAGCGTCGGGAAGTCGACCGCGGTCCGCGTGACGGTGAACGACCCCGTCATCGAGCGCACCTCGGCGGTGACCCTCAGGTACAGGAGGATGGCCTCCGCCGCGGCGAGCACGGCGATGACAATCCTGAATAGTCGGCTCATGTCGCCGGCCTCGTCCCGGAGAGGGTCGTCACACCGTCAGTCTCTCGCATCGCGCCGCCTCGTACAGACCCCTGGAAGCAGGTGCCGACGCCTCAGCGGGCCCCGGCACAGCCCGCGAGGAGCGGCGGTAACGGCGGTGACTCTGTCGAGGTTGCCGACATCCTTCCGGGCGCCGGTCACCGCGCGTCGACGTTCGGTCCGGTCAACGGACGGCGGCGGGGTCGGCGGGTTGCGGTTGCGGGGTCGCCGGCCAGGTCAGTCGGCGTACGCCGGGAACGAGGGCGGTGCCCGCGCAGGAGGCGAGCACCAGAAGGCCGGCGACGGCCAGCGGGACGGGTGCGCCGAACGCGTCGGCGGCCAACGGCGCCAGCGCGTAGCCCAGCGGCATGGCGCCCAGCGACACCAGCCAGTCGTAGGAGGTGACCCGGGCCAGGACCTCCGGCGGGAAGTGGTGCTGCACGACGGTCTCCCACACCGGGTTGAGGTAACCGAGGGCGGTCAGTGCCACCGCGTAGGCGGCGATGACCGCGGGGGCGGGCGCGGCGACGGCGAGCAGGAACAGCGGGGCGGCGTAGCAGGCCAGCCCGAGGTTGGCCAGCAGCACCGGCCGGTGCAGCCGGACCCGCCCGGCCAGCAGCGATCCGGTCAGCATTCCGATCGCGCCGGCCTGCAACAGCAGCACCCAGGTCGTCTCGCCGCCGAGACGGTCGATGGCGACGGCCGGCCCGAGGGTCATCAGCACGGCGGCGGCGCCGTTCCAGACGCCGTGCCCGAGCAGGCTGGTCCAGAACCAGTCGCGGGCGCGTACCTCGCCGAAGCCGTGCCGCAGGTCGGCGAGGACGGAGCGGCGGGGGACCGGCACGTGGCGGACCCGCACCAGCGCGAGGAGCGCGGCGCTGAGCGCGAACGACGCACCGTCCAGGATGAACGCCCAGCCGGGACCGGCGGCCCAGATCAGCGCGCCGGCCAGCGCCGGGCCGGCGAGGCGGCTGGTGTTGGCGGTGATTCCCATCAGCGCGTTGGCGCGCTGCCGCTCGGCCGGCTCGACGGTGCCGGCGACCAGCGGGGAAGCGGTAGGGATGGCGAACGCCGAGGCGGTGCCGCCGAGCGCGGACGCCACGACCACTGTGGTCAGCGACGGGTCGCCGCCGAGCAGTTCCACGCCGACCGCGAGTTGCGTGGCGCAGCGGACCAGGTCAGCCAGGAGGGCGACCCGGCGGGCGTCGAACCGGTCGGCCACCACCCCACCGAACGGCAGCAGGACCAGCCGGGGCACGACCGCCGCGGCGAGGACGACGGCCAGCGCGCCGGTGGAGCCGGTGGCCCGCAGCACGGCCAGCGCCAGGGCGGCGGGCACCACCGCGTCGCCGAGCGCGGAGATGGTGCGCCCCAGGAACAGCAGTCGGAAGGAGTGGTCGCGCAGTGGGTGAGCCATGGCCTCAACATACTTCGGCGTCAAATATTTTGACAACGAATATTTCGGCGTTGAGGTAAGGTGCCACGGTGACCACAACTCCGGACGCCGTCGACCGGCACATCGAGCGTTGGCTGCCCGTGGTGCCCGACCTCGACGCGGACGTCGAGGGGGCGGTGACCAGGATGATCCGACTAACCCGGCACCTGCGGGCCGTCAAGGAGCGGGTCCTGGTCGACTTCGACCTACCGGCCCACGAGTACGACACCTTGCACGCCCTGGCCGGCCGCGGTGGCCGGGCGGCACCCTCGGACCTCGCCGCGGACCTCACGATGGCCCCCGCCTCGATCACCGCGCGGGTGGACGCGCTGCTGCGACGGGGCTTCGTCCGCCGGATTCCGTCGACAGTCGACCGTCGACGCGTCGATGTGGAGCTCACCGAGGCGGGCCAGGCCGCCTGGCGCGGGGCGATGGAGGTCCAGGGCGCCGAGGAGCATCGCCTGTTCGGCGCGCTCACCCCGACCGAGCGACGACACCTCTCCACCCTGCTGCGCCGGGTGCTGCTCGTCGCCGAAGAGCCACCGAGCGCGCCCCAGACCGACTGAGCGGGGCCGAAAAACGCGTGGCGGCGCGCGTACCGCTGATGCGAGGGTGACCGGCGTGACTGCGCATGTGCTGGCCGGGGCCCTGGCCGACGACGGACGGCGACGGACCTTCGCGGCGATCGTGCTGGGTGCGACCAGCGCGACCGAGGTCGCCGCGCGGACCGGCCTGCCGGCGCGGGTGGTGCTCACCGGGGTCCGCCGGCTCACCGACGCGGGCCTTGTCATCTGCGCGGACGGCGCGCTCGCGGCCGACGAGGCGTCGCTGCGGGCCGCCGCGCGTGACCGCCGGCCGGCCGACGACGCCGACCCCGGCGTCGACCCGGTCCTGCGGACCTTCCTGCGGGCGGGCGTCCTGGTGAGCCTGCCGGCGCAGCGCGGCCGGCGTTGGGTCCTGCTTGCGCACATCGCCGAGCAGTCGTTCGAGCCGGGCACCCGCTATCCGGAGCGGGCCGTCGACGACGCGCTCAAGCCGTGGTGCGCCGCAGGCGGGTCGGATCACGCGACGCTGCGCCGGTATCTGATCGACGAGCAGTTGCTCACCCGCGAGCACGGCATCTACCAGCGGCTCTGAACGTCGACTTCGGGAACCGTCTGGTCGCGGAGGATCTTGCTAGCCTCGGCGCATGACCTCCTGCACGCCGTCCGATGGCCCGCCGGACCTGTTGTTTCTGCTCTCCTGGGCGAGTCACGCGTTGCAGACCGAGCACGCCGCCGGGCTGGCCGAGCTGGGCATATCGCCGCGGGCGCACTACGTGCTGGCGCAGGCCCACACCGGCGAGCTGACCCAGCGGGAGATCGGCGAGCGGTGCGGTGTGGACAAGACCACGATGGTGGTGACGCTCGACCAGTTGGAACGGGCCGGGCTGGCCGAGCGCCGCCCGGTGCCAACGGACCGGCGGGCCCGGATGGTCGCTGTGACTCCAGCGGGGGAGCAGGTGCTGCGGCAAGCGCAACAGGTGGTCCGACGCATCCAGGACGACCTGCTGGCAACCCTGCCCGAGCAGGACCGGGAAGTGTTCCTGCGGGCTCTCCTGGGGCTGGTGAGCGGACCACTGGCCAACACCTCCCCGTATGCGCCGGGTGCACGCTCCGGTTGTTAGTTCTGAAGGAGATAGTTCCGAACAAGATTATCTGTTACGGTCGTACTCGTTCGTTTCCCTGAACGAGGAGCCGTCATGAGTGCTGCCACCGTCACGACCCCTGCCCCCTCCTTGCTGCGCCGCCGCGCCCTCGGCGTCGCCGCCGCTGTCGTGGCCCCCCTGGCTATCTGGGCGATCGGGGCGTTGGCCGGAGTCGACTACACCGTCGAGAGCCCGGGCCAGCCCGCCACTGTCATCGGGGCCGGCGCGATCGTCATGATCGCCCTGGTGGCCGCGCTGCTCGGCTGGGCGTCGCTGGCGCTGCTCGAGCGGTTCGCCAGCCGGGTCGCTCGACCGGTCTGGATCTCGCTGGCCATCGTCGTGACGGTGCTGTCCTTCGTCCC
Organism: Micromonospora sp. NPDC050795; assembly: GCF_044456785.1. Taxonomy (NCBI): domain Bacteria; kingdom Bacillati; phylum Actinomycetota; class Actinomycetes; order Micromonosporales; family Micromonosporaceae; genus Micromonospora; species Micromonospora sp. NPDC050795. Next base: position 40,648 of record NZ_JBITGE010000008.1, on the reverse strand, counting down.
CGTGCTCAGCGTCGAGGCCACCGGCGGTGCCAAGCTGGCCCTCGGCGCGACGCACGTGGCCGTGGCGGTCGCGCTGATCGCCCTGCTACCCCGCCCCCGCCGGTAACCGCCCCCTGGTATTCCCCGCCGCCCACCCCGTGTCGCGCGGACCACGGGGTGGGCAAAAACCGGTAGGAGCGGGGAGATCGTCGCTGTTAGCATCGCCGTCATGGCACGAGGTATCTGGTCGCAGAAGGTCCGCTCCGCCCGCTGACGGCGGCGCCCTTCGTTCTGCTGAATTCGCGCTCGCCGTCCCGGTTCCCGCCGGGCGGCCGTTAGCTGCTGCCCGGCTCCATCGCGAGCTGCGGAGCACCGTTGAACCTCATACCGAACCCCGAAACCATGTCCCGGCCCGTCGAGGCCGGCAGCGCGCACGTCCGCGCCACCGACGTCACAGTGACCCGCGGGTCCCGTCGCGTCCTGACCGACGTCTCGGTCACCGTCTCCGCCCGTTCGAGGGTGGCGGTCGTCGGCGAAAACGGCCGCGGTAAGACGACGCTGCTGCACGTCCTCGCCGGGCTGATCACGCCGGACGGCGGCACCGTGCGGCGGGCCGGCACGATCGGACTGGCCCGCCAGGAGCTGTCCGCCCGCGACGGCGAGACGGTCGGCACCCTCACGTCCGAGGCCCTCGCCGCGTCGCTCACCGCCCTCGCCGCGCTTGACCAGGCGACTCTCGCCCTGGCCGCCGGAGCCCCGAGCGCCGAGGACCGCTACGCCTGCGCGCTCGACGCGGCCACCCGCCTCGACGCGTGGGACGCCGAGCGCCGCGTCGACGTGGCACTGGAGGCCCTCGACGCCTGCACCGACCGCGACCGCCCCCTGGCGACGTTGTCGGTGGGGCAGCGCTACCGGGTGCGGCTGGCGTGCCTGCTCGGCGCCCGCCATGATGTGCTGCTGCTCGACGAGCCGACCAACCACCTCGACGCCGGCGGCCTGGATTTCCTGACCCGCCGGCTCCGCGAGCATGACGGCGGTCTCGCCGTCGTCAGCCACGACCGGGCGCTGCTACGCGACGTCGCGGACCGGTTCCTCGACCTCGACCCCACCCACGACGCGAAGGCGCGGCTGCACGCCGGCGGTTATGACGCCTGGCAGGACGCCCGCCGTCGCGAGCGGGAGCACTGGGAGCAGGAGTACGAGCAGCAGCAGACCGAGCGTCGACGACTCCAGGACGCGGTGTCGAAGGCCCGCGACCGGCTCTCCACCGGCTGGCGACCGGACAAGGGGACCGGCAAGCACCAGCGCCAGTCCCGCGCGCCGGGCGTCGTGCAGGCCCTGAACCGGCAACAGGACGCGCTCCAGGCACACCGGATCGACGTACCGAAACCACCGCCGGCGCTGCGGTTGCCGGACCTCGGCGTACGGCAGGGCGCGCCGCAGGTACGCGCGCAGGGTGTCGCCGTCGACGGGCGGCTCGCCAGTCGGGTCGACCTCAGCCTCGACGGCGGTGACCGGCTGCTCGTCACCGGGCCCAACGGCGCCGGGAAGTCCACACTGCTCGCGGTGCTCGCCGGAGCGCTCGAACCCTCCGTCGGGTACACCTGGACGGCGAGGGGGGCCCGGGTCGCCCGGCTCACCCAGGAGACCGCTGGGCAGGCCCTCGACCTCACCGCCGACGAGGTGTACGCCGGCCAGGTGGGACGACTGGTGTCCGCTGGGGTGCTGCCCGCCGCCGAGGCCGTGTCGCTCGGATCGCTCGGGCTGCTGGACTCCGCCGCGACGCGTACGCCCGTCGGGCGGATGTCGCAGGGACAGCAGCGCCGCCTCGATCTGGCACTGGTCCTGGCCGGGCGGCCCACAGTGATCCTGCTCGACGAGCCGACCAACCACCTGTCGTCGACGCTTGCCGACGAGCTGACCGCCGCGATCCGTGCGACGAGTGCCGCTGTCGTCGTCGCCACCCACGACCGGCAGTTGCTGCGGGACCTGGCCGACTGGCCGCTGCTGCGGGTCGGCGAGCCCACGACACCGGGCACCCGGGCGACCGGATAAAGCCGTTGACCGGGCGGTGATGATCAACAGGTGACCGTCACCGCCCGACCGACCTGGACGACAAGCGCCAGCCGGCCCGACCACCCCGACGCAGTTCTGCTGCTGCGCGAATACATGACCGAGATGGTGGTCCGCTACCACCGTCGTCCGGCCCGGCCCGGTGAGGTCGACGCCGCCCTGGCCGAGATGCCCAGCGACGACCTGACCGCGCCGAGCGGGCTGCTCCTGCTCGCGCACCACGGCACCGACCTGGCCGGCTGCGCCGGTCTGCGCTGGCAACCGGGATGGGCCGAGCTGACCCGGGTGTTCATCCGCGGCGAGCATCGCGGCGTCGGTGGGGGTGCCGTGCTGCTGGCCGCCGTCGAGGAGCGGGCCCGCGCGGCCGGGGTGGACCGGATCCGGCTCGACACCCGCAACGACCTGGTCGAGGCCCGCGCCCTGTACGCCCGGCACGGCTACGTGGAGATCCCGGCGTACTCGCGGGGCCCCTACGCCGACCACTGGTTCGAGAAGCAGTTGACGTTCGCTTGCGAAGGCGCTAAACAAGAAGAGGAAGTTGAGTCACCCCGGCTCAACTCATCACCTTCGGCCAGGAGATCCGAGGAGGCATGACCATGTTGATGCGTACCGACCCGTTCCGCGAGATCGACCGGCTCGCCGAGCAGTTCTTCGGTACGGCGGCCCGTCCCGCGACGATGCACCTGGACGCCTACCGCGACGGCGACCACTTCTACGCGGCGTTCGACCTGCCCGGCGTCGACCCGGACAGCATCGACTGCACCGTCGAGCGCAACGTGCTCACCGTCCGCGCCGAGCGTCGCCGGCCCGCCGGCGACGGCGTCGAACTGGTCGCCGCCGAACGCCCGATGGGCACCTTCACCCGGCAACTGTTCCTCGGCGACACGCTCGACACCGACAAGCTGGAGGCCGGCTACGAGAACGGGGTGCTGACGCTGCGCATCCCGGTTGCCGAGCGCGCCAAGCCCCGCCGGGTGACCATCCAGGCCAACGGCGCCGCCCGCCGGGAGATCAACGCCTGACCCGACACGGTGACGGGTGGGATCGGCGCGCCTGCACGCCGATCCCACCCGAGGCTGAGAGCCTTTTTCACATGGTGTTCTCCGACGCTCCGGTGCTCGCCCGCCCGTCCGCGCCACCGGCGCTGCCGAGCGGGCCGGTCGAGGTCACCGAGGCGTGGCTGCGCAACCGGCGGCTGTCCGAGCACACCCGGGACGCCTACCGACGTGACGTCACCGGCTGGCTCACCTGGTGCGGCGGTCACGACCTCGACCCGCTGCGGGCCACGTTCCTGCACGTCAACGAATACGCCCGCGCCCTGGAGAGCAGTCTCGGCACCCGCAGTGGCCGCCCGCTGACCCCGGCGACCGTCGCCCGCCGACTCTCGGCGCTGTCCAGTTGGTACGACTTCCTGGTCAAACTGGGCGCTGTGCCGGCCAACCCGGTCTCCGGCGCTGACCGCCCCCGCGTCGACCGGGACCACTCCGCCACCGTCGGGCTCACCCCCGAGGAGGTGGACTCCCTGCTCAGCGCCGCCGACGCGGACACCGGCGCGACCGCCGTCCGCAACCGGGCGGCCCTCGCGCTCCTCGCCGACCTGGGCCTGCGGGTCGGGGAGCTGATCTCGCTGGACCTGACCGACCTCGGCACCGAACGCGGCCACCGCAGCGTGCGTTTCGTCGGCAAGGGCGGCAAACAACGCCGCCGCGCCCTCACCCCCGGCACTGGGCACGCCCTGGACGCCTACCTGGCCCAGCGGGCCGCCACCACCGGCGTGCCGGTGCCGCAGCTCACCGGCCCGCTGCTGGTCACCGCCAGCGGTGCCCGGCTGGACCGGCACTCGGTGTTCCGGATGGTCCGTCGGCTCGCCCGCGCCGCCGGCATCCCGGCCTGGGCGAAGCTGTCCCCGCACTCGCTGCGGCACGCCTTCGCCACCACGGCCCGCTCGGAGGGCGTGCCGTTGGAGGACGTGCAGGACGCCATGGGGCACGCCGACCCGCGCACCACCCGCCGCTACGACCGGGACCGGCACAACCTCGACCGCGACCCGGCCTACGCGGTGTGGGCGGCCCGGTCGCGTCGTCGCGGCTGAGCAGCGCGGGCGGCACTGCCGCTTCTCCGCCTCTGCCCCGCGGACGGCGGCAGACGCAGGTCGGCAGAAGCTCTCACGCCGGCGGTATGCCGCCGGGGCCCGACACCTTCGGCCCCGTGACACTCGCCGCGGCCCAGTGTCAGGCCCCCGCCCTACGGTCGGCGGATGAGACACGGTCTGGAGATTTCCTGCGGTGGGGCCTCGATAGCGGTGTCCACACTGGTCGAGCTGGGTGAGCTGGCCGAACGCGCCGGCTGGGACGGTGTGTTCCTGGAGGACTACCTGATCCACTATTCCGGAGACGAGCCGTTCACCTACGACCCGTGGCTCGTCCTCGCCGGGATCGCCGGGCGCACCGACCGGGTGCGACTGGGCACCACCGTCACCGCGCTGCCCCGACGCCGTCCGGCGAAGTTGGCGCGGGAGGTTCTCACCCTCGACCACCTCAGCGCGGGCCGGGCGACAGTGGCGGTCGGTGTCGGTGACCCCGGCGATCGGGGTCTGGTCGCCTTCGGCGAGAAGACCGAGGTGTCCGTGCGGGCCGCGATGCTCGACGAGGGTCTCGACCTGCTGACCGGGCTGCTCAGCGGTGGGCGGGTCAGTCACCAGGGCACCCACTACCGCGCCGATGGGGTGTCGCTGCGGCCTGCGCCGGTGCAGTCGCCGCGGGTGCCGGTCTGGGTCGGCGGGAGCACCCAGGCCGGGGCGGTGCGCCGCCGGGCCGCCCGCGCCGACGGCATCGTGCCGTACAAGCTCACCGACACCGACGGATGGTCCGACTTCACCCCCGACGAGGTCCACGACCTGGCGAACGCCCTGCCATCGACGCGCGCCGACGGTCAGCCCTTCGACGTGGCCATCGGCGGCCGGCGACGTCGCTCCGACGAACGCGCCGAACGGGCCTACCTCGGCGAGCTGGCCACCGCCGGGGCCACCTGGTGGTTGGAGTTCGTCCCGGCCGGCGATCCGGCGACGATGAGCGCAGCCGTTGCCCGAGGCCCCCTACGCTGACCCGGGGTCACGGGGCGTCGAGGGGCCAGAACGTCACACGGGCCGTGCCGTCGCGGCAGATCAACCCGGCGCCGACCCGGCGGCAGTCGGTCACACCCGCCGGGAGCACAGCGGACACGCGATGCCCGTCGCGCCCCACCGTCGCGACCAGGGAGCGCCTGCCGTCGGCCGCGATCCCCAGCACCACCAGGGGTTCCGTGGCGACCCCTGGCCCAGCCACCGTTCGCCAGCGCGCCCCGCCCGGCCACGTCCACACCCGCACCCCGCTGCCCGCGTCGATCGCCCAGCGTCCCTGCTCGTCCTGCCCGCAGAGCAGACCCTGGCAGGGCCGCAGGATCAGCTCCCCCGGCTGCACCGGCGACGACCAGCGCGGCACCAGCCCGGGTAGGTCGTAGCCGGTCAGCGCCACCGCGCCGCCGCGCGGGTGGCGCAGCACCAGGTACGCCCCGACGACCTGGGGATTGTCCGGGCCGTAGTCGGCCGGCGGAAGCTGTCCCCGCCCACGTTCGGTGCCGTCGCGGGCGTCGAGCAGCCGGACCAACCCGTCGTCCTGCACCAACAGCACCCGCCCCGGCAGGCCGGGCAGCGCCCGCAGCACCGCGGTGGAGGGCAGCGGGACCGACCACCGGGTCGCGCCGGTGGCCGGGTCGACGCCGTGCACCGTGCCCTCGACCCGCCGACCCGGTTCGGAGGCGCTGCGCACCTCGCTCACCGCGACCGCCGCGTCCCCGGCCGCGTACACCCGCTCGGGTCGCCGCCATACCGGCTCGCCGGTCCGCAACGACCGCCCGGTGGTCATCCGTGCCCCGAGCGCCTGGTCGCGCTCGACCAGCAGCAACACCTCACCGGCGACCTCGGCGGACCACCCGGCGGCGGGCGGCACGGTGACCCGCCACCGCGGCGGGCCGTTCGGCGCGGCCGAGTCGTAGGCGCTCAGCGTCGGCGGGTTCGGCTCAGGGTCGACGACCAGCAGCAGCGGCCCCGCGCCCAGCACGGTCGCCCGGGCGGGCAGCGCCGGCCCGGGCTGCGGCGTCAGGCGCGCGGCCGGGGCGGCACCACCGAGCAGCAGGACACAGGCCGCCACCAGCACCGCCACCCGCCACCGGCGGGACACCTGCGGCGGTGGTCGGCGCTCGTCCAGCGGCGCGCCCCTGTCGTCACCCAGCTCGATCAGCACCGACATGGCGTTCACCCGTCCGCTCGCGCCGGCCGGTCAGCAGAGCAGGTCGAGGTGATGGTGGGCGTCCTCGGCGATCTCCTCGTGCCGCAGCCAACGGCGCGCCCACAGCCGGGCGGCCAACTCCGCCTGCTCGTCGCCCCACGCGGCGTGCTCGACGAGCAACGAGGTGGTCAGCGCGTACGCCAGGCGCAACGCCAGACCGCGGGCGCCCGCGAGCACCGCCGGCGCACCCGGTTCGACGGTCACCGCGGCGATGGTCTCCGCCAACTGCGCGGCGGCGGTGGCCAGGGTGTCGGCCAGCACCGGCGACAACGGCCGCGCGAGGTCGACGGCGGCGGTCAGCCGGCTCAGCAGCGGCGTCCCGGCGTCCTCCCGCGTCAACGCGCGCAGCACGTCCAGGGCCAGCACATTGGTGGTGCCCTCCCAGATCGGCAGCACCTGGGCGTCGCGCAGCAGGCGGGGCACGCCGGTGTCCTCCACGTAGCCGGCCCCGCCGAAGCTCTCCACGTACTCGCTGGCGGAGCTGACGGCGAGCCGACCGGTGGCCAGCTTCGCCAGAGGGGCCACGATGCGCAGCTCGGCCGCGGCCTCCGGGTCGGCGCCGACCTCGACCCGCCCGAGCAGGGCGAAGGCGTGCCCGGCGAGAGCGAACGCGCCCGCCGCGTCGACCGCGAGGGTGCCCAGGGTGGCCCGGTGCAGGGGCGAGGACACCAGCGGGCCGCCGGCGACGTGCCGCGCCTCGGCGTACGCGCGGGCGTAGGCGAGACCCCGTCGCATCCCGCCGGCCGCCGCCGCGGCGTTGTGCACCCGGGTCACCACGACCAGGGTCATCGCCCGGACCAGACCGGGCACCGCCGGGTCACCCAGCGGGAGGGCGTACGCGTCGCGCAGGCCGATCTCGGCGGTGGGCAGCGCCCGCGTGCCCAGCTTGTCCTTGAGCCGGTGCACTGTGACACCCGGTGCGGGTGCGCCGGGCGCCGCGCCGTCGGCCAGCGGTGAGTCAACCGCGTACCGGGGAACGAGGAACGGGGCGAGCACCCGGCTGCCCCGCCCGGCGCCCTCGGGCCGGGCCAGCGCCACCGCCATCGCCGCGTCGGCGGCGGAGCAGAACCACTTCTCCCCGGTCAGCCGCCACGAACCGTCCGCCGCGGGTCGGCCGAGGGTGCTGGAGCGGCCCAGATCGGAACCGCCCTGCGACTCGGTCATCCACTGCCCGCTGGTGATCGCCGTGGCCGGGTCCGTGGAGATCAGCCGGGGCAGCCACGTGTCGCGGACCGTGGCGTCGACGTCGGGCGTGCTGAGCAGCGCTGCCGCCCCGTCGGCCATCGCCACCGGGCAGGAGAACGTCGCGGACTCCGGTCCGTACAGGTGCAGCAGGGCGTGCTGCACGACCCGCGCGGCGGCACCCCAGGTGCCCCGCGCGTCCGGCAGGTAGGGCAGCGCCACCACGGCGTGTCGGGCGGCGGCGGCACGTTGCGCCTGCCAACCGGCGGAGGTGTCGATGCGGTCGATCCGGGCACCCCACGGGTCGTAGCGGACCAGCGTCGGCGGGTGCGCCTCCGCGTCGGCGTGCGCCGCGCGCAGCGGGCCGGTGACGTCGGCGGCCAGGTCCGCGAGACGGCCCTTCGCGGCGGCGTGCCCGCCCGGGCCGAGGTGACGCTCCAGCCAGGACCGCAGCAGACCATCGCCGGCGTACGGGTCGACGGGGGGTGGTACCGGCTGCACGAAGCGGCTCATCGATCGGCTCCTGGCACTGCTCGGGGGGTGTGCGCCGACGGTAGACGATGCGGGGCCGCCGCGAACAGGGCACACCCGCCCATCGGGCGCACCCAGTTTCCGGCTTGTCGCCCGTCGGCGTGACCGTCTTCTCTACGGTCGGTAGTCGTGGGTGCGGGCCAGTCGTGGAGCCGACCGGCCCGGCGTCACCGCCCGATGCGCACCGGGTTGGCGTTCGCCGGGTTCGGCGTGGCGCTGTGCTGCGTGGGGGTGGCCGGGCTGGGCGCCTGGAACCTGCAGACCGTCCGGCAGGCCGCCGGCCCGATCCGGGAGACCGCCGACGGCTTCCTCAGCGAGGTGGCCCTCGGCGACAGCGACCGGGCGTACGAGCGGCTCTGCGAGGACGCGCGCAGCCGGTGGAGCGCGATCGGCTTCACCAGTTGGGTGCGGACACCACCGATGGTCACCGACTACGAGATCACCGACGTGTCGGTCGCGACCCGCAGCGGACGACCGCAGGGCACGGTGACGGTGAAGGTGACCCGCGACGGCGGGCTCAGCGAGGAACGGCGCCTGCCGGTGGTCCGTGAGGACGGGGACTGGCGGGTGTGCGGTGACCCGTTCTGAGCCCTCACTCGCCGCCCCGGTGCGCCCGCAGCTGCTGCGACCACGTCAGGGGGTGCAGCCGACCACCTCGACGGAACTCTTCTTCGACCTGGTCTTCATCTTCACCATCACCCAGCTGTCGCAGTATCTGATCACGCACCTGGACTGGCGTGGCGCCGCACGTACCGGACTGCTGCTGGCGCTGGTCTGGTTCGTCTGGGTGTACACCACCTGGGTGACCAACTGGTTGCAACCGGACCAGGGGCCGGTGCGGACGATGTTGATCGGGGTGACGCTAGGCAGCCTGCTGTTGTCGGCGGCGATCCCGCAGGCGTTCGACGCTACCGGCCTGCTCTTCGCGGTGGTGTACGTGACCGTGCAGGTGGGCCGTACCCTGTTCGCGCTGTGGGCCATCCAGGGCAGTGCCCAGCTGGTCGTCGCATTCCAGCAGACGCTGCCCTGGATCACCGGGACGTCGGTGCTCATGGTGCTCGGAGGCCTTGTTGGCGGGTCGGCCCGGGAGGCGTTGTGGGCGGCGGTGATCGTGATCGAGGTGGTCGGTCTGTCGATCGGCTATCCACTGCCGGGGCGGGGCCGGAGCCGCCCCGAGCGGTGGATGGTGGAGGGCGGGCATCTGGGCGAGCGGTGCGGGGCGTTCGTCCTGATCGCGTTGGGTGAGTCGATCCTGGTTACCGGTAGCACCCTCACGTCGCACGTGGACCTGGTGACGTCCGGGGCGTTCCTGTTGGCGTTCGCCGGCTCGGTGGCGCTGTGGTGGGTGTACTTCGCGCGGTCGGCTCCGGCCGCCAGGGAGGTCATCGCCCACGCTGGCGAGCGCACCGGCGCGTTGAGTCGGGTCGCGTTCAACTACCTGCACCCGGTGATCGTCGCCGGTGTCATCGTCACGTCGGCGGGCGACGAGCAATTGCTGCGGGAGCCCGGCGCGCCCACCAGCACGGTCGCCGCGCTGTTCATCCTGGGTGGCCCGGCGTTGTTCCTGGCCGGGCACGCCGCCTACAAGGCGTTGCTGTGGCGGACCGTGCCGACGAGCCGGCTCACGGCGGTGGTGGTCCTGCTGGCGCTGATACCGGTCGGGGTGGCGTTGGGCGTACCCGTCGCGGTGTGCGCCGCGCTGGCGGTGGCGGTGACGGTCGCCGTGATCCTGACCGACCGGCTCCGGGTACGGGCGAGGGTGCGGTGACCCTGTCCTCGCCGGGCTCCGGGCCGCTTCACCCGCAGCTGCTGCGCCCGCGCCGGGGCGTGGAGCGGACCACCTCCACCGAGCTGTTCTTCGACCTGGTCTACGTCTTCACCATCACCCAGTTGTCGCACTACCTGGTCGAGAACCTCAACTGGCGGGGTGTCGGGCGGACCGCGGTGCTGCTGGGCCTGATCTGGCTGGTGTGGATCTACACGGTGTGGGCCGGCAACTGGCTGCACCCCGACCGCACACCGGTGCGGGCCACGCTGCTGGTGGTGACGCTGGGCAGCCTGCTGCTCGCCGCGGCGCTGCCCACCGCGTTCGGCGACAACGGCCTGCTCTTCGCCGGAGCGTACGCGGCGGTGCAGGTGGGACGCACCGCCTTCTCCCTGTGGGCGATCCGCGGCGAACCGTGGCTCGCTGACAGTTTCCGGCAGTGTGTCGTCTGGATCGCGGGCACCGCGGCGCTGGCGGTCGTCGGTGGGCTGGTGGACGCCCCGGCCCGAGAGCTGATCTGGATCGCGGTGATCGCCGTCGACTCGATCGGGCTGGCGACCGGGTTTCCGGTGCCCGGGATGGGGCGCAGCAGGCCGGAGCACTGGCGGGTGGGCGGGCACCTGGCCGAACGCTGTCAGGCGTTCATCCTCATCGCGCTGGGGGAGTCGATCCTGATCACCGGTGGGACGCTGACGCAGCGGCTGGACCGGGTGACGATCGCCGCGTTCCTGCTCGCCTTCGCGGGCTCGGTGGCCCTGTGGTGGGTGTACTTCGACCGGGCGCAGGCCAGCATGGCGGCATTGGCGCACGCGGGTGCGCGGGCCGGCCGGCTCTCCCGGCTGGTGTTCAACTATCTGCACCCGGTGATGGTGGGCGGCATCGTCGTCACCGCCGTCGGTGACGAACGGCTGCTGCACGACCCTGGCAAACCGGTCGGCTGGTCGAGCGCCCTGGTTGTTCTGGGCGGTCCCGCGCTGTTCCTGGCCGGGCACGCCGCGTACCAGATGACGCTCCGGGACGACGGGGTGGTCGCCCGGGTCGCCGCGGCGCTGCTGTTGCTCGCGCTGTGCCCGGCGGCGGTGGCGCTGCGGGCGCCGGTCGCGTTGGCCGCCGGGGCGGCGCTGCTGGTCACGGTCGGGGTGATCGTGGCCGATCGGGTGTCCGGGCGGCGGGCCCCTCAGTCGCGGGGGCCGAGGTCGCCGCTGCGGTAGTGCCGGCGGCAGAGCACCTGGTAGCGCACCTCGGCGGTGTCGACGGTGTCACCGATGACGACCTGGGCGCCCTCACGGACGACCCGCCCGTCGACGACGCGGGCGTTGAGCAGCCCTTCGCGCCCGCACCAGCAGAGCACCTCGACCTGGATGCGGGCCACCTCGTCGGCCAACTCGAACAGGCGTTGCGCGGCGGGGAACATGCGCGACCGGAAGTCGGTGGCCAGGCCGAACGCGAACACGTCGACGTCGTAGCTGTCGACCAGTTCGGCCATCTGCTCGACGTGCTCGACGGTGTAGAAGCACGCCTCGTCGCAGATCAGGTAGTCCACGCGTACCCCGTCGGCCCACCGGCCGCGCACCAGGGCCCGCAGGTCCAGGTCGTCGGTGACCTCGATGGCCTCGTGGGCCAGACCGATGCGGGTGGTGACCTGCGGTCCCAGCGACCGGTCGATGCGGGTGGTGACCAGCCCGCGCCGGCCCTGCCGGGCGTGGTTGTAGTTCATCTGCAACGCCATCGTGGACTTGCCGCAGTCCATCGGCCCCCAGAAGAACTTCAACGCCGCCGCGTGCACCGGCCGCCCGTCGAGCCCACGCGCCGCCGCGCACCCGGCCGGAGCGTGCGGCTGGCCGGGGAACGGATGGGCCAGGCAGGTCGGGGCGGTGGTGGCGTCGTCAGTCACGGTCGGGCAGCCTAGCCGATCGACCACTCCTGATCTGTCGGGCGCGGGACGCGTGCTCAGAGCACCCGCGGTGGCGTGTTGCCGGCGGCGAGTATGGCACGGCGCATCGGTACGGCGGCGAGGAGCAGGAAACCGACCACGAAGAAGATCAGCAGTGAGACCAGGCCCACCCGGTAGGAGGAGGTGAGCTGGAACACCAGGCCGAAGGCGAGCGGGCCGAGCCAGCTGGTGCCCTTGTCGCTGATCTCGTAGAAGCCGTAGTACTCGCCTTCCTTGCCGGTGGGGATGAGCTGGCTGAACAGCGACCGGCTCAGCGCCTGGCTGCCGCCCAGGACCAGGCCGATGGCCGCGCCGAGGACCATGAACGGCACCGGCGCCTCGGCGGGCAGCCGGAACGCGGCGATGATCACACCGGTCCAGAGGACCAGGCTGAGCAGGACCGTCTTCCACGCGCCGATACGCCGGGCCAGCGCGCCCAGGCTCAACGCTCCGCCGAAGGCGAGGAACTGCACCAGCAGGATGGTGATGATCAGGGTGCTCTGCTCCAGGCGCAGTTCCTCGGTGCCGTACTGGCTGGCCAGGGTGATGACGGTCTGGATGCCGTCGTTGTAGACCAGGAAGGCGAGCAGGAAGTACAGCGTCAGCGGGTACGCCTTGATCTCGCGGACGGTGCGGCCGAGCTGGCGGAACCCGTCGGTGAGAATGTTGCCGCCGCCGGCCAGTGCCGCCGCCGGCGGGCGCTCACGCAGCCACCGCAGCGGGACCAGCGTGAACAGCGCCCACCAGACACCGGCGGACACGATCGACCAGCGGGCCAGGTCCAGGGTGCGTTGCGGGTTGTCACCGTCGTCGAGCAGGGTGATCGCGACCAGGTTGAGCGCCAGCAGCAGACCGCCGCCGAGGTAGCCCAGCGCCCAGCCGCGACTGGAGATGCCGTCGCGTTCGTCGGGCCCGCCGAGCTGCGGCAGGAACGAGTTGTAGACCACGATCGCGGCGCCGAACGAGATGTTGGCGACCAGGAAGAGCGCCCCGCCGAGCAGGTACCGGTCGCCGGTGACCAACGCCATCGCGATGGTGGCGCCGGCGCCGGTGAACGCGGCACCGCCGAGCAGCCGCTTCTTGTGCGCCGACCGGTCCGCGATCGCCCCGATGACCGGCAGCACGAACACGGTGAGGAACACCGACAGCGAGATCAGGTACGGGTAGTAGGACCCGGCGGCGACCTTGATGCCGAGCGGGTACACGAAGCCGTCGCACGAATCCGCACCCAGCTCGCACCCGGCCGCCACCTCGGCGACCGTGGTCAGGAACGGGCCGAGGAACACGGTGATGACGGTGGTCTGGAACGCGGAGTTGGCCCAGTCGTAGATGTACCAGCCCCGGCGCTCCCGGCGGGTGCTCGCGGGAGGCGGGGTGTCGTCCACCGTGGGGGTCACGGTCTCGGCCATCGGGGTCCTTGGAATGGTTCAGGCGGCCCAGTGGCCGCGGCTGCGGTAGACGTCGCGCAGCACGCCGACGTGATCGGTCATGATGCCATCCACGCCACGATCCAGTAAGTCGTGCATCTGGGCGGGTTCGTCGATCGTCCAGACGTGCACCTGCAGGCCGATCCGGTGGCAGTAGTCGAGGAACCGGCGGTCCACCACCGGCACCCGCCCGTAGCGCGGCGGCACCTGCGCGGCGACCACCGACGGCGGCAGCCGCAGCGGACGCCCGTGCAGGGAGGCCAGCCGCAGCCGGGCGACGCCGCGCATGCCGAGGCTGGTGGCGACGCGTCCCTCGGTGAGCGCCCGCAGCCGGGTCAGCCGGGCGTCGCTGAACGAGGCGAGCAGCACCCGGTCGCCGGCGCCGGCCCGGGTCACTGTCGCGACCGTCGGCTCGACGCCGTCGTCGGCCTTCACGTCGATGTTGAAGCGGACCTGCGGCCACGCCCCCAACACCTCGTCGAGCCGGGGTACGACGGCGGCGCCGCCGACGCGTACGGAGGCGAGGTCCGCCCAGCTCATCTCGCCGATGCGCCCCGCCTCGCCGGTGACCCGGCGCAACGTCGGATCGTGGAAGATCACCGCGACGCCGTCGGCGGTGGCGTGCACGTCGGTCTCCACGTACCGGTAGCCCAGCCCGATGGCCCGGGCGAACGCCTCGGTGGTGTTCTCGTCGCCCTCGGCGGCGCCGCCACGGTGGGCGAACGCCAGCGGCGCGGGCGCGTCGAGGTAGCCGAATCGCATCAACACGCAGCGCAGTATGCCTGCCGTCGGTGGAGCGCGGGTGGCCTACCGGCGAAGATCAGACCGGGGCCGCCCGGCGTCCTAACCCGTCCGGGCTCCGGCGGCCGCAGCTCACGCCCCGGACCGGTCCCCGGGCACCACCCCGGCGCCCCGGTCTGCGGCACCCGGTCTGCGGCGCCCGGTCTTCTTCCTTTGCTCTGCACCCGCGGATGCGCCGCCTACCGACGGTGACTGTCGCCTGCGCGGGTGCAGAGCAAAGGGCGTGCGCAGGGGTGGTGGCGCGGCGGATGGCTGCACGCGGGCGCTGCCCCGCATGTCCGTTCAGATCCGACTCTTCGCCTGCTCGATGTGGCCGACGATCGCGTTCGCACCATGGGTGCTTGCCAGGGCGTGCGCCTCGTCGAGTATTGCGAGCGCGTCCGCGCGGCGGTCCTGGGCTGCGGCGATGTACGCCAGTCCGATCATGTTGGAGGCCACGCCCGGCAGCGCCCCGATCTCCCGGCGCAGCTGGGACGACTGTTCCAGCAGTTCGCGCGCCTCGCCCAGCCGACCAGCCGCGTGTGCGCCGATGCCCAGGTGCCGCAGGGCCTCGGACCAGGTCAGTTTGTCGTCGACCTGCGCCGCCAGCCGGCAGGACCGCTGCAGGTAAGGAAGCGCCCTCTCATCGTCTCGTCGAACGAACTGGTGCAGACAGCCGATCCAGAACAGCGCCTCTGCCTCACCGCGCGTGTCGCCCAGCGCCTGGTACAACTCAAGCGCGCGCTCGAACAGCGGCAGTTGAGCGGGATCTTCCGCAGGCACCCCGCCTGGGTCGCTGGACCCGCTCTGAAACCGTGCGTGCAATATCCGTCCCCGCGCCAGCGCCGCGTCGGCGTCGACCGCGTCCAGTCCACGCTCGGCGGCGGCGAGCGCACTGCTGTCGCCGCCGAACACCGCCTGCTGATAGGCCTCTCTGGCCCGCTCGAGTCGGTCGTCGGTCGTCATCGTCGCCCCCGCTGGCATCGCGCTGCTTACTGGATCCGGCAGTCTAGTCCGGGAGGCATCAGCGGATCCCGATCGGTGGTCGGCGCTGCGGGTGACTCAGCGGGGGTGGCGGCGGTGGGCGCGGCTGAGGTCGGTGGGGCGTCCGGGGTCGACGTGGTGGGGCCGGTCGGGTTCGTCGGGGCGCAGTGGGGCGAGGGTGTCGGTGAGCGCGTCGATGATCCGGTCGGTGGCGCGGCGGGCCGCGCCGGGGTTGGCGGCCGCCGTCTCGCCCAGGTCGACGGGGGCGCCGAAGTGCACCCGGATCACCGGGCGGCGCCACAGCGAGCGGGCGATGCCGCGCAGCATTCCGCGGGGCGCCTGGTAGGGCAGCACCTCGTGCGAGCCCCACTGGGCGACCGGGACGACCGGGGCACCGCAGGCCAGTGCGAGGCGGGCGGCACCGGTCTTGCCGCGTTCGGGCCACAGGCCGGGGTCCAGGCCGATGCGCCCCTCGGGGTAGATGAGGATCACCGAGCCGCGCGCGACCGCCGTGGCGGCGTCGTCGAGGGCCTGGTGCACGGCGCTGGTGCCGCGGTCGACCCGGATGTGCCCGGCGTGACGCATGGCGGCACCGAACACCGGGACGCGGAACAGTCCGGCGGTCGCCATGATCCGGGGGGCGACGCCGCGGGTCTGGCAGGCGGCGGCCATGACCACCGGGTCGAACGGGCTGATGTGGTTGGCGGTCAGCACCAGCGGACCGCGACGCAGGTGCGCCGGGACGTCGCCGGTGACCTCGAGGCGGCCGAGCAGGCCGACCAGGCCCCGGGCCAGCAGCAGGGCGGCGCGCCAGATCAGCGGCGGCTGCCAGGTGGTGTGTGCGGTGTCCATCAGCGCGCCATCGTCGCACGCTGCGGCGGGGCCGCGAGGGCGGGTCGGGTGATCAGGGTCATTGGTCCCGGCCGGGTACGGACCCCCAGCCTTCTACGACGAGCAGTAGTATTTACTACGTCGCGTAGTACGGATGGCTGGAGGTCCTCAGGTGGACGCGTTGGACGTTGCCCGCTGGCAGTTCGGTGTCACCACCGTCTACCACTTCCTTTTCGTGCCGCTGACCATCGGCCTCTCCGTGCTGGTGGCCATCCTGCAGACGATGTGGCACCGCACCGGCAACGAGCGCTACCTCAAGCTGACGAAGTTCTACGGGAAGCTGTTCCTGATCAACTTCGCCATGGGTGTGGTCACCGGCATCGTGCAGGAATTCCAGTTCGGCATGAACTGGAGCGACTACTCCCGCTTCGTCGGCGACATCTTCGGCGCACCCCTGGCCATCGAGGCGCTCGTCGCGTTCTTCCTCGAATCCACCTTCATCGGCCTGTGGATCTTCGGCTGGGACCGGCTGCCCAAGCGGGCGCACCTGGCCAGCATCTGGGCCGCCGCGATCGGCACCAACCTGTCCGCGTA
Source organism: Micromonospora sp. NPDC050795 (assembly GCF_044456785.1). Lineage (NCBI taxonomy): Bacteria > Bacillati > Actinomycetota > Actinomycetes > Micromonosporales > Micromonosporaceae > Micromonospora > Micromonospora sp. NPDC050795. The sequence goes on along the minus strand of NZ_JBITGE010000008.1, from coordinate 24,244 downwards.
CTTCATCCTCGCCGCGAACTCGTTCATGCAGAACCCGGTGGGCTACCGGATCAACCCCGACAGCGGACGCGCCGAGCTGACCGACTTCCCGGCCGTGCTGACCAACAAGGTCGCCCTGATCACCTTCCCGCACACCCTGGCCGGCTCGTTCCTGGTCGCCGGGTCGCTGGTCGTGGCCGTCGGCCTGTGGCACGTCATCCGCAACCGCGACTCCGCCGACACCGGCGCGTACCGCTTGGCCACGAAGTTCGGCTCCTGGGTCGTCCTGGTCGCCTCCGCGGCCGTGCTGTTCACCGGCGATATCCAGGGCAAGATCATGACGGACGTGCAGCCGATGAAGATGGCCGCCGCCGAGGGCCTCTACACCACCGAGAGCCCCGCCTCGTTCTCGGTGCTCACCATCGGCAGCCTGGACGGCAGCCGCGAGGTGTTCGCCCTCAAGATCCCGTACCTGCTGTCGTACCTGGGCACCGGCGAGCCGAACGGCACCGTGCACGGCATCAACGACCTGCAGGCCCAGTACGCCACCCAGTACGGCGCGGGCAGCTACACCCCGATCATCCCGGTCACCTACTGGAGCTTCCGCTTCATGATCGCCTTCGGGATGGCGGCCGGCGCGATCGCCCTGCTGGTGCTCTGGAGCCAGCGCAAGGGCCGCACCCCGAGCAGCAGGTGGCTGCTGCGCGCCGGGCTGGCCATGCCGGTCCTGCCGTTGCTGGCCAACTCGTTCGGCTGGATCTTCACCGAGATGGGCCGCCAGCCGTGGATCGTCTTCGGCGAGATGCTCACCCGAAACGGGGTGTCGCGCAGCGTCTCGCTGGCCGAGGTGCTCACCTCGTTCACCGCGTTCACGCTGATCTACGCCACCCTCGCCGTGATCGAGGTCAAGCTGCTGCTGCGCTACGCCAAGGCCGGCGTACCCGACGTCAGCGAGCAACCCCCCACCGACGACACCGACGACGCCGAGCGCCCGCTCGCCTTCGCCTACTGATCCCGGAGCCCATCGTGGAACTGACCACCATCTGGTTTCTCCTCGTCGCCGTGCTGTTCACCGGGTACTTCATCCTGGAGGGCTTCGACTTCGGCGTCGGCATGCTGCTGCCCGTGCTCGGCCGCGACGACCGGGAACGCCGCGTCCTGATCAACACCATCGGCCCGGTCTGGGACGGCAACGAGGTGTGGCTGATCACCGCCGGTGGCGCCATGTTCGCCGCGTTCCCCGAGTGGTACGCCACCCTCTTCTCCGGCTTCTACCTGCCGCTGCTGCTGATCCTGCTGGCCCTGATCGCCCGGGGCGTCGCCTTCGAGTACCGGCACAAGCGCCCCGAGGCGTCCTGGAAGCGCCGCTGGGACGCGGCGATCGTGGTCGGCTCGCTGCTGCCGGCGATCCTGTGGGGCGTCGCCTTCGCCAACATCCTGCGCGGCGTGCCACTGGACGCCGACCACGAGTACGTCGGCGGCCTGCTGGACCTGCTCAACCCGTACGCCCTGCTGGGCGGCGCGACCACCCTCGCGCTGTTCCTCACCCACGGCGCGGTGTTCCTCGCCCTGAAGACCACCGGCGACATCCGCGAGCGGGCGGGCGCGCTCGCCGTGCGCCTGGGTGTGGGCGCCGCCGTGCTCGCGGTCGGGTTCCTGACCTGGACGTTGACCATCCGCTCCAGCACGGCCGCCGTCGTGCTCGCCGTCGGCGCGGCCCTCGCCCTGCTCGGCGGTCTGGCCGCCGCCCGGGTACGCCGGGAGGGCTGGGCGTTCACCGGCACGGCCGTGGCGATCGGCCTGGCGGTGGCGACGCTGTTCGCGGCGCTGTTCCCGAACGTGCTGCCCTCCACCCTGGACGCGGCCGGCACGCTGACGGCCACCAACGCCGCGTCGACCCCGTACACCCTGAAGATCATGACCTGGGTGGCGGTGATCTTCACTCCGGTGGTGCTGGCCTACCAGGCGTGGACGTACTGGGTGTTCCGCAAGCGCATCGGCGTGGCCAACATCCCGCAACACTGACCGCCGGAAGCGGGGGAATCGCGTCGATCTTGCACTTCCGGTCGTCGATCTGCACGAAATGCCGGTAAAGCCGCGACAGTAACCGCAAGATCGCGCACCAGCGGGGACGGCGCAGCGCGGGGGCGTCGAGGAAAATCGCGGGGGTGGTGGGGGTGGGCTCGTTTACGGTGTGCCGATGCCCGCCACTGTGCACGTACGCGAACTCACCGCCGACGACCTCGACGCCGCCTGGGAGCTGGGCCGCTTCGCGTTCGGCTCCGACCCGCAGCGCCCGGCGCCCGCGCCCGCGCCGGTGCCCGGCCTGACCCGTTACGGCGCGTTCGACGACTCCGGTCGGCTCGTCGGCAAGGCCGTCGACCTGCACCACGACCAGTGGTGGTCCGGGCGGGCGGTGCCGGCCGCCGACGTGGCCGGGGTGGCCGTCGCCCCCGAGGCCCGTGGTCATGGCGTGGCGCGAGCCCTGCTCAGCGCGCTGCTGCGCGGCGCCCGCGACCGTCAGGCGGCGATCAGCGCGCTCTATCCGACCGTCGCCGCCCCGTACCGGGCCTGCGGGTGGGAGGCCGCGGGGGTGCTGCGCACCGTCGACCTGGCCACCGCCGCGCTGCCCCGGCACCGGCCCGCGTCGCACCTCACCGTCCGGGCCGGTACGCCCGCCGACCTGCCGGCCGTCGACGCCCTGTACGAGCGTGTCACCCGGCACCGCAACGGCATGCTGACCCGCCGGGGTGAGCTGTTCGACGCCGCCGACCGCGGTCTGCCCGGCGACGGGGTCACCCTCGTCGAGGCCGACGGCGAGCTGGTCGGTTACGCCACCTGGCAGCGGGGCCGGGGCTACGGGGCGGATTCGGTGCTCACCGTCGACGAGGCCCTCGCTGTCACGCCCGAGGCCGCCCGGGAGATCGTCGGGGTGCTCGGCAGTTGGGCCAGCGTCGCGCCGACGCTGCGACTGTGCCCGCTCGACGGCGACGCGGTCAGCGCCGTCCTGCCGTTGGAGTCGGCCCGCGACCACGAGCGGGACCTGTGGATGCACCGACCGGTCGACGTCGCCCGCGCGGTGAGCGCGCGGGGGTGGCCCGCCCACACCCGAGGCGTCGTCGACTTCGCCCTCACCGATCCGCTCGCCGAGTGGAACACCGGCACCTGGAGGCTGACCGTCGGCGACGGCGACGCCGAGCTGACCCGGGTCGGCGGCGAGGCCGACCTGCGGTTGGACGTGCGCGGTTTCGCCCTGCTCTACGCCGGTGCCGCGCAGGCCCGCTCGGTCGCGCAGGCCGGCCTGCTGCACCACAGCCCGGGTGTCGACCCGGGCGCGCTCGACCTCCTGGCCTGCGGCGGGCCCGCGCAGTTGCTCGACTACTTCTGACCGGCGGGCCGATGGTTTCCCGGCACAAGCGCATGTTGCCGCGCCGGTAGCGGTCCCGATCGAGCCCGTTCAGTGGTAGCCACGCGTAGGCAACGATGATGAAATCGCCTTCGTGGCGGGAATCAATCACTTCCGGTTCGGCAGGCTGGTCGCCGAGGCCCTAACCGCCGAGGCGTTCAAGGACTCGGGGCACCGCATCGTGGACCTTGAGGTCATTCCTTCGTTCGACGGCAGTTCTGACGAAATGTGCTCGTGGTTGATTTTCTCCACCGTCGAGGAGGCCCAGGCCGCTCGTGAGGAGGCACCCGCCTTGGAGGAACGCGCACGTGCCGTTCTTGCTCAAAGGGGCTACCCCACCGAAGCGCTGCCGAGCTTCCGCCTGTCCTTCACTTCTGTGCCTGAGATCGAGGCTGGCGGAGGGCGGTTCTACTACTTCCGCTAGCCGGTTGTCACATTACCGGCTGCCGATTGCGGGGCCGTTGTCGTCCTCGGAGCGCGCACCTGATTCTGGTCGCGGGCGTCGAGAAATGGACGGCCGGCCATGCGACGTGACACGGGCACCTTGACCCGCAGGGCGCTGCCCTGACTAGGGTTCGGGTGCTCCGTCGGGCCACCAGGTTGTCTCGTCCCGCGTAGCCCTTGTGAGATCAGCACCGTCCAGCAACGCGCGGGTGAAGTCGGAGCCCCGCAGGTCCGCAAGGTAGGCGGCGAGGACGTTGACAATGTTCGGGCGGTCGTCGATCGACTCGCGAGCGATACGGTCAAGCGCGTAGATGCCGCCGATCCGCACGGTTGTGTCAACGTTGGCGAGCTGCTCGACAGCCCTGGTGTATCGGTCGGTCAACTGCCCCTCGCGCTGCACAGTCAACTGCTCACGAGTGGCGGCTGCCGAATGCTGCGCGACCACCTGGTTGAACGGGACGCCGAGTGTGCTGATGGCCCGTTCGAGCAGGGCCCGGGTGGCGTAGTGGGCCTGGCCGATGACCTGGCCGTTGAGGGTGGGGACGGTGGACATGACGCCTCCTTCGACACGTTGGCCGAGCCAACGGTGGTTGCGCCAGACCGCCGGTCACGCCGCCCGCCTGCTCAACGAGGGCTTCGCCGCGCACGACCTGCGCGGCTACCACTACCGGCTGCTCGCCACCCTCGCCGAGGACGGGCCCGCGAGCCAGGCCGACCTCGGCCGTCGCTGCGGCATCGACCGCAGGGACGTGGTGGCCGCCATCAACGACCTGGCCGGCCGAGGGCTCGTGGTGCGTGCCCCCGACCCGGCCGATCGCCGCCGCAACGTCATCAGCGCCACCGACGCCGGCGTCGACGGGGCCCGCCGGCTGGGCGCGACCCTCGAGCGCGTCCAGGTCGACCTGCTCGCACCGCTGTCCACCACCGAGCGCGAGCAGCTGACGCGACTGATCACCCGACTGCTGCACCACCACAGCCGGCACTGACAGCCCTCAGCGGGCCTCGCGCAGCTCCGCCAGCCGGGCCTCGATCTCGGCCAGCTCGGCGCGCAGCTTCTCGGCCTGCTGCTCCGCCTCGGCCCGCTCGGTGCCGAGGATCTGCTCCACCGCCTCCTGCACCCCCGGCACGTCGACCAGGGCCACCATCTTCAACGCCTCTGCCGGCTTCACCACGTACGGCTTCGCGAGGGCTTTGCTGCCCTGCTGCGCGGCGACGGTCCACTCCCCGTCGGCGTACGCCAAGGTCACGGTGAGGCCCGCGGGGCTTTTCGGCTTGACGGCCTTGACCGCCCGCCGCGCCGGCGGCTTCTCCGTCTGCTCCACCTTCGGCTCCTCCTGTCGCTGCGCGGGCACCCGCGGCGTGTCCAACACGAACTCCGGCGCGGCCACCGCCGGCGGCTCGGGCTCGGGCTCCGGCTTCGGCTCCACCACCCGACGAGTGACGCCCTTGGGCGCCACGGCCAGGTCGGCGGGGGAGAACGGCAACTCGTCGCGGCCGAAGCGCACCACCACGAACTCGTCGGACACCTCCGGGTCGGTCAGCTCGATCACCTGACCGACCTGACCGGCGATCTGCCCCGCCGAAGCGGTGAACACCACCCGCGGTTTGCGACCGGCCGCCAACGACTCCCGGATGCTCTGCACCTCGCTAGTGGACAAACCCTGGCCGGCATCCATCACAACCCTCTTCCGTACACCTGTTTGATTGCTGTCTTGATACCAGCCGACTGCGACACCCGCCGCACGGGGCTCACACCCCGGTCAGCCGCCCAGCGCCCGCAGCGCCCGGTCCGCGTGCTCGTTCATGCTGACCTCGCTGTGGATCACCTCGATGATCCGCTGGTCGGTGCCGATGACGAACGTCATGCGCTTCATGCTCAACGGCCCCAACGGCACCCGTCGCTTGACCCCGAACTGCTGCGCCACCGTGCCGTCGGCGTCCGACAGCAGCGGATAGTCGAAGCCGTGCAGCTTCGAGAACTCGGCCTGCTTCGCCACCGGGTCGCGGCTGATGCCCACCCGCGTCGCGCCCAGCGCCGTGAACTCCGCCGCGAGGTCACGGAAGTGGCAGCTCTCCGCCGTGCACCCCCGGGTCATCGCCGCCGGGTAGAAGAACAGCACCACCGGCCCGGCCGCCAGGAACTCCGACAGCCGCCGCGGCGTGCCCGTCTCGTCCGGCAGCTCGAAATCCTGCACCACGTCGCCGACACCCACACCCGCCACCGCGCACCTCCGTTGTCCGATCGACCGTTGTCGGATCGACTGCGCGGTGAGCGTAAGCGATCACGCCCAGAGCGCCGCCACCTCGTCGGCCACCACGTCGGCCTGGGCCCGTCCGGCCCGCGCCGCCCCCGCCCGCCGCGCCGGGTCCAGCACGTTACGGCCGATCGCCGTGCGCGCCGCCGCGTCCGGCGTCACCACCACCACCCGCGCTCCGGCCGCCCGTAACGCGTCCACCTGCGCCGACAGCCGTGGCATCGGCCCGAACGCCGCCGACGTCGGTGCGAGCACCAGCACCGCCCGCGCGTCCGCCGCAAGGTCCGCGTTCACCGTCGAGCGCATCCCACCGTCGACGAAGCGGCGCGCGCCGATCGTCACCGGCGGCCACACCCCGGGCACCGCGCAGCTAGCGCCCACCGCGTCCACCAGAGACACCCCGCTGTCACGGTCGAACACCACGAACTCACCGGACGACGCGTCCACCGCCGTGACCAGCAGCCGCCGCGCCGGCCACTCCCGGGCCGGCAGGCGGGCCTCGATCACCGCGCGCCGCGACGACTCCGGCGGGGTACGCGCCGCCACCGCCATCGCCCCGATCCGCGCCCGCGAGCGCACTGCGTCGCGGGTCCGACCACCGGCCCAGATCAGCCGCGCCAGCGTCGCGAAGCCCAACCGTGCCGCGATTTCACTCGACGGCGGTGCCAACTGTTCGGCGTAGAAACGCTCGACGGGCAACCCGGAGCACACCAGCGCGCCGACCACCGAGCCCGCCGACGTGCCCACCACCAGATCCGCCCCGGTGACCGGCACATCCCGTTCGACCAACCCCGCCAGCAGCCCCAACTCCCAGGCCACCCCGGTCACCCCGCCACCGCCGAGCACCAGTGCCCGCTGCATGTGACCCTCCTCTCGACGACCGAGCCGCGCCGGTCACGGTAGCGTCGGCACGACAATCGCGCAGCACTCAGACCCCCCCCGGGGAGGCACCGTGGCACCCGTCACCGTCATCACCGGCGGCGGCCGGGGCATCGGCGCGGCCACCGCCCGGCGGCTCGCCGCCGCCGGTCACCACGTGGCCCTGTGCTACCGCCGCGACGACGCCGCCGCCACCGCCGTCCTGGCCGACCTGCGGGCCGCCGGCGCACAGGCCATCGCGGTACGCGCCGACACCACCGACCCCGAGCAGGTGCACGCCCTGTTCGACGCCGCCGCGCAGCTCGGCCCGCTCACCGGCCTGGTCAACAACGCCGGCGTCACCAGCCTCATCGGACCGTTCACCGAGCTGCGCGTCGAGGACCTGCGTCGGGTCGTCGACGTCAATCTCGTCGGTTACGTCCTCTGCGCCCAGCAGGCCGCACACCGGCTCACCGACGGTGGGGCGATCGTGAACGTCTCGTCGGCGGCCGCGACCCTCGGCAGCCCGGGGGAGTACGTGCACTACGCCGCCGTGAAGGCCGCCACCGACACCCTCACCGTCGGCCTGGCCAAGGAACTCGCCCCGAAGGGCATCCGGGTCAACGCCGTGGCCCCCGGCATCGTGCGCACCGACATCCACGCCGACTCCGGGGTCCCCGACCGCGCCGACTCCGCCGTCGGTCGCATCCCGCTGGGCCGCGCGGGCGAACCCGACGAGATCGCCGCCGCCATCGCCTGGCTGCTCGGCCCGGACGCCTCGTACGCCACCGGGACCGTGCTACGCGTTTCCGGCGGTCTCTGACGGTGCTGCGGGGTGCCGCCCGACGGCACCCCGCACCGCACCTCAGTGGGTGAACAGCTTCGCCGCCGTGATGACGGTCTGGGCGATCCCATAGCCGAGCAGCGCCGCCACCACCAACCAGGAGATCCACAACCGGGCCTGCTGCCCGGAACGGCTGTCGTCACTCATCGCGTACCACTCCTCTGCGCCGTCGCGTCCTCGTCCACGTGCTGTTGCGGGTGATGTTCCGCCGCTGGTTCGTGGTAGCGCTGCGGCACCGGCCGCACCAGCAGGTTCGCCACGAAGCCCACCGCCAGCACGCCCACCATCGTGAACAGCGCCGGACGGTACGCAGCGGCGGTCAGCGAGCCCGGCTCGCCCTGCGCGTCGAGGAACCCGTTGACGATCAGCGGACCGGCGATCCCCGCCGCCGACCACGCGGTCAGCAGCCGACCGTGGATCGCCCCGACCTGGAAGGTGCCGAACAGGTCCCGCAGGTACGCCGGCACGGTCGCGAAGCCACCGCCGTAGAACGACAGGATCACGCAGGCCAACAACACGAACAGGGCCGTCGAGGTCTGCCCGACGAGCGCCAGCAGCGCGTAGAGCACCATGCCGACACCCAGGTACACCAGGTAGATCGGTTTGCGGCCGATGATGTCCGAGGTGGACGACCACGCGAACCGTCCGGCCATGTTGAACAGCGACAGCAGACCCACGAACCCGCCGGCCGCCGCGACGGTCACCGCGGAGGTGCCGTTGTCGCGGAAGAAGTCCTGGATCATCGGGCTGGCCTGTTCCAGGATGCCGATGCCGGCGGTCACGTTGCAGAACAGCACCACCCACAGCAGCCAGAACGAGCGGGTCTTCACCGCGTTCGCCGCCGACACGTTCGCCGTGGTGACGAGCGGCTTCGCCGCCACGCTGGCGGGGTCGAAGCCGGCCGGCCGCCAGTCCGGCGCCGGCACCCGCACGTTCGCCACCCCGAACATCATGATCACGAAGTAGCCCAGGCCGAGCGTCACGAACAGCCACACCAGGGCGCTGCCCGACGCCGTCGACCCCGCGTTGGCCGGGTCGTAGCCGGCGTCGTAGAACGACAACAGTTGCCGCGACAGGGGAGAGGCGACCATCGCCCCACCACCGAACCCCATGATCGCCAACCCGGTTGCCAGCCCTGGCCGGTCCGGGAACCACTTGATCAGTGTGGAGACGGGGGAGATGTAGCCGATGCCCAGCCCGATGCCGCCGAGCAGCCCGTAGCCCAGATACAGCAGCCAGAGCTGCTTCGTGGCGATGCCCAGCGAGCCCACCAGGAAACCCGCCGCCCAGAAACAGGCCGAGACGAACATGGCCTTGCGCGGCCCGTTCGCCTCCACCCAGGTCCCGGCGACCGCCGCGGACAATCCGAGCATCACGATCGCGATGCTGAAGATCACCCCGATCGCCGTCTGGCTGGTGTCGAAGTGGGCGATCAGCGAGTTCTTGTAGACGCTGGTCGCGTAGACCTGACCGATGCAGAGGTGGATGGCCAACGCCGCCGGGGGGATGAGCCACCGGCTGTAGCCGGGCGGCGCGACGGTGTGCCGACGATCGAGTACGGAAAGCATGAGCTGCTTCCTCTCCGACGAGGACGAGAAACGTCGCCCCCAACGTGCCCACACCACGCGTAAGCGGCAAACCTCACCGTCGCCGGACGGTCGTTCCGCTGAGCTGAGCGGTCAGTCAGCGACCGCGCGCCGCACCCGTGACCGACTCGGCCTCCCCACAGTCGGGACACCGCGACCTTCCAGACACCGAGTCGGTCACGCCGCCTTCGTCAGCTCCGGCCGCGACTAGCGCAGGTCCGGAAGGTGCCAGCCGCCGGCCAGCGCGTCGGCGTCCGCCGGACCCCAACTGCCCTTCTCGTACGACCGCACCGCCGTCGGCAGATCCAGGATCGGCTCGACGATGCGCCACTCCTGCTCGATCGTCTCGGCACGCGCGAAACGCAGGTGCTGCCCGTCCATCGCGTCGTCGAGCAGCCGCTCGTACGCCTCCTGCCGGCGGCCGAGAGCCGCCCCGAAGTCGACGGACAGGTCCACCGGACGGCTCGCCACCTCAGCACCCGGGCTCTTCGCCTGGATCGACATGGTGATGCCGTCACCGCGCCCGAGCCGGAACCGCAGCAGGTTCGCGGCAGGGGCCTGGCCCCGCTCGGCCGGGATCAGTGAGCGCTGCGGCTGCTTGAACTCGACCACGACCTCTGTCGCCGTCCCCGCCAGGGACTTGCCGGCACGCAGGTAGATCGGCACACCCGCCCACCGGGGGGAGTCGACCGTCAACCGGGTCGCCACGAACGTCTCCGTGTTCGAATCCGCCGCCACGCCCGGCTCGTCGCGGTAGCCGGCGTACTGCCCCCGGACGGTGGAGTCCGGCGACAGCGGCGCGATCTGCCGCAGCACCGCGGCCTCCGCCTCCCGGAACGCCGTGGTGTCCTCGCTGGCCGGCGCCTCCATCGCAATCAGCGCCACGACCTGCAGGATGTGGTTCTGCAGCACGTCCCGGGTCGCGCCCACGGTGTCGTAGAAGCCGGCCCGGCCCTGGGTGCCGAAGGCCTCGGCGAGCGTCACCTGGATGTTGTCGATGTGCTCGTTGTTCCACAGCGGCTCGAACAGCCGGTTGGCGAACCGGAAGGCGTAGAGACCCTCGACGGCTTCCTTGCCGAGGTAGTGGTCGATGCGGAACACCCGCTCCGGCGCGAAGGCCGCGCCCAGGGTGCGATCCAGCTCGCGGGACGACTCCAGGTCACGCCCGAACGGCTTCTCCACGATCACCCGACCCCGGTCGGCCAGACCCACGGCCGCCAGGCCCTCGACGACGGAGCCGAACACCGCCGGAGGAATCGCCAGGTAGAAGACCGGCCGCTCGGCGTCGCGCAGCCGCTGCGCCAGCCGTTGGTACGTCGTCGGGTCCGCGTAGTCGCCGGAGATCATCGAGAGGTTGTCCGCCAGCCGGTCGAAGGTCTCGTCGTCGATCTCGTCCTGGGCCTCGGTGACCGACTTGCGGGCCATGGTGACCAACTGCTGATCGTCCCAGGGGGAGCGGGCGATACCGATCACCGGAACGTCGAGACGGTCGCGCCGGGTCAACTCGTACAGCGCCGGAAACAGCTTCTTCGAGACGAGGTCTCCCGTGACGCCGAACAGCACTACCGCGTCTGAGCGCATGTGCATGGCACTTCCCATTCGATCATCCGAACCTGATCTTCCGAATGGACAACGGCACGACCACTCCCGGAATTCCCCAGCGTGCGGCGTACGTGAGGTCGGCGACAGCGCTGTCTCGACGCGCCCTACGTTAAGGAAGGTTTACAGTACAGGCGAAACGCCGGTAATCTGCCCTCCTAATCGACAACTGTCGATCACGACGAGGCCTGGAGTTACCGTGCGTCGCCGACACACCACCACACGGCTGCTGGCCATAGCCGCACTCGCGCTACCCGTCACCCTGCCCGCAACACCCGCCGCCGCGACACCCACCGCACCAGCCCGACACCTCAGCGACGTCATCCCCGCACCGGTCGAGACCCACCCCGACGCGCACAACACATTCCGCATCACCCCCCTGACCGTCATCCGCACCACCCCCGGCTCAGCCGCCGCCCGCAACGTCGGCCACCAACTCGCCACCACACTGCGCCCCGCCACCGGCCACGCCCTGCCCGTCCTGCCCGTACGCTCCACCCCGCTACCCGAGATCGCCCTGCTCATCGGCGGCGCCGACGACCGCATCGGCCAGCAGGGCTACCAACTCGACGTCACCCGCCGCAGCGTCACGATCCGCGCCAACACCCCCGCCGGGCTGTACGCCGGCACCCAGACCCTGCGCCAACTGCTCCCCGCCCAGATCGAGGCACCCGAGCGGCAGGGGACCACCTGGACCATCCCCGGCGGACGAATCATCGACTACCCACGCTTCGCCTACCGCGGCGCGATGCTCGACCTCGCACGCCACTTCCACACCGTCGACGACATCACCGCCTACGTGGACCTGCTCAGCCAGTACAAAATCAACTACCTGCACCTGCACCTGACCGACGACCAGGGCTGGCGCATCCAGATCGACTCCTGGCCCCGCCTCACCACCGTCGGCGGCGGACCCGGCACCGGAGTCGACGGCGTCGGCCCCGGATACCTCACCAAGGCCGACTACAAAGCCGTCGTCGCCTACGCCGCCGCACGACACATCACGATCATCCCCGAGATCGACATGCCCGGGCACACCAACGCCGCCCAGTCGACCTACCCCGAACTCAACTGCGACGGCGTCGCACCGCCCCCGCGCACCGACATCGCCGTCGGCTACAGCTCCCTCTGCATCAACGACGACCTCACCTACCGCTTCGTCGAGGACGTCATCCGCGAAATCGCGGCCATCACCCCCGGACCATTCCTGCACGTCGGCGGCGACGAAGCCCACGCCACCACCGACGAGGACTACCGCACCTTCATGAACCGGGTCCTGCCCCTGGTCACGAAGTACGGCAAACGCGCCTACGGCTGGAACGAAATCACCCAGGCCGACACCTCCACCGACGACGTCGCCCAGTTCTGGGGCACCGGCACCACAAACGCCAGCCTCGTCGCGGCCGCCGCCCGCGGCACCAAAATCGTCATGTCACCGGCGAACAAGGCCTACCTCGACATGAAGTACGACGCCAACACCCGCCTCGGCCTACGCTGGGCCGGCCTGATCGAGGTGTCCGACGCGTACGGCTGGGACCCCGCCACCCGGGTCACCGGCATCGGCGAGAACGCCATCCTCGGCGTCGAGGCCCCACTATGGTCCGAGACGCTGCGCACCCTCGACGACATCGAACACATGGCCTTCCCCCGCCTACCGGCGATCGCCGAACTCGGCTGGTCGACCACCGCCAGCCACGACTGGGAATCATTCCGCACCAGACTGGGGGAGCAGGCACCCCGCTGGCGACTGCAACAGGTCGACTTCTACCCGTCCCCACAGGTGCCCTGGATCTGACCCGTACCCCCGGTTTGTGGGCACCGGCCGACCCGGCCGGTGCCCACGACGCTCAGCGACCGCAGACGGTGTCCAACGCCTTCAGCGGCGGGTCGAGATCCGGCGCCTCGATCTCGGTGGCCTTCGGACCGGCCAGGTGCTTCTCCACCCCCGCAGCCAGGGTCTCCAACGCGGTGCGCACCTGCGGGTCGGCAGCGGTCGGCGCCGCCGTCTTGAGGTCCTGCAACAGCGCCGTGTAGTGGCCGCGAACCTTCGCGCCCGCCTCCTTGGCGCTGACCGGCTTGTCGATCGCGGCGATCGCATCGTCAGCCATCGCGACGTAGTGCTTCTTGACAAAAACGAGACTGGCGTCGCAGACCTGCTTGCTGTTGGCCGCCACGTCGACGGTCGGGCTCGGCGCCACGGTCGGCGACGGCGCGACGGCGCCCTCATTCTCCTTCTCGGCAGGCTGGCAGCCCACAACGAGGCCGACGGTCGCGACCAGGCCAACCACAATACGGACAGGCTTACTCGTCAAGATGTTCCCCCGTGGTGATGTGCGGCCCCGCCGTTCGCGGTGAACGGGCAATGGCCGGAGCGCACCACTGTAGACACCGCCCGCCGAAGACGCAGACCAGTTTCACCCACGGCCCGCCCGGCATGAGACGTTGAACCTGAACCCCACCACCGACAACCCCAACGAGGACTCCCGATGAACCTGGCGTTCGACCACACGGCGGAGACCGGACCAGCGGTGGTGTGCCTACCTCCCCGGCCACGGAGACACCCCCGCACACTGCCCACCCACCTCCCAGGCAGTGCTGGACACCGTCTGCGCCTGGCTCGACCACCACATCGACACGCCAGTCCTGCTCGCCGGCGGCTCCTACGGCGCGTACCTGGCCGCCGGCATCGCCCGCCAACGACCCGACCTCGTCCGCGGCCTGCTCCTCGTGTGCCCCGGTGTCACCATCGCCCGCCACAGCCGTACCCTGCCCCACGACCCACCACTCGAAGCACCCCCGGGCTGGCTCGACGCCGCCCCCACCGAACTGCACCCACATCTGGACGCCGCCCTGGGTCACCGCACCCCAAAAGTCGTCGCGACGGTGCTCGCCGCACTGCAATCCGGCGGCCCCGGTGACCCGACATTCCAACAGGAGTTGCAGAACGGCCCCGACTACGCGCTACCCGACGAGAACACCGAGATCGCCTTCGACGGCCCGGTCAGCGTGATCACCGGCCGGCAGGACCGCATCGTCGGGTACGCCGACCAGTTCCACGCCATGCGCCACTACCCGCGCGGCACCTACACCGTGATCGACGCCGCCGGGCACTACCTGCCGTACGAACAACCCGCTCTGCTGCACTCGCTCACCCAGGACTGGCTGCGCCGTTCCCACATCTGACAGCCCGAGCTGGGGGAGCGGACCTTGTCCGGCTATCTCCGCGGTCCCTGACGTGTGTCACTGCGATCCGCGAATGGTGCTCGGTCACCCCGAAGGGCCGCCGTCAACTGATCCAAGCCCATCGAGCCCAACTCCAGCGCCTGACGATGGAACGCGCGCCGGTCGCCAGGAAAGGACGAACGGCCTGCCAGCCACACGCGCTCACCCACCTTGTAGGCCAACGCCTGCCCAGGCCGACCCAGGTAACGCGCGAGCTCGGCGGACGCGTAGCACCCCTGATGGCACCGATCCCGCAACAGCTTCAGCGCCGCGTCCGCCGTCCACACGGCTCCATCGCCGCAGGGCATCGCCAGCCGCAGGTGCAGGCCGATGTCGAGCACGACCCGCGCGGCGCGCAGGAGCTGCATGGACAGGTACCCCAGTCGAGCACCTGGCTGCTCATACAGCCCGAGCTCGTCCATGAACCGCTCCGCATACAGTGCCCAGCCCTCCTGACTCCCGGAGAGGCCGCCGAGCAGGTTCAGCCGCTGCCCGAGGCCTCCCCGGCAGGCTTCCGCGCCGAGGTGGAGGTGATGGCCGGGAACGCCCTCGTGAAAGGCGGTGCTGTAGGCGTACCAGGTAGGGAATGTCGCTGCGCCCTCCGGGACCGACCACCAGACCCGACCCGGCCGCGCCAGGTCCCGCGACGGCCCTGTGTACGCAATGCCGGACGACGTGACCAACCGCGACTCGATGCGCCTCAGCGGGGCGGGGATGTCGAAGTAGACACCGTCCAATCTCTCGGTGGTCGACTCCAACAGGTTCTGCAGCCACGCAGCGAACGCCTCCCTACTGTGCAGCGTGCCAGGTGCGTCGGGGCTGTTGAGCCGGGCGAGCACCTCCGGCACGCTCCCGCCCAGGGCCTCCGCCTCAGCGAGAAGCTCTGCCTCTGTCGCTCTGAACTCCTCCCAACCCCACTCGTACAGCTCGCGCAGGTCAGGTTGGGCCGCGAGGAAGGTACGCACCCAGAGCGCATACCGCTGCTGACCGAACGCCTCCTCCTCAACTGCCCGCGGAGCCAGGTCGACGGTCAGCCTCTCAGCGAGCTTCTGGTACGCCGCTCGCGAGCCCGCTGCCGCGGCTTGCAACGACGCCCGCTGACGCCCCTCGCCGTAGCGATCCACCAGGGCAGCATCGTCGTCAGTCCAGGTGCGGCAGCGCTGCGCGACGAGCTCCACCTGACGGCGCGCCGGCACATCGCCGCGCTGCGCGGCGAGGAGGAGGCTGCGGGCGTACCCGTCAAGGGCCGCAGGGATCGCGGCCATGCGTGCGCCGACACGAGCCCAGCCCTCCTCGAAGGCCGCGTTCTCGGCGTCGCGGCCGGGAACCGCGGCTTCGACGGCTTGGCGGATGAGCTGAAGGGGACCGGTGGCCGCCACGTGCAGTTCGCGCAGATCCTCTCCGGCGTCGTGGAAGGCGACACGCGTGTGCAGCCGTTCGGCGAGGTGGGCGTGCAGCGGGGTCCCGGCCGGCAGTGCCTCGATCTCGCGCAGGGCGAGGGCGGCCCGGTCCGCGCGGGCCTGGTGGCCCTCGGGGCCGTAGTCGGTAAGCCCGTCGACGTCCTGTTCGCCAGCGTCGACCACCGCTGTGCAAGGGTCGAGGATGGCCATGTCGTGCAGAAGCCGCTCCACGAAATCCTCGATCACCCGGGCAATGGTAGGGCCTCGCGCCAGTTGTCATGGTGCAAGCCCGCATCGATCCGGAACGATGTAAAGCTGATTCGATAATGGGCATTATGTAAAGTCGAGGCTTTCTGGGAGTCCCCTCGCCGTTCACCGACGGTGTCAGTCGCGTGTCAGGCCGGGCGGGCACGCGTCCTCGTCCGGGCCGACGAGGCGCGCGTTGACCAGAGGGTTACGTCGCAGGGCCGCGAGCACCGCACCGCTGGCGCCGATGTCGGTCCAGGTGTCGTCCCACAGGGCGGAGACGAGCCAGGAGCGATCAGCCGGAAAGAACAGGTCGGGCAGCGCCCCGTCGCCGCGCATGTGACCGACCCGCCAGTTGAGGGCCTGTTCCGGCCCGGCCTGGACCAGTACGTAGGGCCAGTCCCAGTAGAGGGACACCCTCGGGGCGTGCGGGAAGACGACGTCGTGGGCGCCGGTGTCGAGAAAGCCCAGCCACCAGGGCTGGTCCGGTGTGCACGCCGCCAACTCGTCGATCACCGCGCGTTCGTGGGCGTCGAAACCGACCCCGGCGGGCGGGTGAAAGGTGCCGTACGCCTCGAACACCGGCGGGATCGCCGTGGTGACCGACAGACCCTGCGTGGTGCGCCCGGTGAGCCAGGCGACGTCACCGGCGGTGCCGATCCGCCAGGTCCGCCCGTCCTTGCTGACGTCCATGGGCTCCGTCCGGGTCGTTGCGTCTTGTGCGTCGCGGCCTGCGGCGGCGGTCGACGTCATGCCGGGCACAATACGTGTTCCCTGATCAGCGTGGCCCCGGCTGCACCGGTCACGGGTGGGCCCTCTCCCCCTGGCTCACCACTTCCCGGCAACACGAAAATGCTGCATAATATCCCTTATGCATGACAAACAGGACGAATCGCTCGCGGTGCTGATCGAGGAGTTCCTGACCGCGCGGGCCACCCGCAAGCCCTCCCCGCACACCCTGGCGGCGTACCGCAGGGATCTCCGAACGATCGCGGCTCTGGTCGCGGAGGATGACACCCCTCCCCTACCCCTGGACGCGCTGTCGATCACCGACCTCTCCCCCCGGGTGATGCGCGCGGCCTTCGCCCGGTTCGCCGCCCCCCGGGCGCCCGCGTCGGTG
The DNA here is from genome assembly GCF_044456785.1 of Micromonospora sp. NPDC050795. Taxonomy (NCBI): domain Bacteria; kingdom Bacillati; phylum Actinomycetota; class Actinomycetes; order Micromonosporales; family Micromonosporaceae; genus Micromonospora; species Micromonospora sp. NPDC050795. The sequence continues at coordinate 7,285 of NZ_JBITGE010000008.1, read as the reverse complement.
CACCGGGCCTGGTCCACCTGGAACAGCTTCTTCACGTTCCTGGTCGCTGACGGGTTCGTGGCGGGCAATCCGATGCCGGCGGTTGGGCGGCCTCGGGCGCTACTCCCCCAGCCGAAGCCGCTGCGCGGCGCGGACACCCCCGAGGTGCTGCTCGCGTCCGCCGCGCGCGACGACGGGCGGCAACGCGACCCGTGGCCGGAGCGGGACGTGGCGGTGTTGGCGGTGGCGCTCTGCGCCGGGCTGCGTCTGTCGGAGCTGCTGGCGTTGCGCGTCGACTCGCTCGGCGGTCGGTCCGGTGAGCGGCGGGTCGAGGTGGCGGGCAAGGGTGGACGGCCTCGGGTGGTGCCGATCGAGGCGGATCTGGACCGGGTGCTGCGGGACTACCTGGACAGTCGGGTGCGGCGCTTCGGTTCGCGGTCGGTGCGTCCCGACTCGCCGTTTCTGGTGGATCGGCGTGGTGAGCCGTTGCGCCGTGGTGGCCTGCAGTATCTCGTGGAGTCGTGTTACCGGCGGGCGGGCATCGGTGACCGGGTGCCGCGGGGTGCGCGGCTGCACGCGCTGCGGCACACGTTCGCGACCCGGTTGGCGGAGGACGGTGCGAGCGCGGCGGAGATCATGCGGTTGTTGGGGCACGCGTCGTTGGCGTCGTCGCAGACGTACATCGAGGTGACGGCGGGACAGCAGCGTGACGCGGTCCGCGCCAATCGGACCAACCGCGCGTTGGCGGGTCTGGTGCCGCCGGGGTGAGGTGGTCAGTGTGCGCGGTGGCCGGTGCCGTGGGCGGTGACGGGCAGGGGGCCGAGGACGGCGTTGATGATGTGGATGCGGGCGTTGGTGGCCTGGTAGTCGGCGCAGACCGTGTCGGCGCGGTCGCCGAGGCGGGCGGTGGGTCCGGTGCTGGTGACGGTGACGGTGACGCCGTCGAGGGTGGTGGCGGTGCCGGCGGTGGTGAGGTCGGCGATCGGGTGGTTTCCGGTGATGAGGTGGGCTTTCAGCAGGGTGCGGAGCTGGTCGGTGTGGTGGGTCATGAGGTCGTCCCAGTTGTCCTCGGAGAACGTGGCGGCGAAGGCGTCGTCGGAGGGTGCCAGGAGGGTGACGCCGTCGCCGGCGGGTAGGTCGGTGAGGACGCCGCTGGTGCGCAGTGCCGCTTCGAACGTGGTGAGGGTGGGGATCCAGCGCAGCGCCGCCTCGACGGGTTGCCCGGCGAGGAAGCTCGGGTTGCCGGGGTCGGTGCCGGTGGGCAGGGCGGCGCAGAGTGGCCCGGTGGGCTGGGGTGCGGTGCTCGCGGGCGCGGCGTCGGCGTTGGGGGCTGCGGGGCTGCCGGTGCAGGCGGCCAGCAGCAGGGTCGGCAGGAGCAGGCCGAGCGTCCGGCGGACGCGTCGAGCGCCGTGCGGTCCGGGGAATCGTCGGGGGTGTCGCGGTGCGGTGGTGGGGTGCGACACGGCGGCCTCCACGGGTGCGGTGTTGCTGGTGGGGTGCCGGCGGCGCGGGTGTCGGGTCCGCGCCGCCGGCGTGCTGGCTCGCTAGTGGTCGGTCACAGTGCCGCGCACTGGGTGGTGCGGGGGCCGTGGACGGTGTTGGCGATGCCGAGGTTGTGCGGGGTGGGGTTGTTGCCGGTGCAGGTGAGTGGGCCGCGGATGGTGGTGCCGGCCAGCACGGGTGCGTCGGTGGCGGTGGTGTTGCCGGACAGGTCGACGGGGCCGGCGATGGTGGCGTCGATGATGGAGATCGTGTGGGTGGTGGCGATGCGGACCGGGCCGTTGATGGTGCTGTCGGCGAGGAGGATGCCGGCGGCGCCGGTGGCGGTGAGGGGGCCGCTGATGGTGGTTGCTGTCGTGACGAGTGCCGCGCCGGCTCGGACGGTGACCGGGCCGTTGATGGTGGCGTCGTCGGCGCAGGTGAAGCCGGTGACGGTCAGGGGTCCGTTGCGGCGGCCGGTGAGGGTGGGATAGACACGTTCGCCGTCGGTCAGCTTCTCCACGCCCTTGCTGTCGAGGAGCAGGGGGATGAGGCCGCGTTCGGGTTGGTTGAGGGGGACGTAGTGGTCCCCGCCGATCGTGATGACCTTCCAGCCGTGGGCGGCGATGCGTTGGGCGACGGTGGTGCCGACGCCGCCGGGCCCGTCGGTGCGGGGGCCGTTGTACTGGGCGTCGGTGAGTTTGTAGGCGCAGGGCGGGTTGTCGAGGATCAGGTCGGCGGGGGGCGCGTCGAGTGGTGGCGGGCTGTCGCCGGGGTGCGGTGCCGGGTGGGCGGGGATGGGGCGGGAGCCGCGGAAGACGAGCCGGCCGGTGTTGGCGGCCTGGGATTCGATGGCTTCGCTGCGGGCTGTCAGGATGTCGGCGCGGTCGGCGCGGTGGTAGTCGAGGAACTGGTGGAACGTCCACAGGGCGGAGTAGGTCTTGCGGCGTCGGTTGTTGGCGGTGTTGCCCTCGTCGGGGCGGGTCTGGCCGCCGGAGCTGCGCAGTTCCAGCAGCGAGTTGGTGACGTTCTTGAGTCCGAGGGTGTTGCGCAGGATGGTTTCCTCGCTGAGGCCGACGTTGCCGCCGCCTTCGCAGCCGTAGGGGCAGGCCCACCAGCCGGCTTCGGCGCCCTTGGCGTACATGTGGCCTTCGATCATGTCCTGGGACTGGTCGAAGATGGGTTGGGCGACGTTCTGGTGCCGTGGGGGCAGCATCGGCAGGTCGCCGGCGCGGGAGTTGCCGAACTCGTGGCCGTCGTAGCCGGCGACGGGTCGGTAGTCGCGGACCATTTTGATGTACGCGGTGGTTTCGGGTTGGCGGATCAGGGAGTAGTCGCGGTTGAGGTCCTGGCCGGTGGAGTTGCCGCGGGTGTTGTTGGCGCGGCCGTCTCCGTTGATGGTGGGGATGATCAGGACGGTGGTGTGGCTGAGTAGGTCGGTGATGCGGGGGTCGGTGCTGAAGGCGAGGTGGCGGGCCATGATGAGGCAGGCTTCGCGGTCGCCGGGTTCGTTGCCGTGCACGTTGCAGTTGATGGCCACGGGTGCGGTGGTGGCGACGGCTTGCGGGGTGGCCGGCGGGGTGGGGTGGCCGATGACCATCATGTTGATGGGTCGGTTCTGGACGGTGCGGCCGAGTTCGACGACGCGTACGCGGTCGCTTAGGGCGTCGATGGCGGCGGTGTAGGCGTACTCGTCGGTGTCGCTGGTGTACTGCGCGGCGTGGGTGGTTTCCCAGCCGGTGCGTAGTTGCTCGCCGGGGGTCGTGGGATTGCCCCAGGGTGCGGTGGTGGTGGCGGTGACCGGGTCGGAGTAGGGCTGTTCGGTGGTGCCGGTGCGGGCGCGTACACGCCATTGGAAGGTGTCGCCGGGGTTGTGGCCGGCGTCGGCGAAGGTGGGTGCCTGTTGGTTGATCTGGCGGTTGGGTCGCCAGATTCCGACGATGGTGGGTGCGCCGGTGGGGGTGTTGTCGGCGTCGACGGGGGTGCGTTCGATCTGGTAGTCGGTGGCGCCGTCGACGGGTTGCCAGGCGAGGGTGGTGTATCCGTCGGCCTGGTGGGCGGTGAGGGCGGTCACCTGGTCGGGTGGTGCGGCGGTCTGGGCGTTGGCGGGGGTGGCTGCGGTGGTGAGCGTGAGGGCGATGAGGGTGGACACGGCGATGAGGGTTTGTCGCTGGCGTCTCATGTGGCCTCCGACGAGGTGATCGTGGCGTGTCGACCAGCATGATCGTCGAAGTCCGTCGATGCAATGATCTTGAGGGAATCTTGCGCCTTGTGGTCCGCTCCCCCGGGTCGGTCAGGCGGGAACGGTGGTGGGTTCGCCGGGTGGAAGCCAGCGGACGCTGTCGCGTACCGGCGGTGGGGCGGCGGCGAACGCCCGCTCGATGACCTCGCGGGGCTCCTGGAAGTGTTGCCAGCCCTCGTAGTGCACGGGGATCGTGGTGTGCGGTAACACTGCGGTGCACAGCTGGACGGCTCGCCGGGCCGTCATCGAGTAGCGCAGCGGCCCGGTGAGCGGGAACCGTACGCCGCCGAGGTGCAGCAGCACGGTGCCGACGCGGATGCCGGTGGCCGCGGCGTGAACGCGGCGGGTCAGGACGGTGTCGCCGGTGATCCAGAGCGCGCCGTGCTGTTGTCCGTCCCAGCGCAGGGCGAAGCCGATGACGTCGCCGACGATCGGGCCGCTCAGGGGCGGGCCGTGCCGGCAGGGGGTGGCGGTCACCTCGATGGTCGGTCGGTCGGGGTGCGTCAGCAGGGTGGTCGTGTTGGCGCGCAGGCCCCGGGTGGCGGGGCCGAGCCGTCGTGCCCCGGCTTCGGTGGTGAGCACGGTCTGCGTGTCGTTCAGGAGCGCGCGGCCGGCGTCGTCGAGGTTGTCGCCGTGGTGGTCGTGACTGAGCAGCACCGCGTGGATCGGCCCGAGGTCGGCGGCGGGGATGGCCGGACCGGTGATTTTGCGCGACGAGGTTCCCCACCCGAAGGTGTAGCGCCGCCCGGGTGGGTCGAACGTGGGGTCGGTGAGCAGCCGCCACCCGCCGACCTCGATCAGCGTGGTGGGGCCGCCGATGTGGGTGATCCGCAACGACGCCGTGGTGTTCATCGGGCGTGGCGCAGGGCCCAGTCGAGGGCGACGTCGGCGATGCGCTGCCAGCCCTGCTGGGCGGGCAGCAGGTGCGCGTACCCCTCGAAGAGCTCGACCTCGGTGATGGTGTCGCCCGTGTAGTGCGCGGCGTTGGAGCGCTGCACGCTGGGCGGCATGATGTGGTCCTCGGAGCCGGAGATGAACAGCAGCGGGGCGCGTTGGTCGTTGTGGTAGTTGACGGCGATGTCCTGGGGGCCGGGCAGCAGGTTGGCCAGGACGCTGTCCCAGAGGATGCCGCCGGCGGCGGGGATGGCGTAGCGCTCGTACAGGGCGCGGGCGGTCTGTTCGTCGAAGGTGTTGGTGAAGGCGTAGTTCCACTGCTCGAAGGTGAACCCGACGGCGCGGTGCCGGTTGGCGGGGTTGCGCAGTACCGGGAAGGTGGAGCGCAGTTGCGAGAACGGGATGTTCTTGACGCCTTCGGTGGGCGCCGAGTTGAGGGCGACGGCGCTGGCGCCGTACCCCCGGTCGAGCAGTACCTGGGTGAACGCCCCGCCGGCGGAGTGGCCCATGATGATCGGCGGCTTGGGCAGCGCGGCGACGACGTCGATGAGGTGGTCGATGACCTGTGGCGCGGTCAGCGTCTCCAGGGGGCTGGGGTCGGCGTTGATGGCCTCGACCTCGCCCTCCAGCCCCGGGTAGGTGGGGGTGAGCACGTGGAAGCCCTTGGCCTGGTAGTGGGTGACCCAGTGTTCCCAGCTGCGGGGGGTGACCCAGAACCCGTGGATGAGGACGATCGTGTCCGGCCTGTCGCTCATGGTCAGCTCCGTGTTGTCGGGGGTGCCGATGGCGCAACGGTCGTGGTGTGGGTGATGCCCCACCTTAGACATTCGCGACCCGCGACGGCGGATCATCTGGCCTGACGGTTGTCAGCCGAGGTCGACCAGCAGGGGGCGGTGGTCGCTGATGGTGGACGACGGCGCGGTGACCGCGCGGACCGGTGGGAGGGCGGCGAGGGCGTGTCGGTCGGCGAGGATGTGGTCGAGTTGGACGCGGGGCTGCCCGGACGGGTAGGTGGGGCGTCGGCCCAGGGGGTGCCAGCCGGAGATGAGGCGGGCCGCGCCGGCGGGCAGGTTGAGGTCGCCGAGCAGGACGCGGGGCCCCGGTAGCGCGCGCAGGGCGCGGACGGTCTGCCGGAGTTGGCGGGCGTTCCAGCCGGGTACGAAGGACAGGTGGGTCGCGGCGACGGTGAGGGGTCCGTGCGGGGTGTCCAGGACGGCGGCGAGGATCACGCGGGGTTCGTCGTGCAGCAGGATGAGACCGCCGCGGGGGCCGGGCACGTAGACCGGTGAGCGCACCGGCGCCGGCTTGAGTCGGGTCACCTGCCAGCTGCGGACGGGGTGTCGGCTGATCAGGCCGATGCCGTAGCAGGGCTCCCCGTGGCCGTCGTCTTCGTGGCGCAGAGGGCGGAACTGTTCGCCGGGGGTGCCGACGACGGCGGCGGCGAAGCGGTGGTGTGGCGCGCCGAGGGCGCGGGCGGCGATGGCGGTGAGGTCGAGGTTGCCGCTGCGGCGTTGGTCGCGGTCGACCTCCTGCAGGGCGAGCACGTCCGCGTCGAGGGCCCCGATGGCGGCGGCGAGTCGGTCGGAGTCGACGAGCCCGTCGGTGAGGGATCGTCCGTGCAGCATGTTGAAGGTGGCCAGGCGCACTCCTGCACCTTACGTGCCCGTGGCATGGTTGCCGGGTGGTGAAGGTGTTGCTGTGTTCGGTGCTGGTGTTCGTGGCGGTCGGCGCGTTGGGGGTGTGGTTGCGGCGTACGCGGGGTCGCTGAGCAGGTGAGGCTGGCCACTCGGTGCCCGTTGCGGAGTGTGGGGTGGGCAGAATTGCCGCCCGTGGACGCCGTGACGCTGAGTACGCTGCTGGCCGCCGCCGCGATGGCCGGGTGGGTCGATGCCGTGGTCGGTGGTGGCGGGTTGCTGCTGCTGCCGGCGTTGCTGGTGGCCGCCCCGGGGTTGCCGGTGGCCACCGCGCTGGGCACGAACAAGCTGGCCGCGATCTTCGGCACGGCCACGGCGGCGACGACGTACGCGCGTAGGACGACTGTCGACTGGCGGGTGGCGGGCCCGGCGGCGGGGCTCGCGGTGCTCAGCGCGGGGGTGGGCGCGGCGTTGGCCGGGACGGTGCCGGCGTCGGCGTACCGGCCGGTCGTCCTTGTGGTGCTGGTGGCGGTGGCGGTGTTCGTGCTGGTGCGTCCCCGGATGGGGGTGGTCGCGGTGCCGGCGAAGCGCACCACGGTGCGGGTGGCGGCGGTGATCGCGGTGGCCGGGGTGGGGGTCGCCCTGTACGACGGGTTGATCGGCCCGGGCACCGGCACGTTCCTGGTGTTGGCGTTCACCGCCCTCGTGGGCGCGGACTTCGTGCACGGCTCGGCGATGGCGAAGGTCGTCAACGCGGGGACGAACCTGGGCGCGCTGGTGGTGTTCGCGGCGACCGGGCACGTGTGGTGGCTGTTGGGCGCGGGCATGGCGGTGTGCAACATCGCCGGCGCGGTGCTGGGGGCGCGGATGGCGTTGCGCCGCGGCTCCGGGTTCGTGCGGGTGGTGTTGCTGGTGGTGGTGGTGGCGCTGGTCGCGAAGCTGGGCCACGACCAGTGGGTGAGCTAGGTGTTCTGTCCATGGACGTTGGTGACGGGGCGTAGATCTTGAAATGGGTGAGGACCTCCGGGTGAGGTGGAGCTTGTCGAAGGTTCCGCAT
>NZ_JBITGE010000007.1:0-207987 GCF_044456785.1 Micromonospora sp. NPDC050795 | reverse complement strand
CACCTCGGCGACGCCAACGACCACGACTCGCTGGGCCTGTTCCAACAGCGCCCGACCAGTGGTTGGGGCACACCCGAGCAGATCACCAACCCCGAGTACTCCACCACCGCATTCCTCAAGGGCCTCAAGCAGGTCGACGGGTGGCAGGACATGCCGCTGACCGACGCCGCGCAGACGGTGCAGGTGTCGGCCTACCCGGACGCCTACGCCCAGTGGGAGCAGCAGGCCACCGGCCTCGTCGCCCAGCACTGGAACAGCTGACCCACACCACCGCACCGCAAGACCACCGCACCACCGCACCACGGCACCACGGCACCACGGCACCACCGCACCACCGCACCACCGCACCACCGCACCGCACCAGGACATCCACCGCTGGCCGGCACCCGCAACCCGGGGTGCCGGCCAGCGGCCTTCTGCTGCCACCGATCGCCGACCGCCACCCCACGGCCGCCGACCACGCCCTGCGGCCGCTGACGCTGACCGCCGTTCCCAAACCACCGGCCCCCGGCGATGGGGGCAGCCGCTGCGAGCGCCGGCCGCAGGCCGCTGCCTCTGAGGAAGCTGCCGCAGGCGGCTGAGGAAGCCGGCCATGGGCGGGGCCGAAGGGCGGAGAGCGCCGAACTGGCCTCAACGGAGGCAACTGGCGTCGACCAACCCACTTGGCCTGTAGATCTTGGACACTTTCCGTTCCGTGCTGACGGAAACTGTCCAAGATCTGCAGGCGGTCCCGGATGTGACCGGTCAGTCAGCGGGCCCGCCGACCCATGGGCAGTCTCGGGGGCCGGCACAGCCCGCCGATTCGGGCGCGGACCAGCGCGGGCGACGTCGTGCCGGGGATCAGCGGACGGTGACGGTGACCGTGTGCAAGCCGGTGGCGCCATCCGGGACGACGTCCTGCGTACGTTCGGTCTGGGTTTCGCCGGTCGCGTCGGTCGCGCGGACCTGGAGTCGGTGCTCGCCCGGTGTGGCGTCCCAGCGCCAGGACCATTGCACCCAGGTGTCCACCGACACGGTGGGGGCCAGCGCGGCTTCCTGCCACGGGCCGTCGTCGACGCGTACCTCGACTCGGCGGATGCCCCGGTGCTGCGCCCAGGCCACCCCGGCGACGGTCACCGGGCCGGCGGTCAGCCGGTTACGTCCCCTGGGCGTGTCGATCCGGGACTGGGTCTTGATCGGCCCCTGGGGGGACCAGCCGCGCGGCACCCAGTACGCGTCGAAGTCGGCGAACCGGGTCAGCTCCAGTTCGGTCACCCATTTGCAGGCCGACACGTAGCCGTAGAGGCCCGGCACCACCACTCGGACCGGGAAGCCGTGCTCTACCGGCAGTGGCTCGCCGTTCATCCCGACGGCCAGCAGCGCGTCCCGTCCGTCGCGCAGCGCGGCGGTGGGGGTGCCGCAGGTCCAGCCGTCGACCGACCGGCCGACGACCTGGTCGGCGTCGTCGTCCGGCTCGACCTCGTCCAGCAGTTCCCGCAGGGGTACGCCGAGCCACAGGGCATTGCCGATCAGGTCCCCGCCCACCTCGTTGGAGACGCAGGCCAGCGTGACGTACCGCTCGACCAGTGGTCGGGCCAGCAGATCCGCGTAGCTGTAGGTACGTTCCCTGCCGACCCGTCCGTGGATCCGCAGCCGCCAGGTGTCCGGGTCGACCTGGGGCACCACCAGCGCGGTGTCGATCCGGTAAAACCCGAAGTTCGGGGTGACGTACGGCGCGAGCTGCGTCAGTGAGAGGTCCGCACCCGCCGGTACGGCCGGTGCGGGGGCGACCGGCGCGGGCAGGCGGATCGCGTCGCGGGCTGCGGACACGCCGCGCCGCCCTGCCAGCCACCGCCCACCGAGGCCGGCCACCACGGCCGTGCCGAGCAGCACTCCGCTGCCGGTGAGGAACCGTCGCCGCGACTCCGGGTCCACTTCGGCAGGCCCGACCGCTTCGACCGCCGTCGTCGGCGCGGCGGGAGTCACCGGCACCGGCCCTGCCGGGGACACCGGCACCGACTCGCCGGGCGAGTCCGGCCCCGGACCGGCCGGCGACCCGGGACCCGCAGACGACTCCGGACCGGCCTGTGACCCGGGACCAGCAGACGACCCCGGACCAGCCTGCGACCCCGGACCAGCCTGCGACCCGGGACCAGCAGACAACCCCGGACCAGCCTGCGACCCGGGACCAGCAGACAACCCCGGACCAGCCTGCGACCCGGGACCAGCAGACAACCCCGGACCAGCCTGCGACCCCGGACCAGGGGACGGCACCGGACCAGCAGGCGGGGTGGGTGGTGACCAGGACCAGGGGTCCAGCTCGAACGGTCCGCCGATGAACAGCCAGAGCACCAGGGCGCCGAGACCGGCGCCGACCAGGGACGGCAGCGCGTCGGCGAGGTCAGCACCGGAGCGGGTCAACGCGGCTGCCACGCCGATGGCACCGAACGCGGCGATGCCGGCCAGGCCGAACGCCAGTCGGCGGACCGCCAGTACGCCGAAGAGGGCGGCGAAGCCTCCCAGCAACACGGCCGTGCCGACCAGCAGCGCGATCTTGTCGGCGGTGCCGAAGAGGTCGATGGCGAGTTGCTTCAGCGATTCGGGAACGGCGTCGACGACGACCCCGCCGACCGCGACCAGGGGCGCTGACCGAGGACCGGTCAACACCGCGACCGGTTCGGCGATCCCGATCGCGACGGCGGCGGCGGTGATTCCGGCCAACGCGGCGTACCGCCGTGACGTGGTGCTCATCGGCCCAGTGTGCGCGATCATCTCGCCCGGTCGCCAACAACGTCAGCGTTCGGTAATGACCTGGCCGCCCGCAGGAACGAGCCGGGGCGCACCGCCTCACGGCGGTGCGCCCCGGAACGGGTGTCGCTACCGGATCAGAAACCCGGGCCGTGCTGGTGGCCGTGGCCGTGCCCGCCGGCGGCGGCCGGCTCGGCCTGCTCCGGCTTGTCCACCACGAGGCTCTCCGTGGTGAGCAGCAGACCGGCGATCGAGGCGGCGTTGGTGACCGCGTTGCGGGTCACCTTCACCGGGTCGATGATGCCGGCCTTGACCAGGTCGACGTACTCGCCCTTGGCGGCGTCGAGGCCGTGGCCCCAGTCCAGGTCGGCGACCTTCTGCGTCACGACGTAGCCGTCGTGACCGGCGTTCTGGGCGATCCAGCGCAGCGGCTCGACGAGCGACTTGCGCACGACGGAGACGCCGACCTTCTCGTCACCGGTGAAGCCCAGGTCATCGTCGAGCACCGATCGGATCTGCACCAGGGCGGCGCCGCCGCCGGGCACAGTGCCCTCCTCGACCGCAGCCTTGGTCGCCGCGATGGCGTCCTCGATGCGGTGCTTGCGCTCCTTCATCTCGACCTCGGTCGCCGCGCCAGCCTTGATGACGGCGATGCCACCGGAGAGCTTGGCCAGCCGCTCGGCCAGCTTCTCCCGGTCCCAGTCGGAGTCGGAGGCCTCGATCTCCTTGCGGATCTGGGAGACCCGGTCGGTGACGTCGGCCTTCTGGCCACCGCCGTCGACGATCGTGGTGTTCTCCTTGTCGACCACGACGCGCCGGGCGGTGCCGAGCACCTCCAGGCCGACCTGGTCGAGCTTGTAGCCCAGCTCCGGGGCGACCAGCTCGGCGCCCGTGGAGATCGCGATGTCCTGGAGCATTGCCTTGCGCCGGTCACCGAAGCCCGGGGCCTTGACCGCGCAGACCTTGAGGGTCTTGCGCAGCGAGTTGACCACCAGGGTGGAAAGCGCCTGGCCGTCCACGTCCTCGGCGATGATCAGCAGGGGCTTGCTGTTCTGCAGGACCTTCTCCAGCAGCGGCAGCAGCTCCTCGATCGCCGAGATCTTCTGGGTGGTGACCAGGATGTACGCGTCCTCAAGGACGGACTCCTGACCCTCCAGGTCGGTGACGAAGTTCGGCGAGATGAAGCCCTTGTCGAACTGGAGACCTTCGGTCACGTCCAGTTCGGTGGTGAGCATCGAGCCTTCCTCGACGGTGATGACACCGTCGCGGCCGACGCGCTCCATCGCCTCGGCGATCAGATCGCCGATCGTGGAGTCCTGCGCGGAGATCGTCGCCACGTTCGCGATCGACTCCTTGCTGGTGACCTCGGCGGCCTTGCCGAGCAGCGCCTCGGAGACCTTCATGGCCGCCGCGTCGATGCCCCGCTTGAGGCCGGCCGGGTTGGTCCCGGCGGTCACGTTGCGCAGACCCTCGCGAACCATCGCCTGGGCCAGCACGGTCGCGGTGGTGGTGCCGTCGCCGGCGACGTCGTTGGTCTTGGTCGCCACCTCCTTGACCAGCTGCGCGCCAAGGTTCTCGTACGGGTTGGTGAGCTCGATCTCCTTGGCGATGGTCACACCATCGTTGGTGATCGTCGGCGCACCGAATTTCTTGTCCAGGACGACGTTGCGCCCGCGCGGGCCGAGGGTGACCCTGACCGCGTCCGCGAGGGCGTTGACACCGTGCTCCAGCAGGTGCCGGGCGTCGTCCGAGAAACTCAGGATCTTCGCCATTAATGTCCCTTCGAAGCGCCATTGCCCCGGCCCGGCGAGCCGGACCGGGGCAGTGGCACTGATCGGTTTGCTTACTTCTCGATGACCGCGAGGACGTCGCGGGCGGAGAGCACCAGGTACTCCTCGCCGGCGTACTTGACCTCGGTGCCGCCGTACTTCGAGTAAAGGACGGTGTCGCCGACCTGCACGTCAACCGGAACCCGGTTGCCGTTGTCGTCGACGCGCCCCGGGCCCACAGCGAGGACGGTGCCCTCCTGCGGCTTCTCCTTGGCGGTGTCGGGGATCACGATGCCCGACGCCGTGGTGGTCTCAGCCTCGTTCGCCTGGACCACGATGCGGTCCTCGAGCGGCTTGATCGCAACCTTGGTCGCGGTAGTCACGGGCATACCCTCCTGGGGTACTGGTTTCGTTGCTGGCCAGCGGGGCTGACCAGCGTCAATCTGCCTCATGCCACCGGGCGGTGCCGTCGTCGCGGGTGCCGGTCCGCCTGGCGTGCGCACCCGGGTCGCGAGACCCGGAAGCTGGCACCCTCAGGGTGAGAGTGCTAATCGCAGGTTATTCCGTGGCTAGCACTCCGTCAAGGAGAGTGCCAGCGCGTCGCGCCCCGCCAGCCAAGTTTTCCGAGTCGGACGGGACAATGGCCGGGTGGATCTCGATCAGCTGGCGGCGCTGCGTACCCCCGAAGGGTTGGCCGCGCTCACCGCGGCGGCCGACCTGGCCGGCGGTGATCCACTGGTCGCGGCGTCGGCTCTGCGCGCGACCGGGGTGCCGCCGACCTTGGCCGCGGCGGCGTTGACCCAGGCCGAGTTGCGCCACCGGGCGGTGGGCAAGTTCGGCTCGGCCGCCGCTGGGATGTTCCTCACCCGCCCCGGCCTGGAGCAGGCCACCCGCCGGGTGGTCGCCGACCGTCGGGCCGCCCGGTTGCACGCGGCCGGCGTGCGGACCCTGGCTGATCTCGGGTGCGGGCTCGGGGCCGACGCGCTGGCCGCCGCCCGCGCCGGCATCCGGGTGTACGGGGTGGAGGCCGACCCGGTGACCGCGGCGATGGCCGCCGCCAACGCCGAGGCGGCCGGCCTGGCCGAGCTGTTCACCGTCGAGTGCGGCGACGCGACCGGGTTCGACGTGTCAGGGGTCGACGGGGTCTTCTGCGATCCGGCCCGCCGCGCCACCGGCTCCGGGCGGCGGATCTTCGACCCGCGCGCCTACTCGCCACCGTGGGACTTCGTCACCGGGTTGGCCGAGCGGGTGCCGCGCACCGTGGTGAAGGTCGCGCCGGGCCTGGACCACGCGCTCATCCCGGCCGGGGCGGAGGCCGAGTGGGTCGGCGTGGACGGCGACCTGGTCGAGGCCGCGCTCTGGTGCGGTGAGCTGGCGGAGGTGCCCCGCCGCGCCACCCTCCACCGCCAGCGGGGCACCGAGGCCCACAGCCACCAGCTCACCGGCTCGGGTGCCGCCGAGGCACCGGTCGGGCCGCCGCGTCGCTACCTGTACGACCCGGACCCGGCGGTGGTGCGCGCGCACCTCGTGGCCGAACTGGCCACCGAACTGGACGCCAACCTGGGCGATCCGAGCATCGCCTACCTCTACGCCGACCAGCCGGTCCGCACCCCGTACGCGCGCTGTCTGGAGATCACCGACGTGCTGCCGTTCTCGCTCAAGCGCCTGCGGGCGCTGCTGCGGGAGCGCCGGGTGGGCCGGGTGGAGATCCTGAAGCGGGGTTCGGCGCTCACCCCGGAGCAGCTCCGGCGGGACCTGCGGCTGGCCGGGGACGCGGCGGCGAGTCTGGTGCTCACCCGGGTCGACGGCGCACCGACGGTGCTGATCGGCCGGCCGGTCGACTAGCGTCGTCGCTGTGGCGGGACAGGGCACGCCGGCAACGGCACTGTTGGTCAAGCGCGGCATCGCGCATCGCACCCATCCGTACCGGGTGTCGCCGGACGCCCCGAACTACGGCGCGTTGGTGGCGGTGGCGCTCGGCGTGGCACCGGAGCGCGTGTTCAAGTCTCTGGTGACCGACGTCGACGGCGCGCTCACCGTGGCGGTCGTTCCGGTCACCGGCGAGTTGGATCTCAAGGCTCTCGCGGCTGCGGTCGGCGGCAAGCGGGCGGCGTTGGCCGACCGGGCGCTCGCCGAGCGGGCCACCGGTTACGTACGCGGTGGGATCAGTCCGCTCGGGCAGCGTCGACGGTTGCCCACCGTGCTGGACGAATCCGCGCTGGATCTCCCGACGATCTACGTCTCGGCTGGTCGGCGTGGTTTGCAACTCGAACTGGCCGCGGCGGATCTGGTGGCGCTGACCGACGCCCGTACCGCGTCGTTGCAGACCCACTGACGACAGTCGTTACGTCGACTAGCCCGTGGGATACCCGCGGAGTAACAGTCGCGTTGCTGAATTGTTATCGCTCCCAACAAACTATGGACCTGCGCGGTCTTGTGGAGCCGGTGTGACGCGAAATACGTTGCCGGACACAACAAAACAACACCTCCCCCACCTCCGAAAGGACCCTGCACATGCGTAAGGGGATCCTCACCATCGCCGCCGTGGGCCTGCTCACGACCGGCGGCTTGACCGCCTGTGGCGACGACTCCGGCGACAAGGCCGCCTCCGCCAAGACCCCCAAGATCGGCGTGATCCTCCCGGACAGCAAGTCCTCGGCCCGCTGGGAGACCGCAGACCGCCGGTTCCTGGAGGAGGCGTTCAAGGCCGCGGGCGTCCAGTACGACATCCAGAACGCCCAGAACGACAAGACCGCCTTCCAGACCATCGCCGACCAGATGATCACCAGCGGCGTCACCGCCCTGATGATCGTCAACCTGGACTCCGGCACCGGCAAGGCCGTACTCGACAAGGCCAAGTCGCAGGGCGTCGCCACCATCGACTACGACCGGCTCACCCTCGGCGGCTCCGCCCAGTACTACGTCAGCTTCGACAACGAGACCGTCGGCAAGCTCCAGGGCGAGGGTCTGTCGAAGTGCCTGACCGAGAAGGGCGCCAAGAACCCCGTCGTGGCGTACCTGAACGGCTCCCCCACCGACAACAACGCCACCCTATTCAAGGCCGGCTACGACTCGGTGCTCAAGCCGAAGTTCGACTCCAAGGAATACGTCAAGGGCCCTGAGGACGCGGTGCCGGCGTGGGACAACGCGCAGGCCGCGACGATCTTCGAGCAGCAGCTCACCACGGCCAACGGCAAGATCGACGGCGTGCTGGCCGCCAACGACGGTCTCGGCAACGCGGCCATCTCGATCCTGAAGAAGAACAAGCTCAACGGCAAGGTGCCGGTGACCGGGCAGGACGCCAGCACCGAGGGCCTGCAGAACATCCTCGCCGGTGACCAGTGCATGACCGTCTACAAGGCGGTCCGGGAAGAGGCCAAGGCGGCCTCCGACCTGGCCATCGCCCTCGCCAAGGGTGAGAAGAAGGACACCGGCCAGACGGTCAAGGACGGTGACCGGGACGTGCCCTCGGTGCTGCTCACCCCGAAGGCCATCTACAGGGAGAGCGTCAAGGACGTCATCGCCGACGGCTACGTGACCAAGGAAGAGGTCTGCACCGCGGCGTACACCAAGTTCTGCGCCGAAGCCGGCATCAGCTGACCGACGCTGCAGTACCCGCCGGAACGACCATCGCCGCCCGGCACGGGAGCACCCCTCCCGTGCCGGGCGGCGCCCGCCGGACGGGCCCCGACCCTCCCTTAAGAAGGAGACCCCCGTGTCCGCGACCCCCCTGCTGGAACTCCGCGGGATCGACAAGAGCTTCGGTCCCGTCCAGGTGCTCCGCGACGTCGCCCTGACCGTCCACCCGGGTGAAGTGACCGCACTGGTCGGCGACAACGGCGCCGGCAAGTCGACCCTGGTGAAGTGCATCAGCGGCATCCACCCCACCGACGCCGGAGAGTTCCTGTTCAACGGTGAACCGGTGCACATCGGCAGCCCCCGCGACGCTGCCACGCTCGGCATCGAGGTCGTCTACCAGGACCTCGCGCTCTGCGACAACCTGGACATCGTGCAGAACATGTTCCTCGGCCGGGAGAAGCGCAGCGGCATCGTCCTCGACGAGCCGACCATGGAACAGCTCGCCGCCGAAACCCTGGCGGGGCTCTCCATCCGCACCGTCACCTCACTTCGGCAGCACGTGTCAAGCCTCTCCGGCGGTCAACGCCAGACCGTGGCCATCGCCAAGGCGGTGCTCTGGAACAGCAAGCTCGTCATCCTGGACGAGCCGACCGCGGCGCTCGGCGTGGCACAGACCGCCCAGGTGCTCGAACTGGTCCGACGCCTCGCCGACAACGGCCTGGCCGTGGTGCTCATCTCGCACAACATGAACGACGTCTTCGCCGTCTCCGACCGGATCGCCGCGCTGTACCTCGGCCAGATGGTCGCCCAGGTGAAGACCACCGACATCACCCACGCCCAGGTGGTCGAGCTGATCACCGCCGGGCGCTCGGGCGGGCTCGGCCTCGCCACCGACCCGGGCAGCAACGGCGACGGCCCGCAGGCGGCCGACTCGATCTCAGGAGGCGCCCGATGACCACCACCGCCGTGCGGAAGGACGGCCCCGCCGCCGTCACACCGACGCCGACCATCGGCCGCCACTTCCGCAACTACCTGAGCCGGGTACGCGGTGGCGACGTCGGCGCACTACCAGCCGTCCTCGGCCTGATCGTGCTCTGCACCGTCTTCGCCATCATGCGGCCGTCGTCGTTCCTGTCGGCCGGCAACTTCGCCAACCTCTTCACCCAGGGCGCGGCGGTCACGCTGATCGCGATGGGCCTGGTCTTCGTGCTGCTGCTCGGCGAGATCGACCTCTCCGCCGGCTTCGCCAGCGGCGTCTGCGCTGCGGTGCTGGCCAATGTAGTCACAGTGCTCGGCTACCCCTGGTGGGTCGCCGTGCTCGCCGCCGTCGCCACCGGTGTGGTCATCGGCACCACGCTCGGCATGCTCGTCGCGAAGATCGGCATTCCGTCCTTCGTGGTCACCCTCGCCGGCTTCCTCGCCTTCCAGGGCGTCGTGCTGTTGCTCGTCAAAGAGGGCACCAACATCTCCGTCCGCGACGACGTGCTGGTCGCCATCGCCAACCGCAACCTCGCCCCCACGCTGGGCTGGGGGCTGACCGCCCTCGCGGTCATCGGCTACGCGGCGGTGCAACTGCTGCGCCACCGCACCCGGGTGGCCCGCGGCCTGATCACCGACCCGCTCGCGGTGGTGGCGCTGCGGATCGGCGGGCTCGCCGTCATCCTCGGCACCGCGGTGTACGTGCTCAACCTGGAGCGCAGCCGCAACGTCCTGATCAGCTCACTCAAGGGTGTGCCGATCGTGGTACCGATCATCGCGGTGCTGCTGATCATCTGGACCTTCGTGCTCCAACGCACCAGCTACGGCCGGCACATCTACGCCGTGGGCGGCAACCGCGAAGCTGCCCGCCGGGCCGGCATCGGCGTCGACCGGATCCGGGTCTCGGTCTTCGTGATCTGCTCCTCGATGGCCGCCATCGGTGGCATCGTGGCGGCCAGCCGGGCCAACTCGGTCGACCCGAACACCGGGGGCAGTAACGTACTGCTCTACGCGGTCGGCGCAGCGGTGATCGGTGGCACCAGCCTCTTCGGTGGCAAGGGCCGCGTTCTCGACGCCGTACTCGGCGGCGCGGTGGTCGCGGTCATCGAAAACGGAATGGGCCTGATGGGGTACGACGCGGGAGTCAAGTACGTGGTCACGGGCGTCGTGCTGCTGCTCGCCGCCAGCGTCGACGCGCTCTCCCGCCGCCGCGCGGCAGCCACCGGCACCCGCTGACCGCGCGGGAGGTAGCACCAGCATGCGCCCAGGACCGAGCCAGGATGACGTCCGACGGCAGAACCTCGGGGCCCTGCTGCGGCACGTGCACGTCCACGGGGCGACCACGCGTGCCGAACTGACCACCACGCTGGGCCTCAACCGCAGCACCATCGGCGCGCTCACCGCCGACCTGTCCGCGGTGGGGCTGGTCAGCGAAGGCGCACCGAGGGAAACCGGCCGGGCCGGACGACCGTCACTGGTCGTCCGGCCCGAGTCGACCCGGGTCTACGCGTACGCGTACTCGGTGGAGGTGGACCGGCTGCGCGCCGCCCGGATCGGGTTGGGTGGCGCGGTCCTGGACCGTCGGGACCTGGACCGGCCGCGCGGTCTGCTGGCCGCGGAGGCCGCGCCGCTGCTGGCCGGCGCGGTCAAGGAGATGCAGCAACTGGTGCCGGCGGACGCGATCTGCGTCGGCGCCGGCGTCGCGGTCTGCGGCATGGTCCGCCGGGACGACGGCCTGGTCCGACTCGGCCCCACCACCGGCTGGGTGGACGAGCCGATCGGCGCTGCCCTCGCCGACGAGTTGGGCATCGACGTACCGGTTACAGTGGGCAATGTGGCCGACGTCGCCGCGT
Source organism: Micromonospora sp. NPDC050795 (assembly GCF_044456785.1). Lineage (NCBI taxonomy): Bacteria > Bacillati > Actinomycetota > Actinomycetes > Micromonosporales > Micromonosporaceae > Micromonospora > Micromonospora sp. NPDC050795. The sequence continues at coordinate 197,081 of NZ_JBITGE010000007.1, read as the reverse complement.
TCGCCGAGCACACGCGAGGTGTGGCTGCGGGCTGTGACAACGTTCTCTACCTGTACGGCGATGTCGGCGTGGGTGCCGGCATCATCGCCGGTGGGCGCCGGCTGACCGGGCACGGCGGGTACGGCGGCGAGGTCGGCCACATGAAGGTGGTCCGCAACGGCAAACCCTGTGAGTGCGGCTCCCGAGGCTGTTGGGAGACCGAGATCGGCGAGCACGGCCTGCTGCGCGCCGCCGGACGCTCCGACGCCAGGGGCCGCGACGCGCTGCTGGAGGTCTTCGACGCGGCCGACCGCGGGGACGCCCGGGCCCAGACGGCGGTCCGCCAGGCCGGCGACTGGCTCGGCTTCGGGGTGGCCAACCTGGTGAACGTCTTCAACCCCGAGATGGTCATCTTCGGCGGCACTATGCGTGACCTCTACCTCGCGGCGGCGGCCCAGATCCGCAGCCGGCTCAACTCCAACGCGCTCGGCGCCTGCCTGGAGCACGTCCGGCTGCGTACGCCGAAACTGGGTACGGACGCGCCGCTGATCGGCGCCGCCGAGCTGGCCTTCGAACGGCTCCTCGCCGACCCCCTCGACGTGGGCTGATCCGTACGCTGTCCGGGGTGGATGTCGAGCTGCTCGCTGTCACCCGCTGATCCGGTTCGCTTCGCGATGAACTGATCGCACGATCAGTCCGTACCAGTGGGCGGACGGGCAACCGGCATGGTACGGCTGCCCGGTCCAGACGCGTTCGGTCCGGACCGAGGAGGCACCACAGACATGGCACCGCTCAGATCCGCCCATCGCCGACTGGGCACCCGGACCCACCGAGCGGCGATGCTGCTCATCGCGATCATCGCGGGGGTCGGTGTCCTGCCCGGCGCGGCCATCGCCGCCCCCGCCGGCGGGCGACAGCTCAACGCCGCCGACATGACACTGCTCAACGGGGTGCGGTTGGCCGGGCTGTGGGAGATGCCGGCCGGCCAGATGGCCGCCGAGAAGGGACAGTCGGCGAAGGTACGGGAGATCGGCGCCGGCATCGCTGGCGAGCACCAGCGTCTCGACGAACTCGTCGTGGAGGCGGCCAACAAGCTGGGCGCGACCATCCCGAGCGAGCCGACGGCCCAACAGAAGGGCTGGCTGACGGAGATGAAGGACGCCTCCGGCGCCCGGTTCGACCAGATCTTCGTGACCCGCCTCCGGGTCGCTCATGGCGGCATTCTCCCGGTGATCAGCGCAGTACGGGCCAGCACCCGGGACGCCACCGTCCGCAAGCTCTGCGAGGACGCCACCGGCTTCGTCACGCATCACATGCAGATGCTGGAGTCCACCGGACTGGTTCGGTGGCCCGAACTGCCGCCGGCCGCGCTGCCCGCCCCCGGCCAGGACGGCCTGCTGGCCGCCGCCGGGGCGAACGCCGGCCCGCAGCCCGGAGTCAGCAGCACCGTCGTGTGGCTGGTCTTCCTCGCCGCGCTGGGCACCGGCGGAATCGCCACCTACCGGATGTTGCGCCGTAGCTGACCGATCAGGCAGCTACCTGGATGGTGGCTCGCGTTACCGGTCCACCTGGGTGAAGTCCCAGGAGTGCGGGGCGCGGGCCACCAGCAGGGCTGGCGGGTCCGGCAGCGGGCGGGGGCTGCTGCGCCACTTGGAGATCACCACCACCCGGTGGTCGGTGGAGGAGAAGACCTCGCTGGAGACGTGGAGCGGGTCGTGCTCCAACTCGGGCAGTGCGGTGTCGCACACCCAGGTGATCAGGTCGGCGACTCCGTACGCCTCGGCGCGCGCCTCCCACATTCGCACGATCATGTCCGCCGCCCCCGTCACACGCTGACCGTGGTCAACGGCAGCGCCGAATCGGCTGGCAGGTCCAGTCGGCTCGGAGCGACCCCGGCGGCGACCAGGTGCGAACCGAGCGCGGCCACCATCGCGCCGTTGTCGGTGCACAGCTTCGGCCGGGGTACCCGAACCCGGATGCCGTACTTCTCGGCTCGCTGCTCGGCCATCGCCCGCAGCCGGGAGTTCGCCGCCACTCCCCCGCCGATGACCAGGGTCTCGATGCCCTGCGCCCGGCAGGCGGCGAGCGCCTTGCTGGTCAGGACGTCACAGACCGCCTCCTGGAAGGACGCGGCCACGTCGGCCACCGGAACCGGCTCACCGGCACGCTGACGGGCCTCGACCCACCGGGCCACCGCCGTCTTCAGGCCCGAGAACGAGAAGTCGTACCGGTGGGCGGCGAGATCCTTCGCAGCGGTCAGACCGCGGGGGAAGGCGATCGAGGCGGCATCGCCGGCCCGGGCCTCCCGGTCGATGGGCGGACCTCCCGGGAACGGCAACCCGAGCAGCCGGGCGACCTTGTCGAACGCTTCCCCGGCCGCGTCGTCGATGGTGGCGCCGAGCGGGGTGACACCCCGGGCCAGGTCGTCCACGAGCAGGAGGGACGAGTGGCCGCCGGACACCAGGAGCGCGATGGCGGGTTCGGGCAGTGGGCCGTGCTCAAGGGTGTCCACCGCGACGTGGGCGGCGAGGTGGTTGACGCCGTAGACGGGCTTCTCGGCGGCGACCGCGTACCCCTTGGCGGCAGCGACGCCGACCAGCAACGCACCGGCCAGCCCCGGCCCCGAGGTGACAGCGATCGCGTCGATGTCGGCCAGCGTGACGCCGGCCTCGGTCAGGGCCCGGTCCATGGTCGGCACGATGGCCTCCAGGTGGGCCCGGCTGGCCACCTCCGGTACCACACCCCCGAACCGGGCGTGTTCCTCGACGCTGGAGGCGAGCGCGTCGGCCAGCAGGGTGTGCCCCCGCACGATGCCGACACCGGTCTCGTCGCAGGAGGTCTCGATACCCAGGATCAGTGGTTCGTCAGCCATTGTCGTGTGGTCCGTTCCCGGTCGGCTCGGCGTCGCGCCGCATGACCAGCGCGTCTGTGTTGCTCGGTTGGTAGTAGCCGCGCCGCACCCCGATCGGCTCGAAACCGTACGTCGCGTAGAGCCGCTGAGCTGCGGCGTTGTCCACGGCGACCTCCAGCAGGGTGCTGCCGGCGTCGCGCCGGACCGCCTCGGCGAGCAACTCCTCCAGCAGGGCACGGCCCACGCCGCGCCGCTGGGCGTCCCGGCGGACGGCGATGTTCTGTACCCACACCTCGTCCGGCGGAACGCCGGCGAGCCCGGCGTAGCCGAGCACCGACCCGTCCGCGTCGACGGCGACCCGGTAGTGGTGCCCGTTGGCGAGCTCGCTCCAGAACATGGCGGGCGACCACTTCTCAGCGCCGAAGAGGTCCGCCTCGATCGGCAGCACGTCGTCGATGTGCCACCAGCGGAACGGTTCGAGCCGTACCGCGGTCATGGCAGGACCGGTTTGCGGCCGGTCGCCGCCACCGCGTCGGGGCGGCGCAGGTAGAGCGGAGTGAGCCGCTCACTGGACGCCCCCGCCCGGATCCGCTCGGCGGCGAGCAACGCCAGCACTGTCGCGTCCGGATAGCGGGGCTCGACCCGAACGGGCAGGTCCAGGACGTCTGCGTACCGGTGCGCCCCGTCACCGACCGCGATCGTCGCGCCCAGTTCGCGAGCCCGCGCGGCGGCGACCGCCGGCGCGGACACCTCGGGCCCGACGATCCGCTGGCCGGCGCCGTCGTAGACGGCCCAGTAGAGCTCCTTGCGCCGGGCATCGCTGGCGGCCAGGACCGGCGTGCCGGACGCCGCCGGGTACCCGATGGCGTCCAGCGAACAGACACCGTACGTGGGGATCCCCAGCACCTGACCCATCGTCGCGGCGGTGACCAGGCCGACCCGTAGCCCGGTGAAGGGACCCGGGCCGAGCCCGGCGACGATGGCCGCCAGGTCACGCGGGCGCGCGTCAGCGTCGGCGAGGACCGCATCCACCTGGGGCGCGAGCAGCTCACCGTGCGCGCGGGCATCGACCGTGCACCGGTGCGACCGCGACGCCACGCCGTCTGCCGAGATCTCCACCAGCGCCGCGGTGACCGCGGGGGTCGAGCTGTCCACCACGAGTACGAGCACGGTAAGCCAGCCTAGCCGCCCCGCCCAGCACCCCCGGTCACGCCCCGCCCCGCCACCCCCGGTCGCCCTTCGGCTCGCGCCGCGCCGCCCCTGCCCACCCCGCCCCTGCCCACCCCGCCGCAGACTGCCTGCCGCCGTTGGCCGCCCAGGTCCAACGGCTAGCCAGGGACGAGCGCTGGAGCCACGTCCGCTAATCAGCCTGATGTCTGTGAGTCATCGTGATGACTCACAGACATCAGGCTCATCGAAGCGAGGCCTTCCAGGTCACGCGCTCGGCGACTCTGGGGCTCGCGAATCGCGCCGCAAGTGGCCGACCTGCCGCAGCGGGACTGCGGGCATCTCGCCCGTGGTCCACCATGCCGGGATGTCATCGACTCGCCTTGTCACCCTGCTCGGTGCTGCCGCGCGGCATCAACGAGAGCTACGCGACCTGAGCCAGCGTCAGTTGGCCGCGTTGGCCAAGGTCGACCAGGCCGCGGTGGCCCGGTTCGAACGTGGTGAGCGAGCGCCGACCATTCCGGTGCTGGAACGGCTGTTTGCCGCGATGGACGTGCAGTTGATCGTCGGAGTCGAGCCGTTGGACGCGCACCTCGACGCCCAGATCGACCGCTTGGCCGCCCGGCCGATCGCCGAGCGGATGGATGGGTTGGGGCTGGATCGTTTGCTGGACCGGCTCACCGACTTCCCACAGGTGATCACCGGTTGCACAGCGGCGTTGCTACAGGGCGCGCCGGTGCCGGTCGACGCGCTGGAGATCGCCCTGCGTTGGCAGGACTCCAAACCGTTCACCCGCTGGCTGGAGACGAACTACGGGCAGCGGTGGAACGACCGCTGGGGTGAGTTCGGCGGGGTGTGGTTGGAGCCCGAGGAGCCGGGCGAACACCGGTGGTCGACCCGGTACGGGGAGATCAGGGCCACGATGTGCGACGAGCTACCCGAGACGATCGAGGTGCGCCACGGCGCAAGGATCTACCAGGTGGTGCCGCTCGTCGAGCTGGAACTCAGCGAGCCGCGCGCCGCCGGACTGTTACGCCGCTACCGCAACCGGCAGTTGGCCAGCGACAGCTGAGTCAACTGCCGGTTCGGCGTTGCAACGTCGACGAGCGGCTCAGCCGGCGGTGCGCTCCCAATCGATGGTCGGCAGGCCAGCATCGGCGAGTGCCTTGTTGGCGGCGCTGAACGGACGGCTACCGAGGAAGCCACGCGGGTTCATCGGGCTGGGGTGACCCGCCTCCAGCACCACGTGCTGCGGGTTGGTGACCAGCGCGGCCTTCTTGCGGGCGTAGCCGCCCCAGAGCAGGAAGACCACCCGGTCCGGTGCCGCGTCCAGTGCCCGGATCGTCGCGTCGGTGAACTCTTCCCAGCCGGCGTTGGCGTGCGAGCCCGGGGTGGCCTGCCGGACGGTCAGCACCGCGTTGAGCAGCAGCACCCCCTGGGCGGCCCACCCGTCGAGGTTGCCGCTGCGCGGCTTGGGGACGCCCACGTCCTCGCCCAGCTCCTTGAAGACGTTGCGCAACGACGGCGGCACCGTCACACCGTCACGGACGCTGAAGCTCAACCCGTGAGCCTGCCCGGCCCGGTGGTAGGGATCCTGCCCGAGGATGAGCACCCGGGTGCCCTGCGGCGGGCACAGCCGGTATGCCGAGAACAGATCCTCCTGTGGCGGAAAGACCGTCTGCGTGGCGTATTCCCGGGCGACGAACTCGCCAAGCGCGGCGGTGCGTGCCGGGTCGAGGTGCGGAGCCAGCACTGTGCGCCACTGCTCCGGCAGCAGGGTCAGCAGATCCAGGGCGGGGGCGTCGTCGGGCATCGGGAACCTCTCACAGCGCGGGTCGGTCCCCCGCACTCTAGGCATCGGGTACGACAGCCACCGACCTAGCCCAGGTCGGCGAGCCGCCGGGCCCAGTCACCGCCGATCGGGTCCAACTCGACGATGCGGGTGTCGTCGTCGCGGCGGTCGATGCGAACCCGTAGGTGCGCGTCCACCAACTGCTCGACCAGGCCCTCGCCCCACTCCACCACTGTCACGGAGTCGTCCACCGAGGCGTCGAGGTCCAGGTCGTCGATCTCGGCGCGCGGGTCGGTGGCGTCACCCAACCGGTACGCGTCGGCGTGCACGAGTGCCACCCGGCCGCCCCGGGCCGGATCGGGGCGGTGCACCCGGGCGATCACGAAGGTCGGCGAGGTGATGTCCCCGAGGACACCGAGCCCGGCCCCGACGCCCTGGGTGAGCGCGGTCTTGCCGGCACCCAACGGGCCGGTCAACAGCACCAGGTCGCCGGCGCGCAGCAGCCCGGCCAGCCGCCGGCCGAAGTCCCGAGTGTCTTCGACGGTCGGCAGCTTGACGACGTGACTCACCGTTCCTCCACGCTCTGCAATGACTCCAGGAACCGCGCCAGGGCGGCGTTGACCTCGTCCGCGTGCTCCAACATCACCACGTGACCGCTGTCCTTGATCTTCACGAACTCGGCGTGCGGCAACCGGCGGACGATCTCCTCGGAGTGGGTCACCGGCGTGATCATGTCCTTGTCGCCGACCACCACGAGCACCGGAGTCGCCGCCAGCGCCGCCAGCGCCGGGAAGCGCGAGTGGGTGGCCAGGGTACGCAGGTAGCGGGTCACCGTGTCGGCCGACGTCCGGGAGTTCATCGTCTCCACGTAGGACACCAGCGACGGGCTGGGCTTGCGGGTGCCGAAGCCGTACTTGCGGGTCAGTAGCCAGGCCACGTTCGACGTCGACTTGCGGGCCTTGTCGATCACCGGCCCGCCGTACCGGGTGGCGTTGCTGACCATGTAGAGCACCGGACCACCGACCCGGCCGAGCAGCGCGGGCGCGACCAGCTTGGTCTCCGCGATGAGCCCGCCCGACGTGGCCATCAGAACGGTGCCCACCACCCGGTCACCGAACAGCTCTCCGAACAACTCGGCGAACGCCATGATCGTCATGCCGCCCATCGAGTGGCCGACCAGCACCAGCGGCCCGTCCGGGGCGGTCCGGTCGATCACCTCGCGCAGCGTTCGGCCGAGCACGGCGAGGTCGTACTCCCCGGTCTCCAGCCGGCCGGAGCGGCCGTGACCGGGCTGGTCGTACGCCACGATCCGGTAGTCACCGCGGGCGGCGAGCATCTGGCGCTGGAAGTGGAACGTCCCCATGTCCAGGCAGAAGCCGTGCACCAGCACCACAGTCGGGTGTCCCGGCACCGGCCGGGTGGGCTCGACCACCTCGACGTGGATGTCGGTGCCGTCCGGCAACTCCAGGCGGAACGCCTCGTCGTACCGCTGCTTGTCGAACGTCTCGTGCGCGTAGCGGTCGGCCGGATCGGCCTTGAGCCGACGGACCAGGGTCCGCTCGGTCGCGACGCCAGCCGCCAGACCTGCCGCGGCCACCCCCACCGCCGCGCCGGCGATCCCCGCCACCCGGCCCGCAGCCGTCCGTGGACGCGGAATGCGATAACTCATGGTTTCTCGCCGTCGTAGACCCGGGGCACCCGCGTGCTGCCGAACCGCGTCACGATCTCGTAGTTGATCGTGCCGACCGCCTCGGCCCAGTCGTCCGCCGTCGGTTCGCCGTCGGCGCCGCTGCCGAAGAGCGTCGCCACGTCGCCGTCGGCCACCGGGTCGTCGCCGCAGTCGAGCACGAACTGGTCCATGCAGACCCGGCCCGAAATCGTCCGGCGTACGCCGCCGAGCTGGACCGGGCCGGTGTTGGACGCGTGCCGGGGAACCCCGTCGGCGTACCCAAGAGGCACCACGGCCAGGTTCGCGTCGGCTTGCGTGGTGTAGGCGTGCCCGTAGGAGATACCGGTGCCGGCGGGCACCCGCTTCGTGAGCATCACCCGGGCACGGGCGGTCATCGCCGGCCGCAACCCGTACGTCTCGCCGGCCACCGGTGACAGCCCGTAGATGGCCAGGCCGGGGCGGACCAGGTCGAAGTGGGTGTCCGGGCGGGTGAGGGTGGCGGCCGAGTTGGCGAGGTGCCGCCAGCGCGGCCGCAGCCCGGCGCGCTCGACCATGGCCAGCGCTTCGTGGAAGACGGCCAGTTGGCGGTCGGTGGTGGGGTGGCCGGGCGAGTCCGCGTACACGAAGTGGCTCCACACGCCGACCACCTCGACCAGGCCGTCGGCCTGGGCCTTCGCGGCGGCGTCCAGCAGCGCGGGCCAGTCGGCGACTGTCGCACCGCCCCGGGACAGCCCCGTATCGATCTTGAGGTGCAGGCGGGCGGGACGCCCGGCGAGGCGACTCGCCTCGATCATCTCGTCCAGTTGCGTCAGGCTGGCCGCGCCCAGGTCCACCCCGGCGCTGACCCCCTCGTGCAGCGGCAACCCGGGGGCGAGCAGCCAGGCCAGCACCGGCACTGTCACCCCGGCCCGCCGCAGGGTGAGGGCCTCGTCGAGGGTGCAGACACCGAGCCAGTCAGCGCCGGCGTCGAGCGCCGCGCGGGCGGCCGGAAGCATGCCGTGGCCGTACCCGTCGGCCTTCACCACCGCCATCAACTCGGCGGTGGTGCCGGAGCGGAGCCTGCTCACGTTCTCGCGGATGGCGTCAAGATCGACGCGTACCTCGGCCTGCCACATGCACCCAGCCTACTTTCCGCCGTGATCACCGCGGGCGGCGACGCACGTCCCGACGCGGCGATCCGGTCAGTGCACCCGGAACCGCCCCGTTCAGCCCAGCCGGGCCAGCACCGGACGCAGCGCGGTCGCCACGTCGGGCGCGGTCACCGGCCCACCCCGGGCCGCCTCCCGCCCGGCGAGCCCATGCAGGTACGCGGCCGAGGCGGCGGCCCGATCGGCGGGTACCCCCGCCGCCAGCAGCGAGCCGAGCAGCCCGGCCAACACGTCGCCGGTGCCGCCGGTGGCCAGCGCCGGGGTGCCGGTCGGGTTGACGTACGCCCGACCGTCCGGCGTGCCGATCACCGTGCGATCCCCCTTGAGCAGCACCACCGCGTTCATCCAGGCGGCCAGCCGCAGCGCGGCGCCGACCCGGTCGGCGCCCGGCTCCTCCCCGCAGAGACGGGTGAACTCCCGGTCGTGTGGGGTGACCACGATGGGCGCGTCCCGACCCCGCAGCCGGTCGGCGAGCGAGCCGTCCACCAGCAGGGTCAGGGCGTCGGCGTCGAGCACCACCGGCACCGGGGCGGCCAGTACGGCGCGCAGCTCGGCCGCCGCGTCGGCACCGGTGCCCAGCCCAGAGCCGCAGACCCAGGCCTGCACCCGGCCCGCGTCGGCGACCCGCCCGCTGGCGATCACCGACGGGTGCTGGTGCAGCACCTCGGCTCGGGCGCTGCCGGCGTAGCGGACCAGGCCGGTGGGCCCGGCCAGGGCGCCGCCCACGGAGAGCACCGCCGCACCGGGGTAGGTCGCCGAGCCGGTCGACACCCCCACCACGCCCCGGGTGTACTTCTCTGACGCCGCGCCCAGCTGGGGCCACCAGTCGACCAGGTCGGACCATTCGGTGACCCGCAGCGCCGGGGTGCCGCGCAGCCACGGCCGCAGCCCGATGTCGACCAGCTCGACCTGCCCGGCCAGCGCGGCGGCCGGGCCGACCACCAGGGCGGGCTTCAGCGCACCGAAGGCCACCGTCACGTCGGCGCGGACCGCTGTGGGCCGGCCGGACGCGGACAGCGGCACGTGACCGGTGTCGACCGCGACCCCGCTGGGCACGTCGACCGCCAGCACCGTGGCCCGCCCCCCGTCGCGTCCGCGCAGCTCGCCGAGGCGCTGGACCACCTCGTCCGCGTTCGCCCGTAGACCACCGGTGCCACCGATGCCGACGATGCCGTCGAGGACCAGGTCGACCGGGCCGGCCGGGGCCTGGACCAGCCGGCCGCCAGCGGCTCGCAACGCGGCCAGGCCGGCGGCGTGCGCCCGCCCGGGGGTGAGCAGCAGGGCGGACACGTGGACACCTCGCCGGGCCAGCCGCTCTCCCGCGTACAGCGCGTCGCCGCCGTTGTCACCGGAGCCGACCAGCAGCAGCACCCGGCCCCCGTAGACTCCGCCCCGCTCGGCGAGCAGGAGCGCGGCCCGGCGGGCCAGGCCGGCGGCGGCCCGCTGCATCAGCGTCCCCTCCGGCAGTGTGCCCATCAACCCCGCCTCGGCCGCCCGTACGTCGGCCACCCGCCACACCGCTCTCATGCCACCGTGTCCCATTCAGTTAGCGGACGGACCTGACCGGCCCTCCCGGCCGACGTCATCGTTCCGCGACCACCATCGCCGACGCGATCCCGCCGTCGTGCGACAACGAGAGATGCCAGTGGTTGACCCCGCGCGCGTCGGCCACCGCCGCGACAGTGCCGGAGACGGCCAGCCAGGGGCGGCCAGCCGGGTCGGGCACGATCTCGCAGTCGTGCCAGTTGAGCCCGGCCGGGGCGCCGAGCGCCTTGGCCACCGCCTCCTTGGCGGCGAACCGGGCGGCGAGCGACTCGGGCGAGCGCGGGCTGCCGGAGCGGGTGTGCCGCTCGGCCTCGGTGAAGAGCCGGTCGGCGAGCAGCGGCGTCCGTGCCAGGGCCCGGGCGAACCGGTCGACCAGGACCACGTCGATGCCGACAGCGACGATCACCAGACCACCCTACCGGCGGTCGAGGCCGCAGATTAGCCGTCGGGCTCGCGCTGGGCAACGCCTGTGGACACCCGGGGGTACGCCTCGACGTCGGCTGTCCACAGGGCACCGCGCGGCCTCCGGTGCGTGCCTAGCGTGAGCGCGTCGATGCCGATCGTCCACGGGGGTGTGGTCATGACCGACGAGCCGTTCGCCGTCCAGCCGGAGGAGTTGCGGGCGGGCGCCGGCCTGCTCGACGACGAGGCGCACCGGTTGGCGTTGGGCCTCGCGGGGTTGCCCGGGCTGGCGGTGGCGGCGCCCGAGTGGCGGGCCGGCGCGGCGCTGGCCGGGTTGGAGGCGGCCGTGCACGCCTGGTTCTGCCGCCTGGGTGACCGGGTCGCGGCGACCTCCGGCGGTGTCCGGGCGGCGGCCGACGCGTACGAGACGGTGGACGACCGGGCCGCCGGCCGGTTCGCCTCCCTACCTCGGTGAGCAGCGTCGGTTACCGACAGCTGTGGGCTGTCGATCCTGGTGCGTGGCGGGCCGCGGGGGTGGCGTGGGCGGGGTTGGCGAGGCCACTCGATCGGCGCCTCGGCGAGCTGCGGGCGGCCACCGGGCGGTTGCGGGACGGTTGGTCGGGTACGGCAGCCACGGCGGCGGACACTCGCCTCAACGGCCTGCGTGACGAGCTGGCCTCGATCGCACCAGCGCTGATCGAGGTCGACCAGGTGCTGGCGGAGTTGGCCGGTGGGCTGGCGGTGGCGAAGGCGCGGCTCTCCCAGGCGGTCGCCCAGGCCGATGCGGCCGGCCTGCTCGTGGACCGCTCGGGTGTGGTGCGGGTCGATCCGGCCCGGTGTCGATCTACCGAACGGGCCGGGGTCGCCGCGGCTGGAGTGGCCGCGGCCCTGCGGGCCGCGCTCGACGGGGCAGCCGCTGCGGACCGGGTCGCCGCGGACCGGTTGGCTGAGCTGGCCACGGCCGCCGGCACCGGTTGGGCGTCCCCGCCCCCGCCGGGCCGACCGGCCCTCGGTGCGGCGCCCACGCTGGCCGGCGCCTGGTGGTCCGGGTTGACGCCGGCGCAGCGACGGTGGCTGATCGTTCGCGAGCCGGCCCTGGTGGGCCGGTTGGACGGGCTGCCGGTGGCCGCCCGGGACCAGTCCAACCGGTTACGGCTCGATGCCTGGCGTACGGAGTTGCTGGCCGAGCGGCGACGGCTGCTGTCCCAGGTGCCGCCGGGGCCGCTCGCGTTGATCCGGTTGCGCGGGGTGGCCGGGCGGCTGGCCGGTCTGGACGCGCTGGTCGGCCGGCTGACGGCCGGCGAGGCACCGCGGGCGTACCTGCTCGGGCTGGATCCGGCGGGTGAGGGCCGGGCGGTGGTGGCGCTCGGCGACCCGGACCACGCCGACCGGGTGCTGACCTACGTGCCGGGGATGACGGCCGGCCTGGACGACGCCTCCGGCGAGCTGGGCAGGGCGGCCCGGGTGCTGGAGCGGTGCGCCGCGCTCGCCCCGGATGAGCGCAGCGCGGCGGTGCTCTGGTTGGACTACGACGCGCCGGATCTGCTGACCGAGGCCGCCTCGGCGGGTCAGGCCCGGGACGCCGGCCCGGCGTTGCACCGCTTCCAGGAGGGGCTGCGTGTCAGCCACGACGGGCCACCGGCCCGGCAGACGGTGCTCGGGCACAGCTACGGGTCGCTGGTGGTGGGTGTGGCCGCCCGGGAGCACGGTCTGGCCGCCGACGCGCTGGTCTTCGTCGGCTCCCCCGGTGTCGGCGCGTCGCACGCCACCGAGTTGGGCGTGCCGCCCGGGGAGGTCTGGGCGAGCAGCGCCCCCGACGACGTGATCCGGGCGGCCCGGTCACCGGACGAGCTGGGCCGGCGGGCCCTGTTCGGCGCGGCACCACTCGCCGCCGTGCTGGGTTGGCCCGGCCGGACGGGGCACGAGCTGTGGTTCGGTCACGACCCGGCCGATCCGGGCTTCGGCGGGCGGGTGCTCCCCAGCGGCCGTGGTGGGCACACCGGCTACTGGGAGGCGGGAAACCCGGCGCTGGACGGGATGGCCCGTGTCGTGCTGGGCCGGTGACGACGAAACCCCGGCCACCGCGGGGCGCGGCGACCGGGGTTCCGGACGTGCGGGGTGCCTACTCGACGGTGACCGACTTGGCCAGGTTGCGGGGCTGGTCCACGTCGTGTCCCCGGGCGGCGGCGATCTCGGCGGCGAGCACCTGCAACGGGACCGTGGTCACGAGCGGGGCCAGCAGGGTGGGTGTACGCGGCACGTAGATCAGGTGGTCGGCGTACCGGACGACCGCCTCGTCACCCTCCTCCGCGATCACAATGGTCCGCGCGCCCCGCGCCCGTACCTCCTGGATGTTGGAGACGACCTTGTCGTGCAGCATGCCCCGGCCCACCGGCGAGGGCACCACGCAGATGACCGGGGTGCCCTTGTCGATCAGGGCGATCGGGCCGTGCTTCAGCTCACCGGCGGCGAAGCCCTCGGCGTGCATGTACGCCAACTCCTTGAGCTTCAGCGCGCCTTCCAGGGCCACCGGGTAGCCGACGTGCCGGCCGATGAACAGCACCGTCGGCTCGGACTTCAGCTCCCGGGCCAGTTCGCGGACGGGCTCGATCCGGTCGAGCAGCTCACGCAGCTTGCCGGGGATCTCCTGCAACTGCGCGACCACGGCGCCCACCTCGTCGGCGAACTTGATGCCGCGCACCTGGGCCAGGTGCAGGCCGATGAGATAGCAGGCGACGACCTGGGTGAGGAACGCCTTGGTGGAGGCGACGGCGATCTCCGGCCCACCGTGGGTGTAGAGCACAGCGTCGGACTCGCGAGGGATGGTCGAGCCGTTGGTGTTGCAGATCGCCAGCACCCGGGCCTTCTGCTCCTTGGCGTGGCGCAGCGCCATCAGGGTGTCCATGGTCTCGCCGGACTGCGAGATGACCACGATGAGCGTGGACCGGTCGAGCACCGGGTCGCGGTAGCGGAACTCGCTGGCCAGCTCCACCTCGCACGGGATCCGGGTCCAGTGCTCGATGGCGTACTTGGCGACCATGCCGGCGTGGTACGCGGTGCCGCAGGCCACGATGAAGATCTTGTCGACGTCGCGCAGATCCTGGTCGCTGAGGCGGACCTCGTCGAGGGCGATCTCACCGCTCTCGGTGAGCCGGCCCAGCAGCGTGTCGGCGATGGCCTGCGGCTGCTCCTCGATCTCCTTGAGCATGAACCAGTCGTAGCCGCCCTTCTCCGCGGCCGAGGAGTCCCAGTCGATGTGGAAGTCCTGGCCGGCGGCGGGCTGGCCCTCGAAGTCGGTGATCTCGATGCTGTCGCCGGTGATCAGCACGATCTGGTCCTGGCCGAGCTCGACCGCTTCCCGGGTGTGCTCGATGAACGCGGCCACGTCGCTGGCCAGGTAGTTTTCCCCGTCGCCCCGGCCGACCACCAGCGGCGAGTTGCGCCGGGCGCCGACGACCGCGCCGGGCACGGCGGCGTCCACGGCGAGCAGTGTGAACGCGCCCTCCAGGCGCTGGCAGACCACGCGCATGCCGGCGGCGAGCAGGTGCGGGCTGTCCGGCTGGCCGGCGGCGCGCAGGTCGGCCAGCGCGGCGGCGAGCAGGTGCGCGGCGCATTCGGTGTCGGTGTCGCTGGTGAACTGGACCCCGTCGGCCTCCAACTCGGCGCGGAGCTTGGCGAAGTTCTCGATGATGCCGTTGTGGATCACCGCGACCCGCCCGTCGGGGGCGACGTGGGGGTGGGCGTTGCGGTCGGTCGGGCCGCCGTGGGTGGCCCACCGGGTGTGCCCGATGCCGGTGGTGCCGTCACCGATGCCGATCGGGCTGGCCGCGCAGGAGGTCGGGTCGTCGGCGGCCCGCTCGGACAGCACCTTCTCCAGGTTGGCCAGCTTGCCGGCCTTCTTCTCGGTCAGCAGCTGATCGTCACAGACGATCGCGACGCCGGCCGAGTCGTAGCCACGGTATTCCAGCCGCCGCAGCCCGTCGAGGACGATGCCGAGTGCGGGGCGCGCGCCCGCGTATCCCACGATTCCACACATGGCCCGCAGCCTAACCCAGTTTCACTCACGTTGGTTGCTCGAAAGTCGGGTTATCAATCACGGAATCTGAGCGATCAGTGCCTACGCGGCCGCAACGGGACGAGCGTCACAGGCCCCCCTCGCGCCCCGCTCCGCAGGGCGGGGTTGCGACACGCCTTCGGGTGCGGAAGTCTCTCGGCGGGTTTGGCGCTCCCGTCCACGGCCCGTTCGTCCCATACCCACTCCCGCCCGGAGCAGCCATGTCCGACGCGCCGTCGCCCGACCCGACCCCCTCGTCCGCTCCGGACCCGGCTACCCCCGCACTTCCGCCGGACCCGACGGCACCGCCGTCCACGGCTTCGTTCTCGGCCCCCGACCCGCTGGTGCCAGGCCAGCCGTGGGCCCCGCAGGCCCCCTGGGAGCCGCCCCCGCCGGCCGCGCCGTGGACGCCGCCGCCCGCCACCCAGTGGACGCCACAACCGTCCGCGACGCCGTGGTCGCCCGACCCGCAGACGCTCCCGTGGTCGCCCGACTCCGCAGGCCCGCCGTCGGCCGGATCTGCACCGCCGACGGGGTGGCCCATGCCCGACGGGCAGCCGCAGACCGCTGGCTGGCCGCCGCCCGGCTATCCGCCGCCCGGCTATCCGCCCCCCGGCACCGGCTGGCCGCCGCCCGGTTATCCGCCGCCCTACGCCTACCCCGGGTATCCGCAGGGCCCCGGCACGACGACCACGAGCAGCGGGCGGATCGTCGGGATCGTCGTCGCGGCCGTCGTGGCACTCGTCCTACTGGTGTGTGGCTGCCTCTGCGTGGCCGGCCTGTGGCTCGACCAGACAGACCCGGACCCGGTCGCCGAGGAGCCGTGGGGCGTTCCCGACGACGACGGCTGGACGGAGCCCACCACCGGGCCGATCATCCCGGAGCGACCCACCGTCCCGCAGGCGCCCACCGCGTCCCCCACCCCCAGCAAGAAGCCGATCACCCGACCGACCTCAGGACCGGCACCCGTGACGGTGGTCTATCAGCTCAGCGGGTCGGGTGTCGTCGACCTGGCGTACTTCGACGCCGAGAGCGATCTCATCCACGTCGACGGCCAGAAACTGCCCTGGAGCACCACCATCCGCACCAACGGCAAGACCAGGGTGATGGTGGAGGCCAGATGGGCCGACGACGAGGGTGAGAGACCACTCGACTGCACCGTCACGGTCACCGGTGCCGGCAAGCCGGTCGTCAAGAAGATCCGCGGATACTGGGCGACCAGTTGCACGCCCGAGTGAGGCTGGGGTCCGAGCCGGGTATGGCCGTAGGCTGGCGCAGGTGACGACGAGCACCGATGTCGACCCGCTGGTGGCCCGGATGCGGCCGTTCGGCACGACGATCTTCGCCGAGATGTCCGCCCTCGCCGTACGCACCGGCGCGGTCAACCTCGGCCAGGGCTTTCCCGACACCGACGGCCCGCCGGAGATGCTGGCCGCCGCCGCCGAGGCGCTGCGCAACGGGCAGAACCAGTACCCGCCCGGTCCGGGGATCCCCGCCCTGCGCGCGGCTGTCGCGGCGCATCAGCGGCGGTTCTACGACCTGGCGTACGACCCGGACAGCGAGATCGTGATCACGGCGGGCGCGACCGAGGCGGTCGCGGCGAGCATCCTCGCGCTCTGCGAACCGGGCGACGAGGTGGTGTGCTTCGAGCCGTACTACGACTCGTACGCCGCCTCGATCGCGTTGGCCGGCGCGGTCCGCCGGCCGGTGACGTTGCGCCCCTCGGCCGACGGCCGGTACGCCTTCGACCCGGCGGCGCTGCGTGCGGCGTTCGGCCCGCGTACCCGGCTGGTGCTGCTGAACTCGCCGCACAACCCGACCGGCAAGGTCTTCACCCCGGCCGAGTTGGCGCAGGTCGCCGAGTTGTGTCAGGAGTTCGGCGCGTACGCGGTCACCGACGAGGTGTACGAGCACCTGGTCTTCACCGACGCGTCGAGCCCGCACGTGCCGCTGGCCAGCCTGCCCGGGATGCGGGAGCGGACGCTGCGCATCTCGTCGGCCGGCAAGACGTTCTCCTGCACGGGGTGGAAGGTCGGCTGGGCGAGCGGCCCGGCGGCGCTGGTCTCCGCGCTGCTCCGGGTGAAGCAGTTCCTCACCTATGTCAATGCCGCGCCGCTGCAACCGGCGGTGGCCGTGGCGCTGGCCCTGCCGGACGCCTACTACACCGGCTTCCGGGACGGTCTCCAGCAACGGCGGGACCAGCTCGTCGGTGGTCTGACCGACGCCGGTTTCGAGGTGCTCGACTCGGAGGGGACGTACTTCGTCACCGCCGACATCACCGCCCTCGGCGGCCGGGACGGGGTGGAGTTCTGCCGCTCGTTGCCGGAGCGCTGCGGTGTGGTGGCGGTGCCCACCCAGGTCTTCTACGACGACGTCGACGCGGGCCGGCGGCTGGTCAGGTTCGCCTTCTGCAAGCGCCCGGAGGTGCTGACCGAGGCGGTCAGCCGGCTGCACGCCCTGACTCGCTGATCAGGCGGGGCCGGCCAGGGCTGTGGAGCTGATGCCGTAGACGGTTCAGCTCCACAGCGTCCGTTCGGGCTAGGCCACCGGGCTCGCGGTGCGGACCAGCTCGGCGATCCGCTCGGCGACCTCACGGGCGGTCGCCTCGGTGGCCGCTTCGACCATCACCCGGACCAACGGCTCGGTGCCCGACGGGCGCAGCAGCACCCGGCCGGTCTCCCCCAGCTCAGCCTCGGCCCGCTCGACCTCGGCGCGTACCGCGGGTGCGGCAGCGCCGACGGTCCGGTCGCCGACCGGCACGTTGATCAGCACCTGGGGCAGCTTGGTGACCACCGAGGCCAACTCGGCGAGGGACTGGCCGGTGGCCGCCATCCGAGCCATCAGGTGCAGGCCGGTCAGCACGCCGTCGCCGGTGGTGGCGTGCGCGGGCATCACGATGTGGCCGCTCTGCTCACCGCCGAGCGCCAGCCCGGAGGCGCGCAACTCCTCCAGTACGTACCGGTCACCGACCTTGGTCTCGATCAGGCGGATGCCCTGCGCGGACATCGCGAGCCGCAGCCCGAGGTTGCTCATCACGGTGGCCACCAGGGTGTCCTGGGTGAGCGTGCCGGCGTCCCGCATGGCCAGCGCGAGGATCGCCATGACCTGGTCGCCGTCCACCTCGTCGCCGTCGGCGGTGACCGCCAGGCAGCGGTCGGCGTCGCCGTCGTGGGCGATGCCCAGGTGAGCGCCGTGCTCGACCACGGCGGCGCGTAGCGCCTCGATGTGGTTGGAGCCACAGTCGTCGTTGATGTTCAGCCCGTCGGGCTCCGCGTGGATGGCGATGACCTCCGCGCCGGCTTCCCGGTAGGCGACGGGGGCGACCTCGGCGGCTGCGCCGTTGGCGCAGTCGACCACGACCTTGATCCCCTCCAGCCGGTGCGGAACGGTGCCCACCAGGTGCTGGACGTAGTGGTCGGCACCGTCGAGCAGGTCGTGCACACGGCCGACGCCGGCACCGACCGGCCGGTCCCAGGCGGTG
This sequence comes from Micromonospora sp. NPDC050795, assembly GCF_044456785.1. Lineage (NCBI taxonomy): Bacteria > Bacillati > Actinomycetota > Actinomycetes > Micromonosporales > Micromonosporaceae > Micromonospora > Micromonospora sp. NPDC050795. Next base: position 178,993 of record NZ_JBITGE010000007.1, on the reverse strand, counting down.
GTGGCGTTCGTCTCGACGGCCGCCTCGATCTGCATCTCGATCTCGTCGGGCAACTTGTGCCCGCCGGCGGCGAAGAGCTTGATGCCGTTGTCCGGCATCGGGTTGTGCGACGCGGAGAGCATCACACCCAGATCGGCCTTGGCCTCGGCGGTGAGGAACGCCACCGCCGGGGTGGGCAGCACGCCGACCCGCACCACGTTGGCACCGGCGCTGGTCAGCCCGGCGACCACGGCGGCCTCCAGCATCTCGCCGCTGGCGCGGGTGTCGCGACCGACGACGGCGAGCGGCGGATGACTGCGGTCCGTCTCGGCGAGTGTGTGCGCGGCGGCCACCGCGAGCGCCAGCGCCAATTCCGGGGTGAGATCCGCGTTCGCCCGCCCGCGTACGCCGTCCGTGCCGAACAACCGACCCATACCCGCCAACCTCCGAAAGTGCACTGCCAGTGAGGAGAAAGCGGAACGGCCGACCCACCTCCCCCCGACGAGGGGGAGGCGGACCGGCCGTCCGTCAGAAGTACAACGCGCTGGGAAAGATCAGCGCTTCGAGTACTGGGGAGCCTTACGGGCCTTCTTGAGGCCGTACTTCTTGCTCTCCTTGACCCGGGCGTCGCGGGTGAGGAAGCCGGCCTTCTTGAGGGCCGGGCGGTCGTCCGGCTCGTTGATGATCAACGCGCGGGCGATGCCCAGTCGGAGCGCACCGGCCTGGCCGGTGGTGCCGCCGCCACGCAGGTTGGCGATCACGTCGAACTGCTCGAGCTTCTCGGCGGTGACCAGCGGGTCCTTGATGAGCTGCTGGTGCACCTTGCTCGGGAAGTAGGCCTCGAGGTCCTGGCCGTTGCAGGTGATCTTGCCGGTGCCCGGGACGATGCGGACCCGGACGATGGCCTCCTTGCGGCGGCCCACGGTCTGGATCGGCCGGTCACCACGAGGCGCGCGGGCAACGGGCGCCGGCGCCTCGGTGGCCTCGGGGGCTTCCGGGGCGACCTCGGTCTCGATGATGTCGGTCATGCTGCTTCCTTCGCCCGCGCTCACTGCGCGATCTGCTTGATCTCGAACGGCACCGGCTGCTGCGCGAGGTGCGGGTGCTCGGCACCGGCGTAGACCTTCAGCTTCTTGATCAGCTGACGGCCGAGCTTGTTGTGCGGGAGCATCCCCTTCACAGCCAGCTCGATGGCCCGCTCGGGACGCTTGGTCAGCAGCTCGTCGTAGCCGATCTGCTTCAGACCACCCGGGTAACCGGAGTGGCGGTAAGCGACCTTGGTCTGGCGCTTGTTGCCGGTCAACGCAACCTTGCCCGCGTTCACGATGACGACAAAGTCGCCCGTGTCGACGTGCGGCGCGAAAGTCGGCTTGTGCTTACCACGCAGCAACGTGGCGGCGTGGGTGGCCAGGCGGCCCAGCACGACATCAGAGGCGTCGATGACGTGCCACTGACGCTCGATCTCACCCGGCTTCGGGCTGTACGTACGCACAGGTCTACCTTGTCTCGTCGTCGGTCTGGGGTCGCGCGCCGAGGTGACCAGATCTTGCAGGCCGGACCAGCGCGCACGAACGACCAAGCGTACCTGATGGGGCACGCCTCTGGATGTCGTACAACAGCAGGCAACGATACCCGGCGCCCCGTCCGCAGGTCAAAACGGGGGTGCGGTGCTGCGCGGCGACGCGCCGATGGTGACTCAGCTCACACGTTGGCGAGTCGACCCGCCCTCGGATGGCGGTAGACCACCCAGGTGACCGCGAAGCACACCGCGTACCAGCCGATGAAGGCCAGGTAGGCGGCGTCGGCGTTGCCCGAGCTGAGGAACGACTGGCGGAACGCGATGTTGACCAGCACCCCGCCGAAGGCGCCGATCGCACCCGCGATGCCGATCAACGCGCCGGTCATCCGCCGCGCCCACCGCGCGGCGGCCTCCGGATCACGCTGACCCGTGGCCACCGAGTCCGCCGACCGAGCCCGGAAGATCGCCGGAATCATCTTGTACGTGGAGCCGTTGCCGACGCCGGAGAAGACGAAGAGGGCGAGGAACCCCGCGAGGTAGAGCCCGAACGAACGCTCCCGGGCCGCGTACAGCACTGTGCTCGCGCCGGCCGCCATCGCCACGAAGTTCCAGAAGGTCACCCGTGCCCCGCCCAGGCGGTCGGCGAGGTGCCCACCCAACGGGCGGATCAGCGAGCCGACCAGCGGGCCCAGGAACGTCAGCCAGGCGGCGTCGACCGGAGTCGGGAACCGCTCGGCGAACTGGAGCTGGAGCACCTGCCCGAAGGCGAAACCGAAGCCGATGAACGAGCCGAAGGTGCCGATGTAGAGCAGCGACATCACCCAGGTGTGCGGGTCGCGGGCCGCCTCCCGCAACGCGCCCGGCTCGTTGCGCGCCCCGGGCACGGTGTCCAACCAGCGGGCCGCCGCCAGCGCGGCCAGCACGATCAGCGGCAGGTAGACCGCCGGCACCAACCGGGGGTACGCGGCACCAGCGGTGGCGAGGACGGCCAGGCCGACGAGCTGCACGGCGGGTACGCCCAGGTTGCCGCCACCGGCGTTGAGCCCGAGCGCCCGTCCCTTGAGCCGCTGTGGGTAGAACAGGTTGATGTTCGCCATCGAGGAGGCGAAGTTGCCGCCGCCGACCCCGGTGAGGCAGGCGAGCACCATCAGGGTGGTGTAGGACACCCCGGGTTCCAGCAGCACCGTCATCGGGACCGCGGGCACCAGCAACAGCAGTGCGCTGATGATCGTCCAGCGGCGTCCGCCGAAGCGGGCCACCGCCAGCGTGTACGGAAGCCGCAGCACCGCGCCCAGGGCGGCCGGCACGGCGGTGAGCAGGAATTTCCCGGCCGGATCGATGCCGTACGCGGGGCCGAGGAAGAGCACGGTGACCGACCAGAGACTCCACACCGAGAAGCCGACGTGCTCCGCGAAGATGGAGACCCAGAGGTTGCGCCGGGCGATCGGCGCGCCGGTGGCCTGCCAGAAGTCCGGGTCCTCGGGGCGCCAGTCGTGCAGCGGCTGCCGACGACCGGTGACGGCGGGCGGCTCGGCGGTGACTGCGGTGCTGGTGAGCGTGCTCACGGCGGCTCCTCCTCGTCGATGTGACGAGCAGAAACGCTAGGAACGACCGGTTACCTGGCAGTGCCCGTAGCGGGTCGGGCCGGAAACGGGGATCGCACCACCGGCCGGCGGCGATGGTGAGCACGCCACCGGGGGCGGCGTGCGCAGAGTTGTCCTTCCGGTCAGAGCTGCTGAAGGATGCGCAGCGCGCGACCGACCCGGAGCATGGTGTCGGTGTCGGCGACGTCCACGCACGCGGTGAACCACTTCTTCATGGGCGAGGAGATCCGGTCGGGCATCACCACGTACCGGCCCATCGACACGGCGAGCGGCGAGTCCCGCAGGAGCGATTCCTCGACCACCTCGACCACGATCACGATGGGCACGTCGGTGGAGTTGTAGACGTCCGAGCTGATCACGAGGCCGAGGCGTTCCCGGGCGCCTTCGATGCGCCAGATCTCACCCCTACGCAGCACGCGGCCGTCCGCCGGAGAACAGGTCGTTGACCATGCCCACCTCGCGGGCGTCGGCGAGCGCGGCAGACTCCAGATCCAGGCTGGCGCGGCCCACGGCGGCGGCGTGCGCGGTGAAGACCTCGCGCAGCGCCTTCTCCCGGGCGGCCTGGTCCATCCATGCGGAGAGCGACAACCCTTCGCGCTTGGCGAACCGCCGCGCCTCCTCGATGGTCTCGTCCGTGAACGAGAGAGTCACCTTGGCAGTCATGCCGAGCAGATTACCCACAGGTATGACCGACAGTCATCCCTGCGCTCACCGGCTCGTCCCCCGGCGGCGAAACGCACATTCCGTCGGGTTCACCCGGCCCGGCCGCCGAACACCGCGAAGCGCCACTCCTTGAAGTAGCAGTCGACGTCGACCAGGCCCGCCTCGGCGAGCCACCGACACTGGTCGGCCACTGTCGCCGGGCGGTCGTGGCGCATCCGCTCCCGGGAAGCAGCGATCTCGTCGGGGGACGCACCCAACTCGGTGATCCGTTGCATCCACACCTCGTCGTAGCGCCGGTCCAGTTCCGGCGTCGGGCCGGCCACCTGCTCGGCGTTGACGAACACCCCACCCGGTGCCAGCGCGGCGGCGGCCCGCCGGTAGAGCGCGCGCTTGCCGGCGTCGTCGAGGTGGTGGATCGCCAGCGCGCTGACCACCGCGTCGTACCGGCCCGGCGGCAGTTCGTCGGCCAGGTCGGCGTGGACCGTTCGGTGCGGCACGGACCGCGCGTCCAACTGGTCGGTGGCGCGGGCGAGCATCGCCGGCGCTCCGTCCACCAGGGTCAGCCGGACTCCGGGCACCGCCGAGGCGAGCAGCAACGAGAGCAGGCCGGTGCCCGCGCCCAGGTCCAGAACCTGCGGGGTACGCCCGGCGGCGAGCGCGGACCGCAACGGCGGCGCGGCCACCTGGACGGCGGTGCCGTAGAAGCTGTCGAAGCACGGCACCAGCCGCCTGCGCGCCTCGTCGTACGTGCCGGCCACGGCGTCGAACACGTCCGTCACGCTCATCGCCATCTCCCAAACTTTGAGACAGTTTTCCCATATTATAAGCGCTGCGGGGGTGAGCGGTCCTCATCCTGGACGCACGAAAGGGCCCCCGGTTCCGTGGGACTTCCAGGACACCGGGGGCAGTTGATGCTGCGTTGGGTCAGCCGACGGGGCCGATCGCCTTCGCCAGGTCGACGAAGCCGGCCCATGCCGCCGGCCCGAAGGTCAGCGTCCCGCCGTCGCGGTCTTTGGTGTCGCGGACGAGCACAACGCCGGCAAGGTTGTCAGCAACCTCGACGCACGAGCCGCCGTTGTTTCCGCTCTTCGTGCTCTTACGCCACTGCGCGCCGGTCAGGTCCATGATCCCGCTGCTTTCCTGATCAGGTCGAGGGACTGTTGACGGGAAAGAGCCTCACTTCTGATGCGTTCCCACCTGTGATTGAGCGTAGCAACGTCCGCAGCTCCATTAAGGATCTGCGCCCGCACCTGGCTGTCGATATGTGCGACCTGGCCGCCGTCGGGCAACTCGGCCACGATGAACCCCCCACCAAGGCCCGGATACATCCCGACGTCTCGCGGCACCACGAGCACCTGAACAGCGGGCAGTGCCGCGCACTGCACAAGGTGGGCGACCTGCTCCCGCATCAGTGCCCGGTCGCCATACGCCGATTGGCACAGGACCAGTTCGTGGACGACTGCGACCAGGAGGGGTGGACGTTCGCGGCGGAGAATGGCCTGGCGGTCGATGCGAGAGGCGACCACGTCGCCAACCTCGTCGGGCGTCAACGCTTCGCCCGCCAACGTCGCCCGCGCATACGCGTCCGTCTGCAAAAGGCCGGGCACCCAGGTGTGCTCGAACCACCGAATCGCAAGGGCTTCGCGTTCCCAGTCGACCCACTCACGTAGCCATTGCGGCTCGCGCCGTTTGAGGACATCCGGCCAGAGGTCCCCAACGTCCCTCCCGAGGAGCGCGGCCAGCTTTGCGCGCCGACGGGGCTGCGGCACGCGTCCCGGGCTTATCCACCGCGCCGCCGTTTTCGGATCTACGCCCGTCTGAGCTGCAAGACTTTCGGCTGTCTCACCAGCTTCGGCCATGGCCTGCCGCAGATCTTGGACAGTTTCCGTCATGACGTGACGGAAACTGTCCAAGATCTCGACGGGTGAGCACCACCGGGGCGGCCCCTTCCCACAGTGACGACCAGGGGAGAGAGCGCCGTGCCGGATGAGCCGCCCGAGCCGGGACCCGAGCCGAAGCCGACGCCGCGGGCCTGATCTGGCCGGGCTCGCCCGCCCCGCCGGCCCGTCGCCCGACCACCCGCACGCCCGTCAGGCGCGGTCCGGTGAGGGTCGGATGAGCCGCCGCCCTCGTCCGCACCATCCGATGCGACCGTCGTGGCTCTGCCGTAACTGCGCGGCGCCCTGGCCGTGTGCGCCGGCTCAGCCTCACCTTCGCGACCGAGTTCTACGGCCATTCGATCGCCCTGGCGTTCTACCTGGCGGCCAACATGCAGGACGCGGTTCACGACCTGTACTCGGTGGGCGTTCACCCCGACCCACGAGCACTTCACGCCCCGGTTCCTGGGCTGGCTGGCAGTGACCCGGCGACCACACCGCGCCGACCTGCGCTGACCGCCCCGCGAGGTGGAGTCCGCTGTCGCTGTGGAGCTGATGTCGCAAACGAATCGACCACCGATGTCGTCAGCGATTCAGCTCCACAGGCTCCGACCCGCACCCTCCAACGCGCTCGCTCCCCCTGTGCGGTGTGAGCCCCACTTGACAGGACCGAAACAGAAGGGACCCGGACCGGAAACCGCCCGGCGGCACGCTTTCCCGACATGACAGACGGTGCACGGTCGGCGACTCCACCGGGGCTGACGCCCCGGGAAGTGGCGACGCACTGCCCGTACTGCGCACTTCAGTGCGGGATGACACTGCGCGCTGACGACACCGGTGTGACGGTCCACCCGCGCCAGTTCCCCACCAACCGGGGCGGGCTCTGCCAGAAGGGGTGGACCGCCGCCGAACTACTCGACCACCCGGATCGGCTGACCACTCCGCTGGTGCGCGACGCGGCCACCGGCGAACTGCACCCGGCGAGCTGGGACACCGCACTCGACCGGGTGGTCGCCGGCATCCGCGCCGTTCAGGACGACGCCGGCCGGGACGCGGTCGCGGTCTTCGGCGGTGGTGGCCTGACCAACGAGAAGGCGTACGCCTTGGGGAAGTTCGCCCGAATCGGGCTGCGTACCAGGCACATCGACTACAACGGACGGTTCTGCATGTCCTCGGCGGCAGCCGCCGGGATGCGGGCCTTCGGCATCGACCGCGGGCTGCCGTTCCCCCTCGCCGACCTGGGTCGGGCCGACACCCTGCTGCTGGTCGGAGCGAACCCGGCGGAGACCATGCCGCCGCTGGTGCGCTGGCTCACCGAGCAGCGCCGCAACGGCGGGAAACTGATCGTCGTCGACCCCCGGGTCACCGCCACCGCCCGCCAGGCTGACCTGCACCTGCAACCGCTACCCGGCACCGACCTCGCGGTGGCCAACGCGCTGCTGCACATCGCTCTCACCGAAGGTTGGGTCGACCGGGCCTACGTGGCCGACCGCACCACCGGATTCGACGCGGTCCGCCGAGGCGTCGCCGCCTGGTGGCCGGCCCGCGCGGAACAGCTGTCCGGGGTGCCGGTGGCCGACCTGGAGGCGACCGCCCGAGCGCTGGGCACCGGCGGTCGCGTGATCATCCTGACTGCGCGCGGCGCCGAGCAGCACGCCAAGGGGGTGGACACCGTCACCGCGTACGTCAATCTCGCTCTCGCCCTCGGTCTGCCCGGCCGCGACGGTTCGGGGTACGGCTGCCTCACCGGCCAGGGCAACGGCCAGGGCGGGCGGGAGCACGGGCAGAAGGCCGACCAGCTCCCCGGTTACCGGCGGATCGACGACCCGGCGGCCCGCGAGCACGTGGCCGGGGTCTGGGGCGTGCCGGCCGACGAACTGCCCGGCCCGGGAGTGCCCGCCTACAAACTGCTCGACTCGCTCGGCACCCCTGGTGGCCCGCGCGCGTTGCTGGTGTTCGGGTCGAACCCGGTGGTGTCGGCACCCCGGGCGGCCCGCATCGAGGGCCGGCTGCGCGACCTCGACCTGCTTGTCGTCGCGGACCTCCTGCTCTCCGAGACGGCCGCGCTGGCGGACGTGGTGCTGCCCACCGCGCAGTGGGCCGAGGAGGACGGCACCATGACCAACCTGGAAGGTCGGGTGCTGCGTCGGCGCGCGCTACGGCCGCCCCCGCCGGGCGTCCGCACCGACCTCGCCATCATCTCCGGCCTGGCGGCGCGGCTGGCAGCCGCCGAGGCACCCACCGCACCAGCGGACGCCGCACCAGCGATCCCCGGACCGGCCGGCGTGGCGTTGGCCGACACGCGACCGGAAGCCGTGGCGGCGGCTCGGTTCCCGGCCGACCCGGCTGTCGTCTTCGCCGAGCTGCGCCGCGCGTCCGCCGGCGGGGCCGCCGACTACGCCGGCATCAGCTGGGACCGGATCGACGCCGACGACGGGGTCTACTGGCCGTGTGCGACCGAGGACGGGCCGGACACGCCCCGACTCTTCGCCAAGAGGTTCGCCACCCCGGACGGCCGGGCCCACTTCCACCCCGTCGACCATCGGCCGGCCGCCGAGGAGGTCTGCGCCACGTACCCGCTGCACTTCACCACCGGTCGGGTGCTGGCGCAGTACCAGTCGGGCACCCAGACCCGGCGGGTCGCGGCGCTCCGCCGCGCCGCCCCGGAGGCGTTCGTCGAACTGCACCCCGACCTGGCCACCCGGCTGGGCATCGACGACGGCGACCCGGTGCGGGTCACCTCGCGCCGAGGTGAGTTCCGCGCGCCGGCCCGGCTCAGCGCCGGGATCCGACCCGACACCGTGTTCGCCCCGTTCCACTACGCGGGGGCGGGACGCGCCAACTCGGTGACGAACGACGCGGTGGACCCGATCTCCGGGATGCCCGAGTTCAAGATCTGCGCGGTCCGGGTGGAGAAGGCATGACCGCGCGGGTGGTCATCGTCGGCAACGGGATGGCGGGCGCACGCCTCGCCGGTGAGCTGCACGCCCGGGAGGGAGACCGGAAGGTCACAGTGCTCGGGGCCGAGCCGCACCGCGCGTACAACCGGATCCTGCTCTCCACCCTGCTGGCCGGCCGGATCGACGAGCCGGACGTGGAGCTGACCGAAGCCGCCGGGCACGGCGTCGACCTGCGCAGCGGCGTACCGGTGACCGCCGTCGACAGGTCCGCCCGGGAGGTCCGCACCGACGACGGCGAACGCATCGGATACGACCACCTGGTGCTCGCCACCGGCGCCCGTGCGGTGGTGCCGCCACTACCCGGCCTCGACCCGGCGAACCTGCCGGAGCGGGTGGTGCCCTTCCGGACCCTGGACGACTGCCGGCGGATCCTCGCCGCGGCGGACGGCGCTCGCAGCGCGCTGGTGCTCGGCGGCGGGTTGCTCGGCCTGGAAGCCGCCCGAGGGCTGGCCACCCGAGGGCTGGCCACCACTGTCGTGCACCCGAGAGAACACCTGATGGAACGGCAACTGGACCCGACCGCCGGCGCGGTGCTCGCGGGCACGCTCGCCGGTTTCGGCGTCACCGTCCAACTGGGGGTTTCGGCGACCGGCGTGGTCGCGGACGCCAGCGGCGTCCGCCTCGACCTCGCCGACGGCCGGACGCTCCGCGCCGACCTGCTGGTGCTCTCCTGTGGCGTACGCCCGGACACCACGCTCGCGCAGGCCGCCGGCCTGACCGTGCGGCGCGGCGTGGTGGTGGACGACCGGCTGCGCACCAGCGACCGGTCCATCTCGGCGATCGGCGACTGCGCCGAGCACGACGGCGTGCTCACCGGGCTGGTCGCGCCCGCCTGGGCCCAGGCCCGGGTGCTCGCGGACGTGCTGAGCGGCACGGACCCACTGGCCCGGTACCGGCCCCGGCCGGTGGTGACCCGGCTGAAGGCCGCCGGGATCGACCTGGCCTCGATGGGTGACGCGGCCAGTGGCGGACCGGGCGAGGAGTTGACGTTCGCCGACCCGACCCGGGGCACCTACGCCCGGTTGCGGATCCGGGACGAGCGGCTGATCGGCGCGATCCTGCTCGGCGACAACCCGGCGGTCGGCACGGTGATCCAACTCTTCGACCGTGCCCAGCCGGTGCCGAGTGACCGCCGGGCGCTGCTGCTCGGCCGGGCGCTCGGCACGGTCGGCGCGACGCCGGCCGCCTCACCGGCGCTGATGCCGGACGCGGCAACGGTCTGTCAGTGCAACACGGTGAGCAAGGGCGCACTGGTCAGAAGCTGGCGCTCCGGCGCCCGAACCGTCGATGCGGTGGTGGCCGCGACCCGAGCCGGCACCGGATGCGGCGGATGCGGCGGATGCCGGGACGCGGTGAGCGGCATCGTCGACTGGCTGAGCCAGGCGGAATCGGTGGAGGTGACGCGATGAGCGGCGGCGAACTGGTCGTCATCGGCAACGGCATGGTCGGGCAGCGTTTCGTGGACGCGCTGCGCGCCCGTGACCCACAGGGCGACTGGCAGGTCACGGTGCTGGCCGAGGAGGAGCGCCCGGCGTACGACCGGGTGCGGCTCTCGGCGTACTTCGACGGGGTCAGTGAGAGCGAACTCAACCTGCACACCCCACACGACGGGGTGCGGCTGCGCCTCGGCGAGCCCGCCACCGCCGTCGACCGGGACCGCCAGGTGGTGACCACCGCCGTCGGCGAATACCGCTACGACGCGCTGGTGCTCGCCACCGGGTCGTACGCGTTCGTGCCGCCGGTGGCCGGCACGGAGCTGCCCGGGGTCTTCGTCTACCGGACCCTGGACGACCTGGCGGCGATCCGGGCGTACGCGCGGGGTCGACGGGTCGGCGCGGTGATCGGTGGTGGGCTGCTCGGCCTGGAGGCCGCCAATGCCCTGCGACTGCTCGGCCTGAGCACCGACGTGGTCGAGTTCGCGCCCCGGCTGATGCCGGTGCAGGTGGACCAGGCCGGCGGCGCGATGCTCCGCCGCTACGTCGACGAACTGGGCGTACGGACCCATCTCGGGGTGGCGACCACAGCGATCCGGCCCGGCCCGGACGGAGGCGTCGCGGCCCTGGAACTGTCCGACGGCACCGCCCTCGACGCCGAGCTGGTGGTGGTGGCCGCCGGCATCCGGCCCCGGGACCAGTTGGCCCGGGACGCCGGTCTGCCGCTGGGCCCGCGCGGCGGGGTGCTGGTCGACGCGACCTGTCGTACCGCCGACGAGCGGATCTGGGCCGTCGGAGAGTGCGCGGCGGTCGACGGCACCTGCCACGGTCTGGTCGCGCCGGGGTATGCGACGGCCGAGGTGGTGGCCGATCGGCTGGTCGGCGGCGCGGCGACCTTCCCCGGCGCGGACACCGCCACCAAACTCAAGCTGCTCGGGGTCGACGTGGCCTCGTTCGGCGACGCCCACGGCGCGACCGAGGGCTGCCTGGACGTCACGTTCACCGACCCGGCCACCCGGGTCTACGCGAAGCTGGTCCTCTCCGACGACGCGCACACACTGCTCGGCGGGGTGCTGGTGGGTGACGCCAGCTCGTACCCGACGCTGCGGGCCAGCGTGGGCGGCCCGCTGCCGGCCGCGCCGTTGGCGCTGCTCGCCCCGGACGGCGGCGGCGCGGACGCCGGGGCGCTGCCCGCCGCCGCGCAGGTCTGCTCCTGCAACGCGGTTACCCGGGGCGACGTGGACGCCGCCATCGCCGACGGTTGCGCGGACGTACCGGCGTTGAAGGCGTGCACCCGGGCCGGCACCAGCTGCGGCTCCTGCGTGCCGATGCTGAAGCAGCTCCTGGACGCGGCCGGGGTGGCGCAGTCCAGCGCGCTCTGCGAGCACTTCGACGTCAGCCGGCGGGAGCTGTTCGAGATCGTCCGCGTCCGCGGCATCCGCACCTTCTCCCGGCTGGTCGCCGAGCACGGTCGGGGCCGCGGCTGCGACATCTGCAAACCGGTGGTGGCGTCCATCCTCGCCTCGCTGGGCAGCGGGCACGTGCTCGACGGCGAACAGGCGTCGTTGCAGGACACCAACGACCACTTCCTGGCCAACCTGCAACGCGACGGCAGCTACTCGGTGGTGCCCCGGATACCGGGCGGCGAGATCACCCCGGAGAAGCTGATCGTGATCGGCGAGGTCGCCCGGGACTTCCAGCTCTACACGAAGATCACCGGCGGGCAGCGGATCGACCTGTTCGGGGCGCGGGTGGAGCAGCTGCCGCAGATCTGGCGGCGGCTGGTCGACGCCGGCTTCGAGTCCGGGCACGCGTACGGCAAGGCGCTGCGCACCGTGAAGTCGTGCGTGGGCGAGACCTGGTGCCGGTACGGGGTGCAGGACTCGGTGGGGCTGGCCGTCGCGCTGGAGCTGCGCTATCGCGGGCTGCGTGCTCCGCACAAGTTGAAGTCGGCGGTCTCCGGTTGCGCCCGGGAGTGCGCGGAGGCACGCAGCAAGGACTTCGGCATCATCGCCACCGAGACCGGCTGGAATCTCTACGTCGGCGGCAACGGCGGTTTCCGACCCCGGCACGCCGACCTGTTCGCCACCGACCTGACCACTGACGCCCTGATCAGGCTCATCGACAGGTTCCTCGTCTACTACATCCGTACCGCCGACCGGCTGCAACGCACCGCCGGCTGGATCGAGGCGATGGACGGTGGCCTGGACCACCTGCGCTCGGTGATCGTGGACGACTCGCTCGGGCTCTGCGAGGACCTCGACGCGGCGATGGCCCGACACGTCTCGTCGTACTCCGACGAGTGGCGCGACGTCCTGGACGACCCGGATCGGCTGCGCCGCTACACCTCCTTCGTCAACGCCCCCGACGTACCCGACCCGTCGATCACCTTCATCCGGGAACGCGGCCAGCCGGTTCCCGTACGCGACCAGTCCCCGACCGGATCCGAGCCGACCAACGGTCACCGTCGGCAACCGGTCACCCTCGGCCTACCGGAGGTACGGCGATGACCCAGACCCTCACGCTGACCTGGACCACCGTCTGCCCGCTCGACCGGTTGGAGCCGGACCGGGGCGTCGCCGCCCTGGTCGACGGGGTGCAGATCGCTCTCTTCCGGACCGCCGACGAGCTGTTCGCGATCGACAACCGCGATCCGGTCTCCGGGGCGTACGTGCTGTCCCGGGGCATCGTCGGCAGCCGCGACGGAGCGCCGACCGTCGCGTCACCGCTGCACAAGCAGGTGTACGACCTGCGCAGCGGGCACTGTCTCGACCTGCCCGGGGTGGCGGTGGCTCGGCACGACGCACGGTGCCGGAACGGGCTGGTCGAGGTGCGGCTGCGACCGGAGGGTTGATGCGCGAAGAACTGGCGGGCTTCACCATCGGGGTGACCGCCGACCGGCGGCGCGACGAGTTGGCCGCGCTGCTCGAACGGCGGGGCGCCCGGGTGGTGCTCGCCCCGGCGCTGCGGATCGTGCCGCTGTCCGACGACACCGAGCTGCGCGAGGCGACCCGCGCCTGCCTCGACCAGCCGCCGGACATCCTGATGGCCAACACCGGCATCGGCATGCGCGGCTGGTTGGAGGCGGCCGAGGGCTGGGGGCTGGCCGAGCCACTGCGCTCGGTGCTGGCCAGCTCGTACGTGGTGGCGCGCGGCCCGAAGGCTCGCGGCGCGATCCGGGCGGCCGGGCTGCACGACCAGTGGTCACCCGCCTCGGAGAGCTGCGACGAGGTGGTCGACCACCTGCGCCGACGTGGCGTCGCCGGGCAGGTCATCGCCATGCAGCTGCACGGCGAGCGGCAGCCCGAGTGCACGCTCGCGTTGGAGGCGGCGGGCGCCACGGTCATCGAGGTGCCGGTCTACCGCTGGGCGCCGCCGACCGATTCGGCGCCGCTGCACCGGCTGATCGACCTGATCGCCGGTCGGCTGGTGGACGCGGTGACGTTCACCTCGGCGCCGGCGGCCGAGGCGTTGCTGCGGGCCGCCGGCGACCGTACCGAGGCGGTGCTGTCGGCGTTGCGCGGCGACGTGCTGGCCAGCTGCGTCGGGGCGGTGACCGCCGAGCCGCTGCTGCGGCACGGGGTGCCGGTGAGCGCGCCCGGCCGGGCCCGGTTGGGCGCACTGGTGCGGACCATCGTCGATGAGCTGCCCCGCCGGACCGTGACGTTCAAGGCCGGCGGGCATCTGCTCACGTTGCGCGGGCACGCCGCGGTGATCGACGGCGAGCTGCGGCCGCTCGCGCCCGCGCCGATGGCGGTGCTGCGGGCGCTGGCCCAGACCCCAGGTCGGGTGTTGTCGCGCACGGCGTTGCTGAGGACCCTGCCCCGGGGCGCGGACGAGCACGCCGTCGAGATGGCCGTCGCCCGGCTCCGGGCCGGCCTGCGCGCGCCCCGCGTGGTGCAGACCGTGGTGAAGCGCGGCTACCGGCTGCGGATCGACTGAACGCGTCACGGCCGGCCGTCGCGAGCCGGCCGTGACGCGACGGTTCAGCCGACCGGCGTCGGGAAGCCCCGCCCGTGCTCGGACTGGAGCCGGAGCATGGCGTGCTCGACCACCGTCACCAGCACCTGCTTGACCGAGTCCCGCTGCCGGGCGTCGGTCATCACCAGCGGCACCTGCGGCGAGATGGCCAGCGCTTCGCGGACCTCCTCGGCCTCGTACTGCGGTGCGCCGTCGAACTTGTTCAGCGCCACCACGTACGGCAGGTTGCGGTTCTCGAAGTAGTCCAGCGGGGCGAAGGCGTCGGTGATCCGGCGGGTGTCCACCAGCACGGCGGCACCCACCGCCCCACGGATGATCTCGTCCCACATGAACCAGAACCGGGTCTGACCCGGTGTACCGAAGAGGTACAGGATCAGGTCCTGGGCCATGGTGATACGGCCGAAGTCCATGGCGACCGTTGTGGTCTCCTTGCCCGGCACCTTGGACGGGTCGTCGATGCCGACACCCGCCGCGGTCATCAACGCCTCGGTTGTCAGCGGTGTGATCTCGGAGATCGCCCCGACCAGTGTCGTCTTACCGACGCCGAAGCCGCCCGCGACGACGATCTTCGCGGAGACGATTCCCCGGCCCGGCCGCCCCCCTGCGGGGTCATAGCCTGCGAAGTCCACTTAGCACCCTTCCAAGCAGTTCCATCCGCTCCTCGAACCCCTCGGCGGGAGCAGCAGTGTGTAACGTCAGCAGGCTCTCGGCCACCATGTCGGCGACCAACACCCGGGCGACGCCCAGCGGCATCCGGGTATACGCGGCGATCTCCGCCAGCGACTGTGCTCGGCCCTCACAGACCGTGGCGATGCGGTGCTTGTCGTGCCCGGCGAAGCGGGACTCGGCGACCTGGGTGGGAGAGGCGGTCAGGACGGCCTCGAGGGCGATGTCCTGCCGTGGCTCGGTACGACCACGGGTGACCGCGTACGGACGCACCAGCGCGCCGCGCGGGTCAGCGCGTCGTTGGTCCATTCCCGATCACCTCCTCGTTCCGTGCTGAGCCGGACTGTGCCGCCTCTCGTCCCTGGTCCGGCGCTCGGAACGAGCGCCGGCTTTCGGTGCTAAGAGCGCACCGCGTCGCGCGGCAGCGGCACCAGCGCGGCACCCACCCGCTCGACCAGCAGCGCCATCTCGTAGCCCACCTGGCCCACGTCGCAGCTGCGCGCGGCCAGCACGGCCATCGAGGAGCCGTCGCTGATCGACATCAGGAAGAGGTACCCGCTGTCCATCTCGATGACTGTCTGCAACACCCCGCCCGCGCTGAACATCCGGGCCGCGCCCTCGGTCAGGCTCACCACCCCGGAGGTGATCGCGGCGAGCTGGTCGGCCCGGTCCCCCGGCAGATCCCGGGAGGACGCGAGCAACAGCCCGTCTGCGGACACCGCCACCACGTGGGCGATGCCCGCCACGCTGTCGGCGAAGTTGGTGAGCAGCCAACCCATGTCCTGCATGGCAGCTGGCCTGTTCATCGGCTCTCCTTGGTCGAGGTGCTGTTCAGGTCGGTTCCGGCCGTCCGGCCGCGCTGGACACCGCGGTGGTAGGCCGACAGCAGACCACGTACTTCGTCCGGGGTCCGCCGGCTGCGGTCCCGGCCGCTCTTCGGTTCGATGCCACCCGGCACGAGCTGTTGCTGCGGCACCCGCTTGGGCAACCCGGAGCGGGTGGTGCCGGCGGGAGCCGGCTCGGCAGCCCGGCTGGCCCGGGACCAGCCCTCGTCGGCCGCCGTACGCCATGCTGCCGGGTCGGGGGCGGGCGCCGGCGGGGCGGCCGGGGGCGGGGCGTACGTCGGTGGCGCCGACGGACGTGTCCCGAACCCGTCCATTGTGGCGCCGGGACCGTCGCCCAGGGTGGCTGTGCCGTCGGTGCCGCCCGGGGTACGGGTCGGCAGTTTCGGTCGGGCCGGCGGGGCGGCCGGCACCGACCCGGCGCTCGGCTGGCCGCCGTTGCCGGTGCGCAGGCCGGTGTCGGCCGCTGCGGTGGTGGCGGGCGCGGGCGGCTCGTCGAAGTTGGGCCGGGTGAAGATCGCGGTGGCGTCGTCGCCGTGCGACCGGAACCAGACCGCCTCCATCTCCCGGAAGATCGGAGCTTCGGCCGGGAAGTCCGGCCGGTTGCTGACCGGCGCGGCCGGCACCGACGGAACGGCCGGCGGTGCCACCGCGCCCGGCCCGGCGACCGGCCCGACCGGGAGGCCCTGGGCTCCACGGCCATCCGCGGTGTCCGGGGTGGAGCTACGCCGAGGCAGTGGGTCGACCGTCGGGTACGCCACTGTCGGGCTGCCCAGCGAGGCGCCCGCACCGCTGCTGTAGGCCGGCCGGGCCGGCGGCAGCGGGGCAGCGGGCGCCGGCGCGACGGGTGCCGGGGCAGCGGGTGCCGGCGGCATCGTCGAGCGCGGACCGGGGTAACCACCGGCCTGCACGGCCGGGGTGGTGTCCCGCGAGTCCAGCGGCGACTGCCACTGGGCGGGCGCCGGCGGGCTGGTCCGCCACTGGTCGGGCAGCGTCGCCGCCGTCGTGGCAGCACCGGCGAACTGCTCGGCGTGGCCGGCCGAGGAGAGCGGCGCCTGCTCAACTGCCATCGGCTGACGCGGCCGGGTGAGCACCTGCTCGCGACCCCGGTTGCTGGGCAGCAACACGGTAGCGGCGGGCAACGTCACCTGGGCGACGGTGCCGCCCTCGACGTTGCGGCGCAACTCCACCCGGATGCCGTAGCGGGAGGCGAGCCGGCTCACCACGGCCAGACCCATCAGTCGGAACGCGGCGACGTCCACGCTCGGCGGGGCGGCGAGCCGCCGGTTGAGCGAGTCGAGCTGGTCGTCGGTGAGGCCGAGCCCGCGGTCCTCGATCTGGATCAGCACGTAGTCACGGATCCGGCGACCGTCGGCAACCACAGTGGTGTTCGGCGGTGAGAACCGGGTGGCGTTGTCGAGCAGCTCGGCGACGAGGCGTACCACGTCGTTCACCGCGTGCGCGGCCACCGAGATGTCGGTGTCCGCGGTGCCGAACTCGATGCGGTTGTAGAGCTCGACCTCGGACTGGGCGGCGCGCAGCACGTCCACCACCAGCGCGTCGTCGTGACGCGGTGCGGCGGAGTCGGCACCGGCCAGGACGAGCAGGTTCTCGTCGTTGCGGCGCATTCGAGTGGCCAGGTGGTCCAGTTCGAAGAGCTGCGCGAGCCGCTTCGGGTCCTCCTCGCCGCGCTCGATCGCGTCCAGCTCGCCGATCATCCGGTCGACCAGGGTCTGACTGCGGCGGGCCAGGTTGAGGAACATCGCCGAGACGCTGGTACGCAGTGCCGCCTGCTCGGCGGCGACCCGCACCGCCTCCCGGTGTACGACGTTGAAGGCCAGCGCCACCTGACCGACCTCGTCGCGGCTGTTCAACTGGATCGGGTCCCGGACCTGGCGGACGATCTCGTCCACCCCGCCGTCACCCACGCTGCCCATGTTCTGCAGCCGCTGGACGGCGTCGGGCAGGTCGTGGTTGGCCACCGAGAGCGCGCCCTCGCGCAGTCGGCGCAGCGAGTGGTTGAGCGAGCGGGCCAGCACCACGGCCAGCGACACGGCGATGATCAGGGTCAACAGCACCAGGATCGACTCGACCACTGCCTGCCGGATGACGTCCGAGCGGGCCTGGTCGGCCTGCTGGAGCAGTCGGTCCTGCAGTTGGATCTCGGCCCAGCGCATCAGGTCGTTCACGGCGCCGATCGCCGCGGTGGCGTCCTGGGCGGTGACCAGTGGGCGCTGCCCGACCGAGCGGGTGATGTCGGTGGCCACCCGGTCGGCCAGGCCGACGGCGTCGCCGGAGACGGTGCTGTCGACCAGGGCGCGCTGCACCGGGTCGGCGGCCAGCGAGAAGGCGACCAGGGCCTCCTGCTGACCGGTCAACGTTGCCACGAAGGAGGAGAACTGCTCCGAGTCGAGCTGGCCGGCCGTCAGCGCGGTGAAGGCGACGGCCTCTTCCTCGGCGACGGAAGCCTTGGCGCGGGCGAAGGCGGCGACCGCGCGGCGGCTGTCCGCCAGGCTCTCCGAGCCGGGCAGCTGGGCCAGACCGTCACCGTACGAGACCAGGTCGGTGAGGATGACTCCGTAGCGGAGCACCGCCTCGGCGACCGCCATCTGCCGGCGGTCCAACACCTCCTGACGGGTGCCGTCCAGGGTGGCCAGGTGGTCGTCGATGGCGACCAGCCGGTCCCGCAGGGCGGCCGGTATGTCGCCGATCCGGCCCCTCTCGGCGCGGTACTCGTCCACCCGCTGCTGCGTCTGGCGGACCCGCAGGTTGTACGCGTCGGCCGGCTGCTGCGGAGCGGCGAGGTAGGCGGCCGCCGCCATCCGTTCGGACTGGAGGTCCTGGGTGAGGGCGCTCACGTCGACGGAGAGGGCCGTCAGTGACCGGGCCTGGGTGGCGTCGAACGCGCCCTCGCCGACGGAGATCAGGCGGACCGTGGCCAGCGCGATCACCGCCGCCACCGGGACGACCAGAATCAACGCCAACTTGGACCGGATCCGGGCGTCACGCAGTCTCGGCATCCGTCGGCGCGCAGGCCGACCGCTATCGCCGAGTGCGGGCAGAGTCGTCGGTCCGGTGCTCACGACATCGCCTCCGTCGTTTCTTCCCCGCCTGAGCCGCCGAGCCATGCCGTAAGCGGAGGGGACCACGCGCGGCACGGCCGCGATTTCATCAGAGATGATCGTGTTTGGGAAGCCGCAGTGAGGTAGGAAACGGTCGGACGGAGCGCATCCCGTGATCCGGGCAACTGATACCTTCATTTCCGCAAGCCCCTGAACAGGGCATGTAACTCCAGAGTGGTCACGCGTGTGTGCAAAGTGAGCTTTTGCAAACATTGCGTTACCCCAGCATGTGGGATGGCCGTCCCGAAAATGCTGCCGGGGTCCGCGCTTGACCACAGCGCCGGCCATTGGCAAGGTTTTGCAGGCTTCGCGCACACCGTACGGCAGAGGAGATCCCGTCCTCCAATGAGGACGGATTAGCGGCGGTGACCGGGCAGCGCCCGCGCCCGCACCTGGAGGACTGAGTTGAGCCCCATCCGCTCCGCGACCATCGCGGCGCTCGCATCGGCCGTAGTGGCCACCACGCTCACCGGCTGCCAGTTTGGTGAGGCGGAGAAGGACACGAGTCCGATCGTGATCGCCGCCGATCTCGAACTGTCCGGCGCCGCAGCCACAGTTGGCCGGACATACCAGCGCGCCCTCGAACTCAAGGTCGATCAGTTGAACGCCTCCGGAGCACTGAACGGCCGGAGGATCGACCTGAAGGTGAAGGACAACCGTTCCGACTCGGCCGAGTCACTTCGCAACATCGTCGACTTCAGCAGCGATTCGAAGGTCAGCGCCATCATCATGGGTGGCTGCAACGAATGCGCGGTCGGAGCCGTCGGGACCATCAACGAGAAGCGGATTCCCACCATTGCGCTAGCCGCTTCCGGCGCGATCGCCGCGCCGGCCGCCGAACGGCGCTACGTGTTCAAGCTGGGCCCCAACGCCCCGGACAGCGCTGCCGCACTGACCACCGAACTGCGCCGCAACAACGTCCGTAAGGTGGGGATGCTGGTCAGCGACGACGACTACGGGCAGGAGGGCGCGACAGCGCTCAAGAGCGAGCTCGACAAGGCCAGGATCACGCTCCGACAGCAGCGGATCAAGACCACCGACACCGACGTCAGCCAGCAGGTCCAGCAGCTCGCGTCGGGCAAGCCGGACGCGATGGTCTTCTGGACCCCGCCGGAGCAGGCGACACTGGCCGCCACCAGCGTCCAGCAGACCATCTTCCGTGGGTCGATCTACTTTGACGCGGGAGCGGCCGGGGACCTCTTCCTCGGCGCGGCGGCCAAGGCGACCGAGAAGGCCACGCTGATCTTCACGCAGACCATGGTGATCGATGACGTGATCGCGACCACGCCGGCCAAGGCGGCGCGGCGGCAGTGGTTCCAGGACTACACGGCCCGCTTCGGCGGCTACAACGGGTCCTCGTCGTTCGCCGCGGACGCCGTCCAGCTCATCGCCGACGCCGAACTGCGCGCCGGTGGTGAGATCGGGAAGGTGGACCGCAACGGCATCCGGGACGTGCTGGAGACGTCCCAGATGGACGGCCTCTCCGGCCCGATCCGCATGACGCCGGACAACCACAGCGGCCTGATGCCGCAGGCACTCACCACGCTGGTCGCCCGCAACGGGCGCTGGCGGTTGGCGGGGTAACGCTTCTTGGCCCTCGTGTAGCTCGCGGGTTCGTCGGGGTGCCGCAAAGGGTGTGGCGGCAGCGTCGATGAAAAAGGGCCGGCCTCCCACCGGGAGGCCGGCCCTTCGCGTTTCCTGTGGTGGATCTCTTCCATGGGTTAGCGGCTGCTTGTGGTTTCTCGCACCCAGGGCAGGGCGAACCGCTCGATCAGCAGGAGCGCCGAGTAGAGCAGGATGCTCACCAGCGCCACCAGCATGATCGCCGCCCAGGCGGTGGCGGTGTCGCCGACACCGGCGTACTGCGTGATGACGAAACCGAGGCCGCTCTCGCCGGCCTGGAACTCACCGATCACCGCGCCGATCGCGGCCAGTGGCATGGCCACCTTGAGCCCGACGAAGATCTGCGGCAGCGCGGCCGGGAAGCGCACCTTGCGGAACGCCTGCCAGCGGGAGGCGTTCCAGGACCGCACCAGTTCGGCCAGGTCGGCCGGCGTGGTGGTCAACCCGGTCGCGGTGGAGAGCACGATCGGGAAGAAGCAGAGCAGGAACACCATGGTCAGGATCGGCTTCTGACCCCAGCCGAGCGCCACCACCAGCAGCGGACCCAGCGTGATCTTCGGCACCGCGTTCACGGCGACCAGCAGCGGCGTGAACATCCGCTCCACGGTGCGGGAGCTGGCCAGCGAGAGCCCGATCAGCACACCGGCGGCCACCGAGAGGGCGAACCCGGTCAGGATCTCCAACGTGGTGTCCCAGGTGTGCTCCAGCAGCTGCGCCGGCTTGTCGACGAACGCGGTGAGCACGTCGCCGGGTGGGGGCAGGGCTGCCGGGTGGACCAGCTCCAGCCGGGCGATCAGCCACCACGCCGCCAGCGCGACCAGGATGCCGACCGCGGGCAGCACCGCCTCGGCCCCGGCCCGCAGACCGGCACCTCGACCCGTGCGCCCCACCTCGGGGCCGGCACTCGGGGGCGTGGGTTCCGCCACCGCCGGGTCCGCTGACCGGACGTCGGTCATCTCTGTCCTCCTCGAAATCCCACGGCCCGCCGGGGGCCGACGAGCGACGGGGGTACGCCCCACCGGGATCGGCGGGACGTACCCCCTGATGACGACCGGACGATCAGGCCTTCGGCGCGAGGCTGAAGTCGATGATCTGCTCGGGGGTGATGTTCTGCTTCAGCGCGCCGGCGCCCTGCAGGATGGCGATGCTCTTGGCGACCCGACCGCTGTCCAGGGTGCCGATCGCGGTGCCGGTGTTGCCGGAACGGACGTACGCGGCCATCAGCTCCAGCTCGGCGGCGGCGGAGACCGGATTGGTGGCGTCGATGTTCTTCTTCAGGATGTCGGCGGCCTCCTTCGAGTTCGCCAGGCTGTACTCCAGGCCCTTGAGCAGCGCCGCGGTGAACTTCTTCACCATCTCGGGCTTCTCCTTGGCGATCTTGGAGGAGGTGATCAGCACGTTGCCGTAGAGATCCTGCATCACGTTGCTGTACGGCAGCATGACGGCCTTCTTCTTGGCCACCGCCTCGATGGTCGGCTGACCGACGACGAACTGACCGATGCCGTCCACCGAGCCGGAGGCCAGCGTGCCGATCAGCGCCTGCGCCTCACCGTTGACCCAGGTCACCTTGGTCGCGTCCACACCGGCGAGCCGGGCGTACGTCGGGAACAGGTTGCGGACCACGGAACCGGGAGTGTCGGCGAGCTTCTTGCCCTCCAGGTCCTTCGGCGAGCTGATGTTCTTGCCCTCGACGGTGGCGATGCCCGCCATGGTGCGCTGCTGGATCGCGGCCACCGCGGTGAAGTCCTTCGCCTGGCCGTTGCCGAGCTGGAGCAGGCCGCCGGTGAGGTCGATCGGGCCGAAGTCGGCCTGGCCGCCGACGACGGTCTGGATCACACCACCGGTGCCCTGACCGGCCTTGATCTCGACGTCGAAGCCGGCTTCCTTGAAGAAGCCCTTGTCCTTCGCCACCCAGGCGTAGGAGTCACGGCCGAAGTTACCGAACGAGGTGAGGTAGGTCACCTTCGTCAGCGTCGCCCCGTCGCCGCCCTTGGCATCGTCGGCCGAATCCGACCCGCTGCTGCAGGCGGAGACAAGGGCGAGGGCGGTGGCCAGCGCGGCCGTAGCGACCGTACGGGTCAGCCTTCTCATCAGTGCACCATGTCCTTTCCGACCGGGGCCGACAGGCCACCGGAGGGGGTTGTCGTGACGGGCCGGCGGGAGGGGTGGAAGCCGGGCGCCGCCGTCGTGGGGGGACTCTTCGCGGGCACAGCGTACGAGAAACCCACAGTTGCGACGCCAGGCGTATCGGGTCGCGGAACGGAAACAACCTGACGACCACCCCAGCCGGTGCGATACCTCGACAGGGCGGCTAGCCTTTGTCGGATTCCTGACCGTCCACTCAGCGGAGGTACGCCGGAGATGATCCGACTGTCCGGGGTGTCCCGTACCTTCGAGGGCCGATCCGGCCGGGTGGAGGCGCTGCGCGGTATCAACCTCGACGTCGCCGAGGGCGAGTTCGTCGCCGTGCTCGGCCGCTCCGGCTGCGGCAAGTCCACATTGCTGCGGCTGATCGCCGGGCTGCTCCCGCTGAGCGCCGGTGAGATCACCGTCGCCGGTACGCCGATCGCCCGCCCCCGCCAGGACATCGCCATGCTGTTCCAGAAGCCGGCGCTGCTGCCCTGGCGCACCGTGCTGGACAACGTCCTGCTGCCGGTGGAGATCTTCGGCTGGAGCCGCGCCAAGCACCGGGAGCGGGCCCGGCAACTGCTCGACGTGGCCGGGTTGGCCGGCTTCGAGAAGCGGCTGCCGCACGAACTCTCCGGCGGGATGCAGCAGCGGGTGTCGCTGTGCCGGTCGTTGATCGGTGAGCCCCGGGTGATGCTGATGGACGAGCCGTTCTCCGCACTGGACGCGCTCACCCGCGAGGAACTCTCCGGCGAACTCCAGCGGGTGCACATGGAGAACAAGCCGACCATAGTCTTCGTCACCCACTCGATCGACGAGGCGGTGCTGCTCGCCGACCGGGTGGTCGTGCTGAGCCCGCGCCCCGGCCGGATCCGCAAGGTCGTCGACGTGACCATCCCCCGGCCCCGCACCCTGGGCCGCAACGCCCACCTGGCCGACGTCGCCCAGGTCAGCGCCGACCTGCACGAACTGCTGATGGAACGCGAACAGCCGGCCACCGCCGGCGCGGAAGGACACTGACCATGCGGGTGTCGGTCTTCACCGAGCCGAACCGTGGCGCCAGCTACGACACCCAGCTCCGGTTCGCCCGGCTGGTCGAGGCCTGCGGCTACGAAGGTTTCCTCCGCGCCGACCACTACCAGTCGATGGGCGCGGACCCGGGCCTGCCCGGCCCCACCGACGCCTGGCTGACCCTCGCCGCGCTGGCCCGGGAAACCGAGCGGATCCGACTCGGCACCCTGGTGACGTCGGCCACGTTCCGCCTGCCCGGCCCCCTCGCGGTGATGGTCGCGCAGGTCGACCAGATGAGTGGTGGCCGGGTCGACCTCGGCATCGGCGCCGGCTGGTACGAGCGCGAGCACACCTCGTACGGCATCCCGTTCCCGGCGGTCGGCGAGCGTTTCGACCGGCTGGCCGAGCAGCTTGAGGTGATCACCGGGCTGTGGGGAACCCCACCCGGCGAGACCTACAGCTTCACCGGCGACCACTACCGGCTGGTGGACGCTCCCGCCCTGCCCAAGCCGGTGCAGGTGCCCGGTCCGCCGATCATCGTGGGCGGGCGTGGCCCCAAGCGCACACCCGAACTGGCCGCCCGGTACGCCGACGAGTTCAACATGCCGTTCAAGTCCGTGGCCGCCACCGCCGCGGCGTACGACCGGGTGCGCGAGACGTGTGAGCGCACCGGACGGACAGAGTCCGGGCGCGCCCCGTTGGTGCTGTCCGCCGGGATCGTCGTCGCCATTGGCCGGACCGACGCGGAGGCCCAGCGTCGGGCCGCCCCTCTGCACGAGAAGAGCGCTCTGCCACCGGAGGACCCGGTGGTCGGCTCCCCCGCGCAGCTCGCGCAGCGGCTCGGCGAGTTCGCCGCGATCGGTACCACCCGGGTCAACCTGCGCCTGATCGACTTCGATGATCTCGACCACCTTGAGCTGATCGCCGCCGAGGTGCTGCCCCAACTGGACGGAGCACGATGACCGACGTGATCGACGGGACCGACCTCGGACCGGTGGGCCAGGAGATCGTGTACGAGAACGACCGGGTCCGGGTCTGGCACATCCGCCTCGAGCCGGGCGAGCGGCAACCGCTGCACCGGCACGACCACCCCTACCTGGTGGTGGCGATCGAGGGCGCCAAGAACGTCGTGCAGACCATCGACGGCACCCTGATCGACGCCGACGAGCCCACCGGTGGAGTCGTCTACCGGGACCCGGGCGCGGTGCACATGCTGACCAATGTCGGGGATACGACTTACCTGGCTCGGCTGGTCGAACTCAAGTAGACCCGCCGATGGCCACCGGCGTGCCGCGCGGCGCGCCGTTGGCTATCGGGTGTACCGGGTGCGTAACGTGCCGGACATGGCCTTTCGGACCTGGGGCAGACTGCTGCTCACGGCGCTCGGGGTGAGCGTGCTGGCCGGAGCCGGCCAGCTCGGCGTCGCATACGGTTTCGGCATCGTCCGCCTGACCGGCGCATTCACCGGTACGACAGTCAACCAGTGGCCGGCCCAGCTGGTCTGGGTGGGCTGGTTCGCCGCCAACGCAGCGGTCGCCGGTGCCGTCCTGACCGGACGCCTCGCTCGCCGTGACGCTCCGGCGGCCAGCACCGGCCGGCAGTTGGCGGTCGGCGGCGCGGCGGCGCTCGGTGCCACGGTCATCGCCCCGCTCTGCATGCAGCCCGCCCGCGCTGCGGAACTGATCTCCGTTGACCCGGTCTGGGCGGTGGGCATCTGCGCCATGGTCGGTGCGGTGATCGGGGCGGGCGCGGCGATCGCCGTCCTGTTCCGGCCCGAGCTGGGGTGGAACATGGCGGCCGTGGCCGGCACGGTCTGGCTGCTGGCGCTGATCTCCGTCCTACCGTCGCTCGGCACGGCTGGCCCACTGCCGACCGTCCGGCTCGGCGTACTGGAGCCGAGTTGGCTCGACGACGCTGCCGCACAGCGGCTGGCGATGCTCCTGCTGCCCATCGTGGCGCTGCTGGCCGGCGCGGCGACCGCCGGGCTGGCTCGCTCGCGGGGTCAGGCTCCACTGGTCAGCGGAGCCACCGGGGTGGCCGGTCCGGTGCTGGTGGCGTTCGCCTACCTGACCGCCGGTCCGGGCGACGCGGTGGACCGCTACCAGACCGCCCCCTACTACGGCTCGTTGATCGCGATCCTCGCCGGAGCGCTCGGCGCGGCCGCCGCCGCGCTGCTGCGCTGGCCGATGGGCACCCGTACCACCGATTCGCAGGCGATCGAGCCCACCGCCATCCTGCGCCCGCTGTCCGCCGGCCCGGCGCTGACCAGCGCGCCGAACGATACTGACAGCGCGGCGAACGACCGGGACAGCGCCGAGGACGCCGACACGGAGCTGGCCACCCGCACGAAGCCCGCCGGCGTCGTTGCGGGTCCGTGGGCGACGGGCGATCCCGATGCCGTACGCACCGTCCCGGCCCACTGGGACTGGCCGGAGACCACAGCGAGCGGACAGCACGGTCCGGCTCCCGCCGCACCGGCTACTGCCACCGCACCGGCTCAGCCCGCGGCCTGGCTGACCGCGCCGACCGGTGAGTTCACCGCCGCTGGGCAGACGCCCCCGCGTCAGGATGACGTCCTGGCGACGACCGAGCCCTCGGCCGTCACCGACGCCACCGCGACCGGCACGACGGCCGGACGCGCCGACGCCGCGACCCCGGCGGGCGGCCGGGCTGTCGACGAGCCGACCAGCAGCACGGCGACGGACCCGAGCGGCAGCACGTCGACCAGTGGCAGGCCGACCGGTGGACGCACCACCCGCAGGTCCGCCGACACGGCGAGCGCCACGGGCGCACCCGGTTCCGGCCCGACCAGCGCGGGCAGCGGCACCGAGGCGACCAGCACGGCGTCGCCTGACACTGACGCCCCCAGTCCCGACGCCACGGCCTCGACGGGTACGGGGCCAGCCCCGAGCACCGCTGGCACGCCTGACCAGGGCACGCCTGACGCGCCGCTGACGATCAAGCCGCGACGCAGCCGCAAGCCGAAAGCCAACCCGGACGCCACCGCCTCCGGCGTGGCCGACGACACCTCCTCTGCCGGTTCGGCAACCCCCAGCGAGACGACCACCGACGCGACGACCACCGACGCGACGACCGCGAGCAAGACGACCGCTCGCGAAACGACCACCGACGCGACGGCCACCCCCGCGACGACCACCGGCCGCGCCACGAAGGGCACCCGGCCGGGCAGGTCCGCCGACAGCACCGCCACCGACACTCCGGCGCCCAGCCAGGGAAGTCTGGGTGAGCTGTCGAGTTCAACCTCCGAGGTCGCCTCGGCTGTTGCCCCCGGCACGGCCGCAGCCCGGACCACCGCTACCGGCGCGAAGCGAGCACCGGCCACCTCCGGCACCGGCACGAAGCGAGCACCGGCCGCGTCCACGACCGCCGAAACCGGCGCGACGCAGGTGCCGGCCAACCCGGAGTCCCCCAGCACGCCGACCGACGCCACACAGACCCCGACCACCGGGACCGGAGCGACACCAGCACCGACCACCACGGCCGGCCAGGTTGGCGCGGAAGACACCCCGCGCGTCCCGAACGCCGGTACGGGCAGCAAGGCAGCAGCGGCCGACGCGACCAGCGATTCCGCGATCGCCGGGGCTCGTGGCACCGACAGCGCGCGGTCCGCCGCCGAGGACGTTCCCACCGCCGGGTTGTTCGCGGCCACCGCCGCCAACGACCCGGACACGGGCCGGTGGACGCCCGCGCCGGCGGCCTGGCCGGTCACCTCGACGTGGACGGTGCCACCGCAGGCCTCCGAGCCGGGCGCAACGGCATCGGAGGGGTCGAGCAGTGCTGACGCGCCGACCGGGCCGACGCCGAGGCCCCGGCATCGGGCACCGTTGCCGGACCTGAGCCGGGCCGGCACCTGGAACGCGTTCGACACCTCTCGACGCCGCGGGTCCGCGGAACCGCAGGACAGCTCGACGGCACGGACAGCGCCAACCGAAGCCGGCGAGAGCGCTCCGGCCGAACACCCGGGCCGGCCGGAGGGCGCGCCCGCCAGTGCCGCCACCGGCACCGGCACCGGTGATCTGACGCCCTCCGACACCACGTCGGCAGAACCGACGCAGCCGAAGGTGGCAGAGCAGCCCTCCCGGCGAGGGCGGCTCGGTGGGCTGTTCCGCCGCAACCGCTCCCGCGCCGACGAGGAGAGCCCGAAGACGTCGGAGGAAGCGGAGCCGCTGGCGTCCCAGGACGAGGAATTCGTCGACTGGGTCGCCGGTCTGAGCAAGCCGGTGTCGGACAACGAGCCCGAGCAGGAGAACAGCCGCCGGTCGTTGCGCTCCACCGGTCGACACCACCGCGAATGACTCCACCACGCAGTGCGCAGACGCACCGACCGGTCGTCTGACCGACCCTGCGACTCCCCACGCGGCGGGCCGCGCCGGCCGACACCGGGCCACGCGGGCCATCCCTGTGGCGCCTCGTCACACCGGGGCGCCACAGGGACGGCCTACGCCCGCAGGGAGGTCAGGCGAGCGGCAGGTAGACCCGGCTCCCGCCGGAGACGAACTCCTCCGACTTGTCCTTCATGCCGCGCGCCGCGTACTCCTTGAGCTCTTGGGTGATCTTCATGGAGCAGAACTTCGGGCCACACATCGAGCAGAAGTGCGCGGTCTTCGCCGGCTCCGCCGGCAGTGTCGCGTCGTGGTACGAGCGCGCGGTCTCCGGATCCAGCGAGAGGTTGAACTGATCCTCCCAGCGGAACTCGAACCGCGCCTTCGACAGAGCGTCGTCCCAGGCCTGCGCGCCCGGGTGCCCCTTGGCCAGGTCCGCCGCGTGTGCCGCGATCTTGTACGCGATCACGCCTGCCTTGACGTCGTCGCGGTCCGGCAGGCCGAGGTGCTCCTTCGGGGTGACGTAGCAGAGCATCGCGGTGCCGAACATGCCGATCATCGCGGCGCCGATCGCCGAGGTGATGTGGTCGTACGCGGGCGCGATGTCGGTGGTCAGCGGACCGAGCGTGTAGAAGGGCGCCTCGTGGCACCACTCCTGCTGAAGGTCCACGTTCTCCTTGATCTTGTGCATCGGTACGTGGCCGGGGCCCTCGATCATCACCTGGACGTCGTACGCCCAGGCGATCTTCGTCAGCTCACCGAGGGTGCGCAGCTCGGCGAACTGCGCCTCGTCGTTGGCGTCGGCGATCGACCCGGGGCGCAGCCCGTCGCCGAGGGAGAACGTCACGTCGTAACGCGCGAGCAGCGCGCACAGCTCCTCGAAGTTGGTGTAGAGGAAGTTCTCCTCGTGGTGCGCCAGGCACCACGCCGCCATGATCGAACCGCCTCGGGACACGATCCCGGTCACCCGGTCCACGGCCAACGGCACGTACGGCAGGAGCACCCCGGCGTGCACGGTCATGTAGTCGACGCCCTGCTCGGCCTGCTCGATGACTGTCTCCCGGAACACCTCCCAGCTCAACTTCACCGGGTCGCCGCCGACCTTCTCCAGCGCCTGGTAGATCGGCACCGTCCCGATCGGCACCGGCGAATTCCGTACGATCGCCTCCCGGGTCTCGTGGATCCGCTTACCCGTGGACAGGTCCATCACGGTGTCCGCGCCCCAGCGGGTGGCCCAGGTCAGCTTCTCCACCTCCTCCGCGACCGACGAGCTGACCGCCGAGGTGCCGATGTTGGCGTTCACCTTGACCAGGAACGCCTTGCCAATGATCGCCGGCTCGCACTCCGGGTGGTTGACGTTGAGCGGGAGCACCGCCCGACCGGCGGCGATCTCGGACCGCACGAGTTCCGGTTCGACGTTCTCCCGGATCGCCACGAACTCCATCTCCGGCGTCACCACGCCGGCCCGCGCGTACGCCAACTGGGTGGGTCGGCGATTGCCCACCCCGGCCAGCGGGGTACCCGCACCCCGTACGGGCGCCACGTCACCCCGCTCGGCGATCCACCGGCCCCGCAGTGCGGGCAACCCCACCAACGGGTCCGACCCTGGGCCGGACGTGTCGTAGAGCCGCACCGGCGGCAGGTCACCGGTCAGCCCCACCTCCGCGAACGGCACCCGGACATCCGGCCGTGAACCCTCGACGTACACCTTGCCTCGTGCGTGCATGACAGCCTCCCTGGTGATCAAGCGGACCAGCCGAAGTGGTTCAGCGGCCCGCGTCCCGCGCCCAGCTCCCAGCCCCGCGCGCCGGTCAGCGCACGGAGCACGTACTCCTTGGCGGCCCCCACGGCGTCCGGCACCGGGTCGCCGAGACCGAGCCGCACAGCGATCGCCGCCGAGAACGAGCACCCGGTGCCGTGGGTGTGCCGGGTGCTCACCCGGGGTGCGCGCAACACGGTGGTGACGCCGCCGCCGTGCAGCACGTCGACCGCCTCGCCCCCGTCCAGGTCACCGCCGGTGACCACCACGTACTCCGGGCCGCCGGCCACCAGGGCCTCGGCGGCCACGACCATCGCGGCCACGTCGTCCACCGGGCGTCCGGTGATCGCCGCGGCCTCCGCGCAGTTCGGGGTCGCCACGGTGGCGTAGGGCAGCAGCCGCTCCACCGCGCCCACCACGCCGAGCCGGTGACCGCTCGTGGCGACCAGCACCGGGTCGACGACGAGTTGGGGCAGCCGGTCGTCCCGGGCGGCCTTGGCCACCACGTCGGCGATCGCCGGCGTGCCGAGCATCCCCGTCTTCACGGCGCAGACGGTGAAATCGGTGAGCACGCTGTCCAACTGCTCGGTGACGGTGCGCGGAGGCAGCGGCAGCACCGCGTCGACACCCCGGGTGTTCTGCGCGGTGACGGCCGTGAGGACGCTGGTGCCGTACGCGCCCAGCGCGGCGAAGACCTTGAGGTCGGCCTGGATGCCGGCGCCGCCGCCGGAGTCCGAGCCGGCAATGGTGAGGATGGTGCTCGGGGTCACTTCTCCTCCTCTTTGGTTGCGGTTGGGGGCTGCGGTGGGCCGTTGCTGGTTGCGGTTGGGGGCTGCGGCCGACCGTGCCCACTCCGGGCGGTCAGGCTTGATCCCTGCGTGGGCACGGTCGGCCGCAGCCCTGACGTGGGGACCTGGGTGACCCCGCGCCGGGTTTGGGTCAGCTCAGGGGTGACCGCCTCTTGGAAAGCGCTGGTCAGGCTCGCCGCTGGTTCGGTGGGGTCTTTCGCTCGCATTAGTGCGCCCAGCACTGCCACTCCGGCGGCTCCCGCTTGGACGCAGGCGGTTACCTGTTGTGGGGTTTCGACTCCGCCGAGGGCCAGCAGGGGCACCGGGCTGGCCCGAACCAGGCCGCCCAGGCCTGCAACGAGCAACGGTGGGCCGTAGCCCGGTTTGGTCTTCGTGGGCCATACCGGGGAGATGGTGGCGTAGTGCTCGGTGGTCAGGCGGTTCAGCTCGGCTCGGTTGTGGCAGGAACGGCCGACCAGGTTGTGGGTTGGCGGCGGGTACGGGCCGGCGGCGGGCAGGTGCACGGCGTCGCCGCCGAGCGGGTCGGGGCCGGCCACGATGAGGGTTCCGCCGACGTCGGCGAGCATCGCGCGCAGATCGGCGGCGAGAGCGGCGCGTTCGGCGCGGGGCAGGTCCTTCTCCCGCAGCACCACCCAGCGCACTCCCCCGGCCACGGCTCCCGCCACGACCCGGTCGAGCCCTTCCCGCGCGACGAGCCGATCGGTCAACACGACAACCCCGGACGGCGGTGTCACAGCTCGGGTCTTCCCTCGTCCGGGGTGGAGGCGAGCGCGTGGAAGCGGCGCTCGATCCGGCCGGCCCGGGCCGCCAGCCGGCCCGCCTCGACGGCGTACCGCATCGCGGTGGCCATCGCCACCGGGTCGGCCGCCCGGGTGACAGCGCTCGCCAGCAGCACCCCGTCACAGCCCAGCTCCATGGCCAGCGCCGCGTCGGACGCGGTGCCGATGCCGGCGTCGAGGATCACCGGCACGTCCACACCCTGCCGGATGAGTCGAATGTGGTGCGGATTGCCGATGCCGAGCCCCGAGCCGATCGGGGAGCCGGCCGGCATCACCGCGGCGCAGCCCACGTCGGCGAGGCGGCGGGCGAGCACCGGGTCGTCGCTGGTGTACGGCAGCACTGTGAAACCGTCGGCGACCAACTCCTCGGCGGCGCGGAGCAGCTCCACCCCGTCGGGCAGGAGCGTCCGCTCGTCACCGATCACCTCCAGCTTGACCCAGTCGGTGTCGAACGCGTCCCGGGCCAACCGGGCCACCTTCACCGCCTCGGTCGCGGTGTGGCAGCCGGCAGTGTTCGGCAGCAGGCGTACGCCGCACCGGTCCAGCAACTCCAGCAGCCCACCTGTGGAGCCCGGTGCCGTGCCCACCCGGCGCAGCGCCACTGTGACCAGCTCGGTGCCGGACGCCCGGATCGCCTGCTCCAGGACGTACAGGTTCGCGGCACCGCCGGTGCCGAGGATCAGCCGTGAGGTGAAGGTCTCCCCACCCAGCTCGAACGGCACGCCACTCACCCGCCCTGCGCCGCGGTGAGCACCTCGACCCGGTCACCGTCGCGCAGTGCCCGGGCCGGCCAGCCGGTCCGGGGCACCACCTCGCCGTTGACCGCGACCGCCACCCCACGTGGGTGCGCCACGATGTCGCGGACCAGGTCCGCCACTGACGCGCCGGCGGCGACGCTGCGCCCGGCCCCGTTCACTGTCAACTCCACAGGTCCCCCTCCACACTCGGTTCCGGTCCGTCCGACGCGGCCACCGTGGCACCGCCGAAGCGGTCGGCCCGGAAGTGCGCGAGCAGCGGGTCGGGTACGCCGCCGAGCACCAGGTCGGCGATCAGGTCGGCGGTGATCGGGGTGAGCACGATGCCGTGCCGGTGGTGCCCGGTGGCGACCAGGACGTCCGGTCGGTCGGGCAGCGGCCCGAGGATCGGCGCGTTGTCCGGGGTGCCCGGACGCAGCCCGGCGACCGCCTCGACCAGGTCGTACTCGGCCAGCTCGGGCAGCAGGTCGACCCCGGCGCGCAGCAGCCGTTGCACAGCGCCGGCGGTGACAGTGGTGTCCGAGCGCTCCTCGACCGTCGCGCCGAGCACCACCTCACCGTCGGCGCGGGGCACCAGGTAGACGTGCTCGCCGTCGGCGTACCCCCGGATCACGTGCCGGAAGCCCGGCGTGACGCCGTCGGGCGCGCGGAGCCGGAGGATCTGACCTTTCACCGGCCGCACGGGCAGGCCGGTGAGCGCTGTGGCCCCGCAGCCGGCGGCGACAACGGTGACCGTCGCGTCCACATCGGACAGGACCCGGACCGGCCGGGGCACGAGCACCGCGCCGGCCCGCTGCGCGGCCGTGCGCAGCGCCGGCACCAGCAGCCGGGGGTCGACCTGGTGGTCGGTGGGCGCGAGCGCGCCGCCGCGCACCCGTGGGGCGAGCGCCGGTTCGCTGTCGCGCAGCTCGCTGGGGCGCAGCGGCGTCACGGGCAGGCCCAGCCCCTGCTGGTACGCCCACAGCCGGCGCGCCTCGGCGAGGTCGTCGCCGGTGAGCCCGACCATCAGGGTGCCCTCGGTCCGGTAGCCGATCTCGACCCTGGTCGTCTCGGTCAACTCGGCGGCGAACGCCGGCCAGCGGGCAGCGGATGCCAGCAACAACCCGGTCAGCTGCCGCTCACCGAAGTACGCCTCGGCGACCGGGGAGAGCATGCCGGCGGCCACCGCCGACGCCCCCGAGCCGGGTGCTGGATCGTGCACCACCACCCGCAGTCCGCGAGCGGCGCAACGCCAGGCGATGGCCAGCCCGATCGGCCCCGCCCCCACCACTGCCACGTTCGGCCGGACCCGGTCGCTCGACGGCGGTGACGGGGACCGGCCGGTCAGCACGTCAGGGCCTCGATCAGCTCGGCGGTTGCCCGTGCCGGGTCGGCGGCGGAGGAGACGGCACCGACCACCGCCACCCCGTACGCCCCGGCGGCCCGCAGCGCCGGCACCCGGGCCGCGGTCACTCCGCCGATCGCGATGACCGGAACGTCGACGGCGTCGACGACGGCGCGTACTCCGGCGGGCCCGATGGGGTCCGGCAGGCCGGTCTTGGTGCTGGTGGCGTGGCACGGACCGACGCCCAGGTAACTGGCGCCCGCCACGACGGCCTCGGCCGCCGGGCCCGGCGCGCGAGCGGTGGCGCCCAGCACACCGGTGGGGCCGAGCACCCGGCGGGCGGCGGCGACCGGCAGGTCGTCGGCGCCGACGTGTCCACCTGTCGCGCCGAGCGCCAGCGCCACGTGCAACCGGTCGTTGACCAGGCAGGTCGCCCGGTACGGCGCGCAGAGCGCCAACACCCGCCCGGTCAGGTCGTACGCCTCGCGGTCGGTGGCGGAATCCTCGACCCGGACCTGCACCACCAGGTCGGCGTGGGCCACGGTGAGGGCGGCGCGGACCACGGCGAGTGGGTCGCGACCGGGTCGGGTGTCGGTGATGAGATGCAATCGCCCCAGGGACGGCACGGCAACGCTCCTCCCTGCGCCGGCATTATCCGGATCAGGTTCGACGGTCGGGGGCTGTCAGCCCCCCTCTCAGCCCGGTACACCGGGCTCCCGTGGGTTACTTGCGTGTCACCGTACGACAGATCCGTCGGCCTGCCAAGGCGCGGGGTCGGCGGTGGCCGGCCGGGCCGGCGCGTCAAAACGACCGAGATCCAATGGGGCACTTCATACGGTCCTGTTCGGAATGTCGCCCCCCGTTGCAGAACCGTTACCCGTCCGCATCTTGCCCGACATCGAACCAGCCGAATTAATTTGTTCAGCGATTCGACAAAATGTCGGTGGGGGCACCTTGGCACGGTGTGACCACCGGCTCCATCAGGGACGGCCTTCGGCGAGCCGACTCCCGCGAGCCCTGTCACTACGACACAGGAGGCGGCGTGTCCCGTTCTCGTCGTGCCCGCGTACCAATCACCGCAACCCTGATCTCCCTGGCCATGGCCTCGACCACCCTGTTCGGCGCGCCCGCGCAGGCGGCCGCCCAGGTTCCCCCACGGGATGTGAAAGCCGCAGCCCCGGTCAGCCAGGTGGCGCCGAAGGCGCCAAAGGCCGCGGCCGATCCCTTCTCCGTCCTGATCTTCTCCAAGACCGCCGGCTTCCGGCACGACTCGATCCCCACCGGCATCGCCGCCATCCAGCAGCTCGGCGCCGCCAACGGATTCACCGTGGACAACTCCGAGGACGGCGCAGCATTCAACGACGCCAACCTGGCGAAGTACAAGGCGGTGATCTGGCTCTCCACCACCGGTGACGTGCTCAACGCCGACCAGCAGGCGGCGTTCGAGCGCTACGTGAAGGCCGGCGGCGGCTACGTCGGCATCCACGCCGCGTCGGACACCGAGTACAGCTGGGCCTGGTACGGCGACCTGGTCGGCGCGTACTTCGCCAACCACCCGCAGAACCAGACGGCCACCGTCAAGGTGGAAGACCACGCCCACCCGTCCACGGCCGGGTTGCCGGACCGGTGGTCCCGGTTCGACGAGTGGTACAACTACCAGAGCAACCCCCGGCCGGACGTGCACGTGCTGGCCAGCCTGGACGAGAAGAGCTACACCCCCGGCGCTGGCGCGATGGGTGCGGACCACCCGGTCGCCTGGTGTCAGGACTACGACGGTGGCCGCTCCTGGTACACCGGCCTGGGCCACACCCGGGAGTCGTACGCCGAGCCCGAGTTCCTGTCCCACCTGCTCGGCGGCATCCGCACCGCGGCCGGCGTCGAGAACGCCGACTGCGGCGCCTCGAAGACCTCGAACTTCGAGAAGGTCACGCTGGACAGCAACACCAGCAACCCGATGGAGCTGGACATCGCCCCCGACGGGCGGGTCTTCTACATCGAGCGTGACGGTCGCGTGCAGATCGTGAAGCCGGACACCGGCAACACCGTCACCGCCGTCGACCTGGACGTCTTCACCGGCAACGAGGACGGTCTCATCGGCATCCGGCTCGACCCGGACTTCGCCACGAACAACTGGGTGTACCTGTACTACGCCCCGAACGACGGGGTCACCCGCAACCTGCTGTCCCGCTTCACGGTCACTGGCGACACCATCAGCCTGGCCAGCGAGAAGCAGGTGCTCCGGGTCGACACCCAGCGCAACACCTGTTGCCACGCCGGCGGCAGCATGGCCTTCGACGGCGACGGCAACCTGTACCTGGCCACCGGTGACAACACCAACCCGTTCGAGTCGAACTCGTACTCGCCGCTCGACGAGCGGGCGGGCCGCCAGGACTACGACGCGCAGCGCACCTCCGCGAACACCAACGACCTGCGCGGCAAGGTGATCCGGATCCACCCCGAGGACGACGGAACGTACACGGTTCCGACCGGCAACCTCTTCGCGGCGGGCACCGAGAAGACCCGTCCCGAGATCTACGCGATGGGCTTCCGTAACCCGTTCCGGATCGGCACCGACCCGAAGACCAACACGCTGTACGTGGCGGACTACGGGCCGGACGCCAACACCGACAACCCGAACCGTGGCCCCCGCGGTCTGGTCGAGTGGAACATCGTCACTCCGGGCAACTACGGCTGGCCGTACTGCACGGGCACGAACGAGGCGTACAACGACTACACGTTCCCGTCCGGTCCGAGTGGCCCGAAGTTCGACTGCGCCGCACCGGTGAACAACTCGCCGAACAACACCGGCCTGACCAACCTCCCGCCGGTGGTCCCGGCGACCGTCGACTACGGGTACGCCGGTGACGCGCGCTACCCGGAGATCGGCGGCGGCGGCGCCCCGATGGGTGGCCCGGTCTACCGCTACGACGCCGACCTGAACTCGAACCGCAAGTGGCCGGCGTACTACGACGGCAAGGCTCTGCTCGGTGAGTGGAACCAGAACAAGATGTACACCATGCAGGTGACCCCCGACGGCAAGTCGCTTGTGGACATCAACCAGTTGCTCACCGGCATGAGCATGATCCGGCCGATGGACTTCGAGTTCGGCCCGGACGGCGCGCTGTACCTGATCGAGTGGGGCAGCGGCTTCGGTGGCAACAACGACAACTCCGGCGTCTACCGGATCGACTACACCGCCGGTGACCGTGCGCCCATCGCGGCGGCGTCCGCCAACCCGACCTCGGGTCCGGCCCCGTTGGCCGTCACGTTCTCCAGCGCCGGCTCCCGGGACCCGGACGGTGGCACGCTCACCTACGCCTGGACGTTCGGCGACGGGCAGACCTCGACCGAGGCCAACCCGACCCACACGTACGCCACGGCGGGCAACTACACCGCCCAGCTCACCGTCACCAACCCCAAGGGCCGTACCGCGGTGGCGAACGTGCCGGTGACGGTCGGCAACACCGCCCCGACGGTCACCATCGAGTTCCCGCCGGACGGTGGCTTCTTCAACTGGGGTGACCAGGTCCGGTACACCATCAAGGTGACCGACCCCGAGGACGGGGAGATCGACTGCTCCCGGGTCGGGCTGCAGGTGCTGCTCGGTCACGACGAGCACGCCCACCCGCTGGAGCAGCACACCGGCTGCACCGGCACCGTCCAGACGTCGCTCGCCTCCGGGCACGGCGCCGAGGCGAACGTCTTCGCGGTCTTCGAGGCCACCTACACCGACGAGGGTGGTGCCGGTGGCTCCGGTGCCCTGACCGGCCGGCAGATCGAGGTCCTGCAGCCGAAGCAGAAGCAGGCCGAGTACTTCACCGCCACCGGGCGCGCCCCGGTGAGCACCGGCGGTGGAGACCCCGGCGTGCAGCGCGAGGCCGGCGCCGACACCGCCGGTGGCGGTCAGAACATCGCCTTCATCGAGGACGGCGACTGGTGGTCGGTCGCCCCGGCGAACCTGACCAACATCACCGAGATCCGGTTCCGGGCCGCCTCCGCCGCCGCTGGCGGTCGGATCGAGGTGCGCGCCGGTGCTGTCGACGGACCGGTGGTCGCCACGGCCGTCGTACCGTCGACCGGGGCGTGGCAGACGTACACGGACGTGAGCGCGCCGGTCACCGGTGCCGCGAGCGGTTCGCTGTACTTCGTGGCGCGCGATCCGAACGGCGGAAGTGGTTCGCTGTTCAACGTCAACTGGATGGACTTCGTCGGCCGCGGTGTCACCGAGAACGGGCCGCCGGTGGTCAGCGCCACGGCCACCCCGGGCACCGGCACCGCACCGGTCACCGTCGCCTTCGACGGCACGGCCACCGACGCCGAGGGCGACACCCCGCTCACGTACGCCTGGGACTTCGGTGACGGAGGCACGGCGACCACAGTGGACGCCAGCCACACCTACACCACCGCGGGCACCTTCACGGCCACCCTCACGGTGACCGACAGCAAGGGCGCCAAGTCGTACGCCACGGTGCCGGTGCGGGTCGACGCTCCGGACACGTCCTGCTTCGGGGCGCGTTCGGACGACTTCAACGGCAACAGCCTCGACAAGGCCCGCTGGACCAGCGTGATCCGGGAGAACCAGCTCTACTCGCTCAGTGGCGGCGCGCTCCGGCTGCCCACTGGCGTTGGTGACCTCTACGGCGCTCGCAACGACGCCACGAACCTGGTGCTCCAGGCGGCCCCGACCGGCGCGTGGGAGATGACCACCAAGGTCACCCTGCCGGTGACGGCCAACTACCAGCAGGCAGGCCTGCTGGTGTACGGCGACGACGACAACTACGCCAAGGTGGACCTGCTGTACAACGGCAGCCGTCGGGTGGAGTTCATCCGGGAGACGGCGGCCACTCCTCGCAACGAGGCCGCCGACGCCACCAACGCACCTGCCGGTGACACCGTGTACCTGCGGATCACCAGCGACGGGACGAACCTGACCGCGTCCGCCTCGGGCGACGGTCAGACGTTCACCCCGGTTGGCCGTT
Source organism: Micromonospora sp. NPDC050795 (assembly GCF_044456785.1). Taxonomy (NCBI): domain Bacteria; kingdom Bacillati; phylum Actinomycetota; class Actinomycetes; order Micromonosporales; family Micromonosporaceae; genus Micromonospora; species Micromonospora sp. NPDC050795. The sequence goes on along the minus strand of NZ_JBITGE010000007.1, from coordinate 140,838 downwards.
CGGCCGCGCTCGCCGGCATCACCAACCCGCGGATCGGGGTCTTCGCGCTCAACGGTGGCACTGAGGCACCCGTTGTCGACGCGGCCTTCGACTCGTTCCAGGTGACGCCGGACGCCCCGGCCGGGCCGGTCGACCCGTCGGACGAGTTCACCGGCAGCACGCTAAACAAGTGCCGGTGGGACGCGATCCTTCGGGAGGACCCGAACGGTTACCGGGTCACCGGTGGCGCGCTGCGCATCGACGTGCCCAACGGTGACATCTACGGCACCGACAACACCGGGCCGAAGAACTTCATCCTCCAGACCGCGCCGTCGGGCGACTGGACCCTGGAGACGAAGGTCGACGGCAGTCTGCTGAACGAGCAGTACCAGCAGGCCGGTCTGCTCGTGCAGGCGGACGACGACAACTACCTGAAGCTCGACTTCATCGCGGACAACCAGGCCGGCCAGGCGGTGACGCGGCGGATCGAGTTCCGCAGCGAGATCGCCGGGGCGGTCCAGAACCCGCAGCCCGAGGCGGGCAACCTGACCTCGGCGGTGTGGCACCTGCGGCTGGCCCGCACGGGCGACACGTTCACCGCGTCGTACTCGGCCGACGGCACGACCTGGACCGCGTTGACGGCGCTGACCAACAGCGCCGTCGGGGCAACCCCGAAGGTCGGGCTGTTCACCCTCGGCGCCAACCAGACGGCGTCGAAGACCGCCTCGTTCGACTACTTCCGGCTCAGCACGAAGGTGGCCGACGAGACGGCACCGGTGACCACCGCGGCGGTTTCCGGCACCCCGACCGACGGGTGGCACACCGGGCCGGTGACGATCACGCTCACCGGTGCCGACGAGGCCGGCGGTAGCGGGCTCGCCGGTACGGAGTACCAGCTGGACGGGGCCACCACCTGGACGGCGTACACCGCTCCGGTGGCGGTCAGCGGGGACGGCGAGCACGAGCTCCGGTTCCGCTCGACGGACGAGGCCGGCAACGTGGAGGCGACCAGGACCGTCTCGGTCAAGATCGACGCCACCGCGCCGGTGACCTCGGCGACGTTCGCTCCGGCGAACGACGCCGGTTGGCACAACGGGACCATCCCGGTCGTGCTGGCCGCCACCGACGCCGGTTCCGGCGTCAAGACGGTGGAGTGGTCGCTCGACGGTGGCGCGTGGGCGCCGTACTCGACGCCGATCGAGGTGACCGGCGACGGGCAGCACGAGCTGCTGTTCCGTTCGGCGGACAAGGCGGGCAACGTCGAGACGCTGAAGTCGGCGGTGCTGCGCATCGACGGCACCAAGCCGACGCTGCTGGTGTCCGGGCTGGCCGACGGCCAGCTCTACGGCGACAGCCAGGACGTCCGGGTGGCCTGGCAGGCCGTTGACCCGAGCTCGGGTATCGCGAGCGTGGTCGGTCAGCTCGACGGCCAGGCGTACACCAGTGGCACCCTGCAGGCCATGTACGACCTGTCGCTCGGCCTGCACGAGCTGACCGTCACCGCGACCGACAAGGCGGGCAACAAGACCACCTCGACGGTCCGGTTCTTCGTCACCACCTCGTTCCGGGACATGCAGAGTCTGCTGGACCGGTTCAAGGCGACGGGGCGGCTCTCGACCAAGGCGCACAAGCAGCTGTCGAACAAGCTCGACGCTGTCCGTGCGTCCGAGGCGGCCGGCGACGACAAGGCGGCTGTCCGGCAGCTGACCGCGTTCCGGACGCTCGCCTCCGACACCGCGCTGGTGGGCGAGGCGGAGGTCCGGGACGTCCTGATCCGGGACGCCGATGCCATGATCGTTCGGCTCGGCGGCGCGGCCAGCAAGGCCGGGGTCAAGGCGAACGACGGTGACTCGGTCAAGGGCACCGGACGGCTTGGTGGCGACGCCACCCGGCTGGCACCCGGTCGCCAGCTCTGATCCGACGAGGCCCCTCCCCGGCGCTGCGGCGTCGGGGAGGGGCCTCCCTCATCGGTAGGAAGGGAGATGTCCGTGACCGGTATCCGCAAGGCGTTGGCCGCCGTGTTCGTCGGGCTGGCCCTGACCCTGTCCGCCGCCGCCCCGGCGGCGCAGGCCGCGCAGGCCGCCCCGGCGGCGCAGGCCGCGCAGGCCGCCCCGGCGGCGCAGGCCGCGCAGGCCGCCCCGGCGGCGCAAGCAGCGCAGGCCGCCCCGGCGGCGCAAGCAGCCCAGGCCGCCCCGGCGGCGCAGGCCGACAAGCTCAAACTCACTGTGGCGGGCGACGGGGCTCAGGGCGTCACCATCCAGGCCACCTACGCCGATGGCCGCCGGCTGGAGCAGGTGGTGCGGCTGGTCCTCACCGCGACCGGTCCGGACGGGCAGCGGGTCGGGCCGGTGCAGCTCGAACCGCAGCCTGAGGGGCAGGGTTTCTACAGCAGCGGCCCGGTGCTCTCCACCGGAACCTGGAAGGTGTCGGTGAACTCCCCCGCTCCCCTGGCGGGCAAGGCCACCGCCACGGTGCAGGCCAAGGCGGCGCAGTCGCCGCCGGCGCCCGCGCCGGTCGCGGTGACCACGCCGACGGACGACGCCGGCAGCGCCGCCTGGTGGCCGTTCGCGGCGGCCGGTCTCGTGCTCGTCGCCGTCGCGATGGGGGTGGCCATGCTGTTCGGCCGCCGCCGCACCAGCTAGACCGACCAGCGCACCAGCTGACCGACGGGCGCTCCGGCGCCCATGCACAGGACCGGGCCGGGCCGCGACGAGCGGCCCGGCCCGGTGTCGTTCGATCGCCTGGTGATCGACTCGGCATCCTTGAAGTCGGGGCTTCCCGGACCGCAGGTCACCCCGGCTTCAAGGAACGCGAGTGGATCATGCGTGGCGCGCGCCCCGCACGCGACGCCCCGCACGCGACGCCCCGCACGCGACGCCCCGCGCTCAGAGGATGGCGCGCAGCGCCGCCAGATCGTCGTCGCTGGGCTCCCAGACGCCAGCGGCGGCGTTGGCACGCACCTGCTCGGGCGTGGTGGCACCGGCGATCACCGAGGTCACCGCCGGCTGGGCGGCCAGCCCGCCGATCGCCACCTGGAGCATCGTCAGACCCCGCTCGGCCGCGTACGCCTCGATCGCCTCGATGGTGTCCCAGTCGGCTGCGGCGAGCCGCTCCGCGTACCGGCCACCACCGGAGAGCCGGCTGCCGGCCGGCGGCTGACCCTCCCGCTTGTACTTGCCGGTGAGCAGGCCGTTGGCGAGCGGGAAGAACGGCAGCATGCCGAGGCCGAACCGCTCACACGCCGGGATCACCTCGGCCTCCACGGACCGCTCCACCAGGCTGTAGTGGTTCTGCGCGCTGATGAAGCGGGACCGGCCGTTGGACGAGGCGACCCAGTCCGCGTCCGCGATCTGCCAGCCGGCGAAGTTGGAGTTGCCCAGGTAGCGCACCTTGCCGTCACGGACCAGGTCGTCCAGGGCGGCGAGGGTCTCGTCGATCGGGGTGCCCGGGTCGGGCTCGTGCATCTGGTACAGGTCGATGTGGTCGGTGCCGAGCCGGCGCAGCGACGCCTCCACCGCGCGGGCGATGTAGCGCCGCGCACCCCGCGCGCCGTAGTCCGGTCCGTTGAGACCGAACATGTCCATGCCGAACTTGGTGGCCACCACCACGTCGTCCCGGCGGCCCTTGAGCGCCTGCCCGAGCAGTTCCTCGGAGCCGCCCTGCGGCTCGCCGTAGATGTCGGCGGTGTCGAACAGGGTGATCCCGGCGTCCAGGGCCGCGTCCACCACCGCCCGGGTGCCGTCGAGGTCCAACTTACGGCCGAAGTTGTTGCAGCCGATGCCGACCACGGACACCACGAGCCCGGAGTCGCCCAGCCGGCGATAGGTCATTTCAGTCACGCGATCCACCCTATGCCGGCCGGACGCACCGCCGCCGAGGACCGCTCACCCCACGTCCCAGACCGGTTCCGGAGTCTCCACCACCTCGCTGTCGCCTCGAAACAGCACGAACCTGTCGAAGGAGCGGGTGAACCAGCGGTCGTGGGTGACAGCGATCACCGTCCCCTCGAAGGCGTTCAGGCCCGTTTCGAGAGCTTCCGCGCTGGCCAGGTCGAGGTTGTCGGTGGGCTCGTCGAGCAGCAGCAGGGTCGCCCCGGACAGCTCCAGCAGCAGCACCAGGAACCGGGCCTGCTGCCCACCGGAGAGCGTGCCGAAGCGCTGGTCGCCCTGCGCGGCCAGCTCGTAGCGACTGAGCACACCCATCGCCGCGTGCCGGTCCATCCCGGTGCGGTGCTCGTCGCCCCGCCAGAGGATCTCGACAAGCGTCTTCGACATCAGCTCCGGCCGGTCGTGAGTCTGGGAGAAGTGTCCGGGGCGGACCCGGGCACCGAGGCGGGCCGACCCCTCGTGCATCACCGGAGCGAGCGCGCCCGCGCCGTCGACCGGGCCGTTCGCCGGGTCCGGGTCGGTGCCGCCGCGGGCCAGCAGCCGCAGGAAGTGCGACTTGCCGGTGCCGTTGGCACCGAGCACCGCCACCCGGTCGCCGTACCAGATCTCCAGGTCGAAGGGGAATGTCAGGCCGTCGAGCTCCAGCTGCTCGCAGACGACCGCGCGCTTGCCGGTCCGCCCGCCGCTGAGCCGCATCCGGATGTCCTGGTCCTTCGGCGGTACGGGCGGCGGCCCGGCCTCCTCGAACTTGCGCAACCGGGTCTGCGCGGCCTGGTAACGCGAGGCCAACCCGTCGTTGTACGCGGCCTTCTGCTTGTACATCAGCATCAGCTCGCGGAGCTTCTGGTGCTCCTCGTCCCAGCGTCGGCGCAGCTCGTCGAGGCGGGCGTGCCGAGCCACCCGAGCCTCGTACCAGCTGGCGAAGCCGCCCGGGTGCACCCAGGCACTGCCACCCTCGACGGCGACCACCCGGTCGGCGCTCTGGGCCAGCAGCTCGCGGTCGTGCGAGACGTAGAGCACCGACTTCGTCGACTCGCGCAGTCGCGCCTCCAGCCAGCGCTTGCCGGGCACGTCGAGGAAGTTGTCGGGTTCGTCGAGCAGCAGAACCTCGTCCGGGCCGCGCAGCAGCAACTCCAGGGCGAAGCGCTTCTGCTGGCCGCCGGAGAGGGTACGCACCGGACGGTCCCGCACGGCGTCCCACGGCTTACCGAGGACGATGGTCGCGACGGTGTCGAAGAGCACCTCGGCGTCGTACCCGCCGGCCTCGCCCCAGGCGCCGAGCGCATCGGCGTACGCCAGCTGGGCCTTGCCCGCGGCGTTGCTGAACTTGCCGAGGGCCTCGGCCGCCCGCATGGCCGCCTCGGTCTCGCCGAGCCGCCGGCCGGCGTCGCGAAGCACCGGAGGGGCCAGCGACAACGCCAGGTCGGCGAGGGTCGACTCGTCACCGATCATGCCGATGAACTGGCGCATCACACCCAGCCCGCCGGCCCGCGCGACGACGCCGCTGCGCACCGGCAGGTCGCCGGCGACCATCCTCAGCAGCGTCGTCTTTCCCGCGCCGTTCGGCCCGACCAGGGCGACCTTGCTGCCCTCCCCGACCCGGAACGACACGTCGGCGAAGAGTTCCCGACCGTCGGGCAGGATGTGCCCGACCGCTGCCACGTCCACGTATCCCACGCCGGGATCCTGCCCCAGTGAGGGTGGGGGGGTACATCCAATTACCGGGTGACGCGCAGCACCCGGAAGCCTTTCTGGCTGGCGTACCGCTCGACCTGCCAGCTCTGCTCGGTGAGCCAGCGTTGCAGCGAGTCGCCGCCGAGGTGTCGGGCGACGACCAACCAGCCGACGCCGTCCGGGGCGAGTCGGGGCAGCCAGCGCAGCAACAGGTCGTGCAGGCCATCCTTGCCGATCCGGATGGGCGGGTTCGACCAGATCTGGGCGAAGCGGACGTCGTCCGGAACGTCGTCCGGCGCGCTGACCCGGACCCGGTCGGCGGCACCCACCCGAGCCGCGTTGGCGGCGGTCAGTTCGCGGGCCCGGGCGTTGACGTCGACGGCCCAGATGGTGCTGGTGGGCGCGAGGTCGGCCAGTACGCAGCTGATCGGCCCGAACCCGCAGCCGAGGTCGAGCAGGTCACCGGTGGTGTCGTCGGCGGGCAACTCGGCCTTGCGCAGCAGCACCGCGGTGCCCGGGTCGAGCCGGCTGGCGGAGAACACCCCGCCGGCCGAGGTGAGCCGGTAGTCGCGGTCGGCGACGGTGAACTCGACCTCGCGCGTCGGGGCGTCGCCGGTGGGCTGAGCGGTGAAGTAGTGGTCGCCGGTCACCCGACAATTCTCGCACCGGTCCGGGGCGGACCTGACACGGCCCGCACGTACATTTCCCCGAAATTACCACCTAAAGGGACAATGACTCCTACTCTGGGCGACATGGTGTATCGGTACCAGTCCGATGAGGATGCTTTCGAGGAGTACCCGGAGCCCGGGTCCGACCTGTCGGTGCTCGGCGCCGGTCCGCCCCCGGCGGCCGGGCCCTCTCCGTCACGCTTCCCCACGCCGTCGCTGCCCCGCCCGAACCAGCTCTCGCTGCCCTCGTCGCAGCCGGCACCGGCTCGTGCCGGGGTGCCACAGCTCGGGCCGGCCTCTCACACCGATGCGCCGCAGGCAGAGCCGACACGCGCCGACATCCCACCCGCACCGCCGCGCAGCCAGATCTACACCTCGGCGACGGCGGCGGAGCCGCCCGCCCGGCGCGGCGGCGGTCGACTGTGGCAGGCACTGATCGGCGGCGCAGCCGTCCTGGTGCTGCTCGCCCTCTGTGGCCTCGGCGCCGCCGCGCTGCTCATCGACCGCGGCGAGCAGCCGCAGAGCAACCCGACGTACCAGCCGAACGCCGCCCCGACGTCGGCACCGGCGGAACGGCTGGCCCTCGACTCCCGGGAGTCCGACCGGGCCCCGCTCACCGCCAAGGAACTCTTCCCCACCAAAGAACTGAAGCTCACCAGCGGCCAACCGAGCTACCAGGTGCTCAAGACACAGTCCAGCGGCAGTTGCGCGGTCGCCGCCACGGACGAGGTCGCTGACCTGCTGGTCCTACTCGGCTGCAACCAGGTCGTCCGGGGCACGCTGAGCACGCCCGGCGGCGACCACCTGGTCACCGCCGGCCTGTTCAACCTCACCGACAAGGTCAGCGCGGAACGGGCCCGAGACCGGCTCCGGCAACTGCTCGACGAGCGGCAGGGCCGTTTCCGTGGCCTCACCGCCGACGACGGCGACGGCACCGATGTCCTGGCCAACGCCCCGGCACGCGTCGGCTGGCAGGTCCGTGGCCACTACCTGGCGTACGCGCTGGTGGTTCGCAAGGACGGGGCGGCGGTCAAGGCGGGAGACGCCAAGGTCCGCGAGATCCTGTTCGACATGATCGAGTTGCACCTCAGCCGGGGCGTACTCCAGAGCCGGGCCGACGGTGGCACCGCCTCGCAACCGACGGCGGCACCTACCGGCAGCAACGCCAACCAGGGCGATCTGCCCGGCGACTGACCCCGCGGACGGTCAACCCTCGATCGGGACCCGCAACCGGCGGGTGAGGGTCGCCCGCTGGGCGTACTCGGCCGGATCTGCCGGGTAGCCGACGGCGACCAGGGTCAGCCCACGCGCGGGGGCCACCGTCACCTCGCTGGACCGCTCCCGCTGGGTGAGCAGAGTTCCCGGCCACTCGACCGGGCGGCGGCCGTCCCCGGCCACCAGCATGGCCCCCACCAGGCTGCGCACCATCGCCTGACAGAACGCGTCCGCCTGCACGGTGGCGACCAGGATGCCGTCCGGGTCGCGATGCCAGTCCAGCCGGGTCACCTCGCGCAGTGTGGTGGCGTGCTCCTTGCGCCGGCAGTACGCGGCGAAGTCGTGCTCCCCCACCAGCCCGGTGGCGGCGGCGTTCAGCGCGGCCAGGTCCAACGGCTTCGGCCAGGCCAGCACCTCGTGGCGGCGCAGCGGCTCGGCGCCGAAGGGCGCGTCGGTGACCCGGTACTCGTAGCGCCGGAAGGTGGCCGAGAACCGGGCGTCGAAGTCGGCCGGCACCTCGGTCATCGCCCGTACCCGCACGTCGGTGGGGAGCAGCCGGGCCAGGCGACGCAGCAGCCGCCCCTCGTGCTGGCGCCACACGTCCACGGGCAGGTCCACGTGGCAGACCTGACCGGTGGCGTGCACTCCCGCGTCGGTCCGCCCGGCCACCGTCAGCCCGGTGGCGGTACCGACGCCGAGGACCAGGTCCAGGGTCTCGACGAGCACCCCCGCCACGGTGCGCCTGGTCGGCTGGGCTGCCCAGCCGGAGAAGTCGGTGCCGTCGTACGAGACGTCCAGCCGCAGCCGGATCCGCTCGTCCACCTCGTACCTCCTGTTACGGGTCGGGCCCGGCACCCCCGATGGGGTGCCGGGCCCGACGATGCCCTTGATCAGGCCTTGTTCTCGGTGGCCTCGTCGCTGTCCTCGCGGGCGGCGTCGGTGTCACCGGACGCCGACACCGGCGCCTCGGAGTCCTGGTCGGCCGGAGCCGACTTCGGGGCCTCGTCGGCCGGGGCGAGCGCCTCGACCTTGTCCTGCTGCGCGGCCTTGCGGGCGGCGGTCTTCTTGTTCACCTTCGGCTCGGCGACCTGAAGCTCCTCCACCAGCTCGATGATGGCCATCGGCGCGTTGTCACCCTTGCGCGGACCGGTCTTCACGATCCGGGTGTAACCGCCGGGGCGGTTGGAGTACCGGGGCGCGATCTGGTCGAACAGGGCGTAGACCACGTCCTTGTCCTTGACGACACCCAGCACCCGACGCCGCGAGGCGAGGTCACCGCGCTTGGCCTTGGTGATGAGCTGCTCGGCCAGCGGGCGCAGCCGCCGGGCCTTCGTCTCGGTGGTCTGGATCTTCCCGTGCTGGAACAGCGCGGTCGCCAGGTTGGCCAGCATCAGCCGCTCGTGCGAGGGGCTGCCGCCGAGGCGGGGGCCCTTGGTGGGCGTGGGCATTTTTGGTGCTCCTCAGTTGTGGCGGCAGCGCGGACTAGAGCTGCTCGGTCTCGCGGTAGTCGTCGGTGTCGTAGTCGGCCTCGCCGAAGGTGTCCACGACGTGCGCCGGGTCGAAGTTCGGAGCCGAGTCCTTCAGCCCGAGACCCATCCCGGCGAGCTTCATCTTGACCTCGTCGATCGACTTCTGACCGAAGTTGCGAATGTCGAGGAGGTCGGCCTCGGTACGCCCGATGAGCTCACCAACGGAGTTGATGCCCTCGCGCTTGAGGCAGTTGTAGGAGCGGACGGTGAGGTCCAGCTCCTCGATCGGCAGAGCGAGGTCCGCCGCCAGCTGGGCGTCCTGCGGGGACGGCCCGATGTCGATGCCCTCGGCGGTCTCGTCCAGCTCCCGGGCGAGCCCGAACAGCTCCACCAGCGTCGAACCGGCGGAGGCCAGCGCGGTACGCGGACCCATCGACGGCTTGGTCTCGACGTCGATGATCAGCCGGTCGAAGTCGGTGCGCTGCTCGACACGGGTCGCCTCGACGCGGTAGGTCACCTTCAGCACCGGCGAGTAGATCGAGTCGACCGGGATGCGGCCGATCTCGGCGCCGGACTGCTTGTTCTGCGCCGCCGTCACGTAGCCCCGGCCCCGCTCGACGGTCAGCTCCATGTCGAGCCGGCCCTTGCCGTTCAGGGTGGCGAGCTTGAGATCCGGGTTGTGCACCGAGACGCCGGCCGGGGGCTGGATGTCGCCCGCGGTCACGTCGCCCGGACCCTGCTTACGCAGGTACATGCTGACCGGCTCGTCGTGCTCGGAGCTGACGCACAGCTCCTTGATGTTCATGACGAGCTCGACCACGTCCTCCTTGACACCGGGGATCGTGGTGAACTCGTGCAGCACACCGTCGATCTTGATCGAGGTGACGGCCGCGCCCGGGATCGACGACAGCAGCGTACGCCGCAGCGAGTTGCCCAGGGTGTAGCCGAAGCCCGGCTCCAGCGGCTCGATGGCGAACCGGGAACGGGTCTCGTTGATCGACTCCTCGGAGAGGGAGGGTCGCTGGCTGATGAGCATCTTTTCTCTTCTCTTCCGGGGCGCCCGCTATTTGACGCCCACGACACAAACTGTTCCGGTGGCCCGCCCCGAAGGGCGGGCCACCGAACGAGCTCGGACTACTTGGAGTAGAGCTCGACGATCAACTGCTCCTGGACCTGCGTGTCGATGACCTGCCGGGCCGGGAGGGAGTGCACGAGCACCTTCATCTGGCTCGGGATGGCCTCAAGCCACGCCGGAACCGTCTTCGAGCCGGCCTGAGCCTGCGCGACGATGAACGGGGTGAGCTCCTTGCTCTTGCCCCGAACCTCGATGATGTCGTGCTCCTTGACGCGGTACGACGGGATATCGACCTTCTTGCCGTTCACCGTGAAGTGACCGTGCTTGACCAGCTGGCGGGCCATGTCCCGCGAGTGGGCGAAGCCGGCCCGGTAAACGACGTTGTCCAGCCGCGACTCGAGGATCTGCAGGAGGACCTCACCGGTCTTGGCCTGCTTGCCAACGGCTTCCTCGTAGTAACCGCGGAACTGCTTCTCCAGCACGCCGTAAACCCGACGGGCCTTCTGCTTCTCGCGGAGCTGGAGCAGGTACTCCGTCTCCTTCGTGCGGCCGCGGCCGTGCTGCCCGGGCGGGAACGGCCGGGACTCGAACGGGCACTTCGGACCATCGCACTTGCTGCCCTTGAGGAACAGCTTCATCTTCTCCCGCCGGCAACGGCGGCAGTCTGCACCGGTGTAACGAGCCATCTCTCTCTACCTCTCAGACCCGGCGACGCTTCGGCGGACGGCACCCGTTGTGCGGCTGCGGGGTGACGTCGGCGATCTGCCCGACCTCGAGGCCCACTGCCTGCAGCGAACGGATGGCGGTTTCCCGGCCGGAGCCGGGGCCCTTGACGAACACGTCGACCTTGCGCATGCCGTGCTCCATGGCGCGACGCGCGGCAGCCTCGGCGGCCAGCTGCGCAGCGAACGGAGTCGACTTGCGGGAGCCCTTGAAGCCGACCTGGCCAGCGGAGGCCCAGGAGATGACCGCACCGGTCGGGTCCGTGATGGACACGATGGTGTTGTTGAACGTGCTCTTGATGTGCGCCTGCCCGTGGGCGACGTTCTTGCGTTCCTTGCGCCGGACCTTCTTTACAGCGGCTCCGGCACGAGCCTTCGGTGGCATAAGTCTGTGCGCTCCTAGTTGACTTTCCGGACTGGGTTGCGGCCTGACCCACCTCGGCGGCGGCCGATCCCGTCATCCGGTTAAGAACTACTTCTTGCCGGGCTTCTTCTTGCCGGCGACGGTCCGCTTCGGGCCCTTGCGGGTCCGGGCGTTGGTCTTGGTCCGCTGGCCACGCACGGGCAGGCCCCGGCGGTGCCGGATGCCGGCGTAGCAGCCGATCTCAACCTTGCGGCGGATGTCAGCGGCGACCTCGCGGCGCAGGTCGCCTTCAACCTTGTAGTTGCCCTCGATGTGGTCGCGGAGCTGCACGAGCTCCTCGTCCGTGAGGTCCCGAGCGCGCTTGTCCGGCGAGATGCCGGTGGCGGCGAGTGTCTCCAGGGCGCGGGTGCGACCGACCCCGAAGATGTAGGTGAGCGCGATCTCCAACCGCTTTTCGCGGGGGAGATCCACGCCGACTAGACGTGCCATGTGCGGGCGTACTCCTCGTGATGTGTGGCGGAGGTGTGGACCCGTCCCACCCCGCTACCGGCCGTCCCGTCCTTCCGACGCGGTGAGCGCCGGCGACCGGGATCGGTCGCTGCCCGAGCGGGCCCCGGCCTCCGACCGGGGGTCAGCCACGCAGAGGTACGTCTCGCGTACCGCTCGCGGCTGGGACGAGCATGTGTGATGTGTGTGTCGCTGGGGATCTGCCTGGACCAACGCCACCCGGCCGTGCTCCGGCCGGACGGGCTGAGTCAGCCCTGGCGCTGCTTGTGGCGCGGGTCGCTGCAGATGACCATGACCCGGCCGTGCCGGCGGATAACCCGGCACTTGTTGCAGATCCTCTTGACGCTCGGCTTGACCTTCACGGTTGCCTTACTTCCCATCTGGCCCGGTCACGCGCTCTGCGCGGCACCGGACGTCGAAGACGGACACGGGACTTCCCGGCCGTCGTCAGGACTACTTGTAGCGGTAGACGATGCGCCCGCGGGTCAGGTCGTACGGCGAAAGTTCGACGACGACCCGGTCCTCCGGAAGGATACGGATGTAGTGCTGCCGCATCTTCCCGCTGATGTGAGCCAACACCTTGTGGCCGTTCGCGAGCTCCACCCGGAACATGGCGTTCGGCAGGGGCTCGATGACCCGACCCTCGATCTCAATGGCTCCGTCTTTTTTCGGCATGTCCTCCGCTGTCCTGACGTCGATTGCTCCGGGCGGCCCACAACGTCTTACACGGAAATCTGATCAGAATCAGAAGCCCGCGCCAGCCGCGGCTCCAGCTCCCACCGAAGCGCAGGGTGGGCATGCCGGAGTGGACGCTGTGCGCCGATCTGAAAGTGTACGCCGGCCTGCAGTCCCCCGCCAAACCGACCACCCACCAACCGGCGCGAGTCCCTCCGAACCCCCACCCTCAGCCCCGTTGATCATGAAGTTGTTGTCACGACACGCCGTGCTCGGCGGCGACAACTTCATGATCAACGGATCGCGGCGGGTCCGACTGCGGGTTGGGGTTGGTGGGGTTCAGGGGGTTGGTTCGTCGTTGTCGGATTCGAGGGCGCGCTTTGCCTGCTTGCGCTCCCGGCGGCGTTGGCGCTTGACGGCCTGGCGCTGGGGCTCCTTCGCAGCCAGCCCGCTGACCGTGCGGACCACCAGCACCGCGCCCCACGGCCCGGCCACCCAGACCGGCCAGAAGTAGAGCAGGTCCTTGCTGAGCACCGACGTCACCGCCCAGATGGTCACCACGATGGCGATCACCCGCAGGTACGGGAACCACACCTCGGCCAACCAGCGGGCGGTCACGCCCCTACTGAGGGCCGGATCGAGCTGGTCACCCAGCGGGCTCATCGTCGACCCGGCGACCGGCGCCAGGCCCGACCGCTGCGCCGGCGTCACCGGCGGCAGGTCGGTCAGCAGGGCCTCGAGGTCGGCGTACGTGCGTGCCGCGTAAGCCTGCTGCAACCGCTCGTCGTACTCGTGCAGATCCAGTCGGCCCTCGTCGAGGGCGACCCGCAACCGGTCAGCCACCGCCGCACGGTCCGAGTCCGCGGCTCGCATCCCGTCGCGCCCGTCCATGCCGGCAAGCATGCCACCGTCGCGCCACTCCCGCCCGCCCCCGACAGCGGTGGATCATGAGCTGCAACTTCATGATCAACGGCGCGGCGCGGCGCGCGGGCCGGGATCGGACTAGAGAGTCTTTGTGGCCGCGGGTTGGCGGGCGGTCACCAGGTCACCCAGGCGGGCCCGGCCACCGTCGAACGCGGTGAGCACCCAGACGCCGTCCGGCAGCAGGGCCATCGAGTGCTCGACGTGCGCGGCCACCGAGCCGTCCCGGGTGACGACCGTCCACCCGTCGGCCAACTCGACGGTACGCGGGGACGCCATGGTGATCATCGGCTCGATGGCCAGGGCCATCCCGGTGACCAGTCGCGGGCCCTTGCCCGGCCGACCATGGTTGAGCACGTGTGGGTCCTGGTGCATCTCGGTGCCGATGCCATGACCGCCGTAGCCGTCGACGATGCCGTACCGGCCGCCCTTGCGGACGGCGGTCTCCACAGCGTGCGAGATGTCGGTGAGGCGGCCCTTGCCGCTGGCCGCACCACGCGCAGCGGCGGCGATACCGGCCCACATGGCGTCCTCGGCGACCTCGGCCATCTTCAGCAGCGCCGGATCGACGTCACCGACCCCGACCGTGATCGCGGAGTCGCCGTGCCACCCGTCCAGCACCGCGCCGCAGTCGATGGAGATCAGGTCACCGGCCTGGAGCACCTGCTTCGGCGACGGGATGGCGTGCACGATCTGCTCGTTGACCGACGAGCAGATCGACGCCGGAAAACCGTGGTAGCCCTTGAACGACGGAACACCACCCGCCTCGCGGATGGTCGCCTCCGCGATGGCGTCCAGATCGGCCGTGCTCGCACCGGGGGCGACAGCCTCGCGCATACGACGCAACGCCTCGGCCACCACCAGCCCGGCGGCCCGCATCTTCTCGATCTGGTCAGGGGTCTTCAGCTGGATGTCCAGCTGGGGACGACGCATGGAGCGGTTACCTTTCGTTGCCGAACAGCGGGGCACATACCGCGTACCCCGCTGTTCGCACTCTATCCGCCGTGGCCCGGCCGGACCTCAGCCGCCGTACGACCGCAGCGCGTCGATGGCCCGGGTGGTGACGTCCTCCACCGGCCCGGTGGCGTCGATCCCGACCAGCTTGCCCTGAGCGCCGTAGTAGTCGACCAGGGGCGCGGTCTTCTCGCTGTATTCGCGGAGCCGCGTGGCGATCGTCTCCGGCTTGTCGTCGTCGCGCTGAAACAGCTCGGCGCCGCACCGGTCACAGATGCCGGGCCGGGTGGTGGCGTCGAACTCGACGTGCCAGATCTTGCCGCAGCCCCGGCAGGTGCGCCTGCCGGAGAGCCGCCGGATCACCTCGTCGTCGTCGACGACCAGCTCCAGGACCAGATCCAGGGCGGTGCCCAGATCGGCCAGGAGCTTGTCCAGAGCGGCAGCCTGCGGAGTCGTCCGCGGGAAGCCGTCGAGCAGGAAACCCTCGCTGGCGTCGGGCTCGGCCAGCCGGTCCCGGACCATGTTGATGGTGACCTCGTCCGGAACCAGCTCGCCCGCATCCATGTACCGCTTCGCCTCGACACCGAGCGGCGTGCCCTGGGTGACGTTCGACCGGAAGATGTCTCCGGTCGAAATCTTCGGCACCGAGAGGTGCGCGGCGATGAACTCGGCCTGCGTGCCCTTGCCCGCGCCCGGCGGGCCAACCAGAACGAGTCTCATCTACCGCAGGAACCCTTCGTAGTTCCGCTGCATGAGTTGGCTCTCGATCTGCTTCACGGTCTCCAGACCGACGCCGACCATGATGAGCACAGCGGTGCCGCCGAACGGGAAGTTCTGGTACTGCTGGTTGTCCAGCCAGATGAAGAAGAAGTTCGGCAGGATCGAGATGATGCCGAGGTAGAGCGCGCCCGGCAGGGTGATCCGGCTGAGGATGAAGTCCAGGTAGTCGGCGGTCGGCTTGCCCGGGCGGATACCCGGCACGAACCCGCCGTACTTCTTCATGTTGTCCGCGACCTCGGTCGGGTTGAACGTGATCGAGACGTAGAAGTACGTGAAGAAGATGATCAGCAGGAAGTAGACCGCGATGTAGATCGGGCTGCTCGGGTTGACCAGGTTGTTCTGGATCCACGACTGGGTCTTGCCCGGGTCGGTCTGGTCGAAGAACTGCAGCGCCAACTGCGGCAGGTAGAGCAGCGACGAGCCGAAGATGACCGGGATCACACCCGCCTGGTTGACCTTGAGCGGGATGTAGGTCGAGGTGCCGCCGTACATCCGCCGGCCGATCATCCGCTTGGCGTACTGCACCGGGATCCGGCGCTGCGACTGCTCGATGAAGGTGACAGCGGTGATGACCACCAGGACCAACGCGATGACCAGGGCGAACATGTCCCAGCCCTTGCTGGTCTTGATCTGCCAGCCCTCGCTGGGCAGCCGCGCCGCGATCGAGGTGAAGATCAGGACGGACATGCCGTTGCCGACGCCGCGGTCGGTGATCAGCTCACCGAGCCACATGACCATGCCGGTGCCGGCGGTCATCGTCATCACCAGGATGGTCAGGGTCAGCCAGTCCGGGATGCCGGTGCCGGTGGGGATGATCGGGAACTGGTCACAGCGGTTCTGGAACAGCTGGCCCGAGCGGGCCAGCGCCACGAACGCCGAGGCCTGCAGCACACCGAGACCGAGGGTCAGGTAGCGGGTGTACTGGGTGATCTTCGCCTGCCCGGCCTGGCCCTCCTTGCGGAGCTGCTCCAGGCGGGGGATCACGACGGTCAGCAGCTGCAGGATGATCGACGCGGTGATGTAGGGCATGATGCCCAGCGCGAAGACCGAGAGCTGCAGCAGCGCTCCGCCGGAGAAGAGGTTGAGAAGGTTCACCACCCCGGTGGTGTCACCCTGGATGGTGTCGAGGCACTTCTGCACGTTGCCGTACGAGACGCCTGGGCTGGGGAGCGTTGCACCCAGCCGGTAGACCGCGATGATGCCTACTGTGAACAGCAGCTTCTTGCGCAGGTCAGGCGTACGGAACGCACTGAGAAAGGCGGACAGCAACTTCTTCCTCCTGCGCGAGGCGGGCCGCCGGTGATCCCTGGCGGGTCGGGGTGGATCACGGGCGAGTGCCCGCAATCCATGGCTGGGATGGGACTCTAACAGCCTCACCCCGGTCCGGGCAGATGTGCCCGACTACATAAATCGATTCCGATGTTACCGGGCGCTCACGGCCCAGGCAGACCATGGCGCCCGCCAGTTGCTCTCAACTGGACGGGCGCCATGGTCGTACGCCTTACAGCTCGGTGACGGAGCCACCGGCGGCAGCGATCTTCTCCTTGGCCGAC
Source organism: Micromonospora sp. NPDC050795 (assembly GCF_044456785.1). Taxonomy (NCBI): domain Bacteria; kingdom Bacillati; phylum Actinomycetota; class Actinomycetes; order Micromonosporales; family Micromonosporaceae; genus Micromonospora; species Micromonospora sp. NPDC050795. The sequence goes on along the minus strand of NZ_JBITGE010000007.1, from coordinate 124,395 downwards.
GCACTGAACGCGTGCGCGGACACCTGGAGCGCCACACCGCCGAGGTCCCCGGTACCGAGGACCTTGACCGGGTGACCCTTGCGGACCGCGCCGGACTCAACAAGCTCCAGCGGGCCGACCTGACCACCATTCGGGAACAGCTCAGCGAGTCGGTCCAGGTTGACAACCTGGAAGACCACCTTGAACTTGTTCTTGAAGCCCTTCATCTTCGGCAGGCGCATGTGGATGGGCATCTGCCCACCCTCGAACGCCGCCGAGATGTTCTTGCGGGCCTTGGAGCCCTTGGTACCGCGACCAGCGGTCTTGCCCTTGGAACCCTCACCGCGACCCACACGGGTCTTCGCGGTCTTGGAACCGGGCGCCGGGCGCAGGTGATGCACCTTGATCGTCATTACTCGACCTCCTCGACCTTCACGAGGTGGCTCACAGTGAAGATCATGCCGCGGATCTCGGGCCGGTCCTCCTTGACCACCACGTCGTTGATCCGCTTGAGACCGAGCGAACGCAGCGACTCACGCTGGTTGTGCTTGGTCCCGATACCGGACCGGAGCTGGGTGACCTTCAGGCGTGCCATCAGTTCGCCACCCCCGCACGCGACGCGAGCATGGCGGCCGGCGCGACGTCCTCCACCGGCAGGCCACGACGCGCCGCGACCTGCTCGGGGGACTCAAGCCCCTTCAGGGCCGCCACGGTGGCGTGCACGATGTTGATCGGGTTCGACGAACCGAGGCTCTTGGAGAGCACGTCGTGGATCCCAGCGCACTCCAGCACGGCACGCACCGGTCCACCGGCGATGACACCCGTACCGGCCGAGGCCGGCTTGAGCAGCACCACACCAGCGGCGTCCTCACCCGTCACCGGGTGCGGGATCGACTGACCGATCCGCGGGACCTTGAAGAAGTGCTTCTTGGCCTCCTCGACACCCTTGGCGATGGCCGCGGGCACCTCCTTGGCCTTTCCGTAGCCCACGCCGACCGTGCCGTCGCCGTCGCCCACGATCACCAGGGCGGTGAAGCTGAAGCGACGACCACCCTTCACGACCTTGGCGACGCGGTTGATCGCGACGACCCGCTCAAGGTGCGGGGTCTTCTCGACGGGCGCGTTTCCGCGGCCGCCCTCACGGCGGTTGTCGCGGCGACCACCCTCGTTGCCACCGGACCCGCCGCCACGGCGCTGTTGACCTGGCATCAGCAGCCTTCCTTCTCTCTCGTGACGGGGTTGTTAGAACTCGAGCCCGGCTTCGCGGGCGGCGTCGGCAAGCGCGGCGACTCGCCCCGCGTACCGGTTGCCGCCGCGGTCGAAGACGACCTTGGAGACGCCGGCGGCCTTGGCCCGCTCGGCGAGCAGCGCGCCCACCTTGCCAGCCAGGGCGCTCTTGTCGCCCTCCGCACCGCGCAGCGAGGCGTCCAGGGTCGACGCCGACGCCAGGGTGTGACCCTTGGTGTCGTCGACGATCTGGGCGACCATGTGCCGCAGCGAGCGGGTGACGACCAGGCGCGGACGCTCGGCCGTACCGCTGACGTTCTTGCGGACGCGGAAGTGTCGACGCGCACGCCCGACGGCGCGCTTGGCGGCGACACCGCGGCGGCGCTTGAGCAGCGTGGCGCTCACTTCTTACCTGCCTTTCCAGCCTTGCGGCGGATGACCTCGCCCTGGTACTTGACGCCCTTGCCCTTGTAGGGCTCCGGCGGGCGGATCTTCCGGATGTTGGCGGCGACCTCACCGACCTGCTGCTTGTCGATGCCAGCCACGTGGAACAGGGTCGGCCGCTCCACCGTGAAGGTGATGCCCGCCGGGGCGGGGACGACCACCGGGTGCGAGAACCCGAGCGCGAACTCGAGGTCCGAACCCTTGGCGGTGACCCGGTAACCGGTGCCGGCGATCTCCAGGCTCTTGCGGTAGCCCTCGGTGACCCCGACGATCATGTTGGCAACCAGCGTACGGCTCAGGCCGTGGAGTTCCTTGGCCTTGCGCTCGTCGTTCGGCCGGTTGACGCTCAGCTGCCCATCCTCGGCCCGCTCGACCGTGATCGGCTCGGCGAGGGTGTGCTGGAGCTGGCCCTTGGGGCCCTTGACCTTGATGGTCTGCCCGTCGATCGTGATGTCGACGCCGGCTGGCACCGGGATCGACTTACGTCCAATTCGCGACATTTCTACCTGTCTCCCGTTACCAGACGAAGGCGAGGACTTCCCCGCCAACACTCCGCTTGCGGGCCTGCCGGTCGGTCAGCAGCCCCTGGGACGTCGAAATGATCGCCACGCCCAGCCCACCGAGCACCCGCGGGAGCCCGTCCGACTTGGCGTACACCCGGAGACCGGGCTTGGACACGCGCTTGATGCCGGCCAGGCTCCGCTCGCGGTTCTGGCCGTACTTCAGCTCGACGACCAGTCGCTTGCCGACGGCGCCCTCCTCGGGCTCCTCGACCGACCAGGTGGCGATGTAACCCTCGGCCTTCAAGACCTCGGCGATGTTCGCCTTGATCTTGGAGTAGGGCATCTTCACCTGATCGTGGTACGCCTGGTTGGCGTTACGCAGACGCGTGAGCATGTCTGCGATCGGGTCGGTCATCGTCATGGATTTCGTCAGCCTTTCTCGCCGGGGTTCCCGGGGCATCAGCCCCGGGCCTACGGCGAAGAGCAATACCTAATCGGTGCAGGAGTTCCCGGCCGACGGCCGGGACGCGGTCGCCCTTACCAGGAAGCCTTGGACACGCCCGGCAGCTCACCGCGGTGAGCCATCTCCCGGATGCAGACCCGGCAGAGCCCGAACTTGCGGTAGACCGCCTTCGGACGCCCGCACCGCTGGCAGCGGGTGTACGCGCGAACCGAGAACTTCGGCTTCGCGGCCGCCTTGATGATCAGCGCCTTCTTGGCCATCTCAGTTCTCCTTGAACGGGAAGCCCAGGAGCTTGAGCAGCGCCCGGCCCTCGTCGTCGGTCGTGGCGGTCGTGACCACCGTGATGTCCATGCCCCGCTGGCGATCGATCCGGTCCTGGTCGATCTCGTGGAACACCGACTGCTCGGTCAGACCGAACGTGTAGTTGCCGTGCCCGTCCAGCTTGCGCCCGTCCAGACCGCGGAAGTCGCGGATACGCGGCAGCGCGATGGAGAGCAGCCGGTCCATGAACTCCCACATCCGGTCGCCGCGAAGGGTGACCTTCGCGCCGATCGGCATGCCCTCGCGGAGCTTGAACTGCGCGATGGACTTGGTCGCCCGCCGCACCTGCGGCTTCTGGCCGGTGATCGTGGCGAGGTCGCGGACCGCGCCGTCGATCAGCTTGGCGTCGCGAGCAGCCTCGCCGACACCCATGTTGACGACGATCTTGACCAGCCGCGGCACCTGCATGGGGTTGCCGTAGCTGTGCTGCTCACGCAGCTGGGCCACGATCTCGTTGCGGTACCGCTCCTTGAGGCGCGGCAGGGTCTTTTCGGTAGCCGTGGTCATCACAGGTCCTTACCGGTGCTACGCGCGATGCGGACCTTCTGGCCGTTGTCGTCGATCCGGTAACCGACGCGGGTCGGCTTGCCGTCGGAGTCCAGGACCTGCACGTTCGAGACGTGGATCGGGGCCTCCTGGGTGACGATGCCGCCGGTCTTGGCGCCACGCTGGGTGGTGCTGATGCGGGTGTGCTTCTTGACCCGGTTCACGCCCTCGACCAGGACCTTGTCCTGCCGCGGGTAGGCCTGAATGACCTTGCCCTTGGCACCCTTGTCCTTGCCGGCGATGACGACGACCGTGTCGCCCTTCTTGACCTTCACGGTCACAACACCTCCGGCGCGAGGGAAATAATCTTCATGAACCGCTTGTCCCGCAGCTCCCGGCCCACCGGGCCGAAGATACGGGTTCCACGCGGGTCCCCGCCGTCCTTGATGATGACGGCGGCGTTCTCGTCGAAGCGGATGTACGAGCCGTCCGGACGCCGCCTCTCCTTGGCCGTGCGAACGACGACAGCCTTGACGACGTCGCCCTTCTTCACACCGGCACCCGGGATTGCGTCCTTGACCGTGGCCACGATGACGTCGCCGATACTCGCGTAGCGCCGACCCGAGCCGCCGAGAACCCGGATGCACAGGATCTCCCGAGCACCCGTGTTGTCGGCGACGCGCAGTCGCGACTCCTGCTGAATCACGTCTATCTCCTATGTCTGCCGGTTCTCCGGCCGCCGTAGCGGCCGGAGCCTGGCGGAACCAACGCCCGACGCAACGCCGGGCGAGCTCGAGCCTTCGCTACTTGGCCTTTTCCAGGATCTCCACGATCCGCCAACGCTTGGTGGCGCTCAGCGGCCGGGTCTCCATGATGAGAACCCGGTCACCGGTGCCAGCGGCGTTCTGCTCGTCGTGCACCTTCAGCTTGGCCGTACGGCGCATGATCTTGCCGTACAGCGCGTGCCGAACCCGGTCCTCGACCTCGACAACGACGGTCTTGTCCATCTTGTCGCTGATCACCAGGCCCTCGCGGACCTTGCGGCGCGACCGCGCGGCGGCGGTGGCGGTCTCTTCGGTCATGATGCAGTCACCTCAGTCGGCGCGGCCGAGAGCCCCAGCTCGCGCTCACGCATGATCGTGTAGATCCGGGCGATCTCCCGACGGATGACCTGCAACCGCCGGTTGTTGTCCAGCTGCCCGGTTGCGGCCTGCACGCGGAGGTTGAACAGCTCCGCCTTGGCCTCCCGCAGCTTCGTGACCAGCTCCTCTTCGGAGAGCTCACGCAGCTCGGTCGCCTTAACGCCCGCTGCCATCAGGATTCACCCACTTCGCGCGTAACAATGCGGCACTTCATCGGGAGCTTGTGGATCGCGCGACGCATGGCCTCTCGCGCGGTCTGCTCGTTGGGGAAGGACATCTCGAAGAGGACCCGCCCCGGCTTGACGTTGGCAACCCACCACTCGGGCGAACCCTTACCGGAACCCATCCGGGTCTCGGCAGGCTTCTTGGTGAGGGCCTGGTCCGGGAAGATCGTGATCCAGACCTTGCCACCACGCTTGATGTGGCGAGTCATCGCGATACGTGCCGACTCGATCTGCCGGTTCGTCACGTACGCCGGCTCGAGAGCCTGGATCCCGAACTCGCCGAACACCACCCGGTTACCACCCTTGGACGCGCCACTGCGGTCCGGGTGGTGCGGCTTGCGGAAGCCCTTCGGGGGCTTGCGCGGCATCAGCATCTGTCAGCCCTCCTGCTGCGTTTCTGCCGGAGCAGCAGTGGCGGCGACAGCTGCGCTGTCGACCGGCTCGCCGCTCGGCGTCTCGGCCTGCTGCGCGATGGTGGTCGCAGCAGCCCGACCGGCCTCGGTGCCACCAGCCGTGGTGCCGGACGAACCCGACCGGCCACGGCGCGGACGCTCGGGACGGTCGCCGCGCTCACCACGACGCGGGCGGGACGGACCGGCCTCGGCCGGAGCTTCCCGGCCCGGGACGGCGTCGCCCTTGTAGATCCAGACCTTCACACCGATCCGACCGAACGTGGTACGGGCCTCGAAGAAGCCGTACTCGATGTTGGCCCGCAGCGTGTGCAGCGGAACCCGGCCCTCACGGTAGAACTCGGTCCGGCTCATCTCGGCGCCGCCGAGGCGACCCGAGACCTGAACCCGGATGCCCTTGCAGACCGGGTTCTTCATCGCCGACTGCATGGCCTTGCGCATCGCCCGACGGAAGCTGACCCGGCTGGACAGCTGCTCGGCCACGCCCTGCGCGACCAGCTGAGCGTCCGACTCGGGGTTCTTCACCTCGATGATGTTCAGCTGAACCTGCTTGCCGGTGAGCTTCTCAAGCTCGCCACGGATCCGGTCGGCCTCCGCACCCTTACGGCCGATGACGATGCCCGGCCGGGCGGTGTGGATGTCGACCCGGACCCGGTCGCGGGTGCGCTCGATGTCGACCTTGGAAATCCCGGCACGCTCGAGGCCCTTGGACATCATGCGGCGGATCTTGACATCCTCGCCGATGTAGTCCTTGTAGAGCTTGTCCGCGAACCAGCGGGACTTCCAGTCGGTCGAGATGCCGAGCCGGAACCCAGTGGGGTGAACCTTCTGACCCATTACTCGGCGTCCTCCGTCTTGCTCTGCGCTTCGGCCGGTGCGGCCTCCGTGGCCGGGGCGGCCTTCTTCGCCGCGGCCTTCCTCGGCGCTGCCGGCGCGACCGCTTCGACCGCCACAGTGATGTGGCAGGTGCGCTTGCGGATTCGGTACGCCCGACCCTGCGCCCGCGGCTGGAACCGCTTCATCGTCGGGCCCTCGTCCACGAAGGCCTCGCTGACGAGCAGCGCGTCGGGGTCCAGCCGCTCGTTGTTCTCCGCGTTGGCGATCGCGCTAGCGAGCACCTTGTACACCTGCTCGCTCGCAGCCTGCGGCGCGAACTGCAGCACCGTGAGCGCCTCCTTCGCGGGCAGGCCGCGGACGAGGTTGACCACCCGGCGCGCCTTCATCGGCGAGATGCGCACGTGCCGCGCAACCGCCCGCGCGCCCGGAAGCACCGGAGCGTCGCCCTTTCCTGGCATCGCTGTAACCCCTTGTTCCCTCTATCCGTATGCCTGGCGGCGTCAGCGCCGACGGCTCTTCCGGTCGTCCTTCTCGTGACCCTTGAACGTGCGGGTCAGCGCGAACTCGCCGAGCTTGTGCCCGACCATCGCCTCGGTCACGAACACCGGGACGTGCTTGCGTCCGTCATGCACGGCGATCGTGTGCCCCAGCATCTCGGGGATGATCGTCGAGCGCCGCGACCAGGTCTTGATCACGTTCTTGGAGCCCTTGTCGTTCTGAACTTCCACCTTCTTGAGCAGGTGGTCGTCTACGAACGGGCCCTTCTTCAGGCTGCGAGGCATGTCTTATCTCCCTCAGCCGCGCTTACGCGTGGCGTAGCGACGGCGGACGATCAGCCGGTCACTCGGCTGGCCCTTACGGCGGGTGCGGCCCTCGGGCTTACCCTGCGGGTTGACCGGGTGGCGACCACCGGAGGTCTTACCCTCACCACCACCGTGCGGGTGGTCGACCGGGTTCATGGCGACACCACGGACGGTCGGGCGCTTGCCCTTCCACCGCATCCGGCCGGCCTTACCCCAGTTGATGTTCGACTGATCGGCGTTGCCGATCTCGCCGACGCTCGCGCGGCAGCGCACGTCCACGCGCCGGATCTCGCCGGACGGCATACGCAGGGTCGCGTACGCGCCCTCGCGGCCGAGCAGCTGGATGCCGACGCCGGCGGAACGGGCCAGCTTGGCCCCGCCACCCGGACGCAGCTCCACGTTGTGGATCGTGGTACCGACCGGGATGTTGCGCAGCGGCAGGTTGTTACCCGGCTTGATGTCGGCGCCCGGACCGGACTCGACGCGGTCGCCCTGCTTCATGTCCTTCGGCGCGAGGATGTAGCGCTTCTCACCGTCGGCGTAGTGCAGCAGCGCGATGCGCGCCGTGCGGTTCGGGTCGTACTCGATGTGAGCGACCTTCGCCGGCACGCCGTCCTTGTCGACCCGCTTGAAGTCGATCAGACGGTACTGACGCTTGTGACCGCCACCGTGGTGCCGCGTGGTGATCCGGCCGTGGGCGTTACGCCCGCCCTTCTTCGGCAACGGAGCCAGCAGCGACTTCTCCGGCGTGGACCGGGTGATCTCGGCGAAGTCAGCGACACTCGAGCCACGTCGGCCCGGCGTCGTCGGCTTGTACTTACGGATAGCCATTGTCTACACCCCTCAGCTGACCGGGCCGCCGAAGGCCTCGATACGGTCACCGTCAGCCAGCTTCACGATCGCCCGCTTGGTCGCCTTGCGCTGACCGAAGCCGGTCTTGGTGCGCTTGCGCTTACCCTGGCGGTTGAGCGTGTTGACCGTCAGGACGCGGACGTTGAAGATCTGCTGGATAGCGATCTTGATCTCGGTCTTGTTCGCGTCCGGGTGCACCAGGAAGGTGTACCAGTTCCGGTTCAGCTCGCTGTAGCTCTTCTCCGAGACGACCGGCGCCACGATGATGTCGCGCGGGTCGGCGATCGTGCTCACTTGCCACCCTCCTCGGTGGTCTCGGCGGGCACGCCCAGGAACTCGTCCAGGGCGTCCTTGGTGAAGACCACGTCGTCGGCCACGAGCACGTCGTACGTGTTCAGCTGGCCGGACTCGATCAGGTGCACCCGCGGCTCGTTGCGCAGCGACACCCAGTTCAGCTCGTCGGTGCTGCTCAGCACGACCAGGACCCGACGGGCCTCGGTGAGCTTGGTCAGCGTGGCCAGGGCCGCCTTGGTCGACGGCTTCTCGCCCGAGACGAACGCCTCGACGACGTGCACCTGCCCGGCGCGGGCCCGGTCGGAGAGGGCACCCCGCAGAGCGGCGGCCTTCATCTTCTTCGGGGTCCGCTGGCTGTAGTCGCGCGGCACGGGACCGTGCACGACGCCACCGCCGGCGAACTGCGGCGCGCGGATCGAGCCCTGCCGGGCGCGACCGGTGCCCTTCTGCTTGTACGGCTTCTTGCCGCCACCGGCGACCTCGCCGCGGGTCTTGGCCTTGTGCGTGCCCTGTCGGGCCGCCGCGAGCTGGGCCACCACGACCTGGTGCATCAGCGCGACGTTGGCCTGCACGTCGAAGATGTCCTCCGGCAGCTCCACGGAGCCGCTGGTGGTGCCTTCGACGGTGCGCACGTCAACGGTGGTCACTTGGCCGCACCGCCCTTCTTCACCTTGCTCTTGGCCGCGGTACGGACCAGAACGAGCGCGCCCTTGGGACCAGGAATGGCACCCCGGACGAGCAGCAGGTTGTTCTCGGTGTCGACCGCCTGGACGGTGAGGTTCTGCACGGTGTACCGAACGCCACCCATACGGCCGGCCATCCGGGTGCCCTTGAAGACACGCCCCGGAGTGGCGCAGGCGCCGATGGAGCCGGGCGAGCGGTGCTTGCGCTCGACGCCGTGCCCGGCGCCCAGGCCGTGGAAGCCGTGCCGCTTCATCGGGCCGGCGTAGCCCTTGCCCTTGGTCTTGCCGGTGACGTCGATGATGACGCCGGCCGGGAACTCCTCGACAGTGACTTCCTGCCCGAGCGAGTATTCCCCGGCGTCAGTGGTGCGCAGCTCGACGATGTGCCGGCGCGGCGCCACGTCCGCCTTGGCGTAGTGCCCGCTGACCGGCTTCTTGACCTTGCGCGGGTCGATGGTGCCGTACGCGAGCTGGACCGCGGAGTAACCGTCCTTCTCGGCGCTACGAACCTGGCTGATGACGCACGGGCCGGCCTCGACCACGGTCACGGGAACAACGCGGTTGTTCTCCCAGACCTGGGTCATGCCGAGCTTGGCGCCCAGGATCCCCTTGACTTGCCTGTCCATTTGTCCGGTCCCTACAGCTTGATCTCGATGTCGACGCCAGCCGGCAGGTCGAGGCGCATGAGCGAGTCGACCGTCTTCGGGGTCGGGTCGATGATGTCGATCAGCCGCTTGTGAGTGCGCATCTCGAAGTGCTCGCGCGAGTCCTTGTACTTGTGCGGCGAGCGGATAACGCAGAAACGGTTGATCTCCGTGGGCAGCGGCACCGGGCCCGCGACCTGCGCCCCGGTGCGCGTCACCGTCTCGACGATCTTCCGAGCCGAGGAGTCGACGACCTCGTGGTCATAGGCCTTGAGCCGGATGCGGATCTTCTGTCCCGCCATGGTGGCTTCTGTTCCTTCTCTCGATGCCGCTGTGTTGCGGGCGCCTGTACCGGCTGGCACAGGCCCACTTCGCCGACCCCCGCGGTCGGGCGTGTCGCGCCCTCGGGCCGAGCTCCGCCCCTACGTACCGGAGTGGTGCTGACCGCACTGGGGGTCAAGGCGCCGATCGCACTACCGCGACCTGAACGCCGTGCGAGGGTGGTTGGCGACTGGGCCGCCAACCACCCTACGCTCGACTGCCTCGCCACCCGGAGGTTCAGCGAAAGCCGAACACAGGCGACGAACTGTCGTTACGCAACCTGACTAGTATGCCGCACGACCGGCGGCGGGTCTAATCGGGGTTACCTAGTTCACTTGTTAATCTTGGTGACGAACCCGGCGCCGACGGTGCGGCCACCCTCGCGGATCGCGAACTTGAGGTTCTCCTCCATGGCGATGGGCTGGATCAGCTTCACCGACATGGACGTGTTGTCACCCGGCATGACCATCTCGGTGCCCTCGGGGAGGGTGACGACACCGGTGACGTCCGTGGTCCGGAAGTAGAACTGGGGACGGTAGTTCTGGAAGAACGGGGTGTGACGGCCACCCTCCTCCTTGGAGAGGATGTAGACCGTCGCCTCGAACTCCGTGTGCGGGGTGTTCGAGCCCGGCTTCACGACGACCATGCCGCGCTCGACCTCGTCGCGCTTGGTACCACGCAGCAGCAGGCCGACGTTCTCACCTGCGCGGGCGTCGTCCAGGGTCTTCCGGAACATCTCGATCGCGGTGACCTTGGTCTTGAAGCTCTTCTCCTTGATACCGACGAGCTCGACATCCTCGTTCGGCAGGAGAACGCCGCGCTCGACGCGACCGGTGACGACGGTGCCACGACCGGTGATCGTGAAGACGTCCTCAACGGGCATCAGGAACGGCTTGTCAACCTCGCGCTCCGGCTGCGGGATCGAGGTGTCGACAGCGGTCATCAGGTCCAGCAGCTTGCCGGTCCACTCGGGGTCACCCTCAAGGGCCTTCAGCGCCGAAACCCGAACGACCGGCAGGTCGTCACCCGGGTACTCCTGCGAGGAGAGCAGCTCACGGACCTCGAGCTCGACGAGCTCCAGGAGCTCCTCGTCATCGACCATGTCGCTCTTGTTGAGCGCCACGACGATGTACGGCACACCGACCTGACGGGCCAGCAGCACGTGCTCGCGGGTCTGCGGCATCGGGCCGTCGGTCGCCGCGACCACCAGGATCGCGCCGTCCATCTGCGCGGCACCGGTGATCATGTTCTTGATGTAGTCGGCGTGCCCAGGGCAGTCGACGTGCGCGTAGTGCCGCGACTCGGTCTGGTACTCGACGTGCGCGATCGAGATCGTGATACCGCGGGCCTTCTCCTCCGGCGCCTTGTCGATCTCGTCGAACGGCGTGTAGGGGTTCAGGTCCGGGTACTGGTCGTGCAGGACCTTGGTGATGGCCGCCGTCAGCGTCGTCTTACCGTGGTCGATGTGACCAATGGTGCCGATGTTGACGTGCGGCTTAGTCCGCTCGAACTTAGCCTTCGCCACTGGTGTCCTCCTGTGGACTTCTTGGTTCGTACGCCCGGCGCGCCGGTCGGCGCTTAGGACTCTGTCGACAGCCTTTCCGGCCCGAAGGCCGGAGAGCCTTTGTGGGTTCTGCGGCGATGAAGCCTACAGGCCCGGTCTCACGCGATCCGATCGTGGTGGCCGCGGGCGGGTGAACCCTCCCGCGACCAACCACGAATCACCTGCTCAGAGCGCTACTCGCCCGTTGCCTTGGCGATGATCTCCTTCGCGACGCTCTGCGGAACCTCGGCGTAGGAGTCGAACTGCATGCTGTAGCTAGCCCGGCCCTGGGTCTTCGACCGCAGGTCGCCGACGTAGCCGAACATCTCCGACAACGGCACCAGGGCCCGGACGATGCGGGCGCCGCTGCGCTCCTCCATCGCCTGGATGATGCCGCGGCGGGAGTTGAGGTCACCGATGACGTCACCCATGTTCTCCTCAGGAGTGGTGACTTCAACGGCCATCATCGGCTCGAGCAGTGCCGGATCGGCCTTGCGGGCCGCGTCCTTCATCACCATCGAGCCGGCGATCTTGAATGCCATTTCCGACGAGTCGACCTCGTGGTACTGGCCGTCCAGCAGGGTCAGCTTCACGCCGACCAGCGGGAAGCCCGCCAGGATGCCGTACTGCAGCGCGTCCTGCGCACCGGCGTCCACCGAGGGGATGAACTCCCGGGGGATGCGGCCGCCGCTGACGGCGTTGGCGAACTCGTAGGTCGGCGAGTCGTTGTCCAGCGGAAGCGGCTCGACGCTCACGATCACGCGGGCGTACTGGCCGGAACCACCGGTCTGCTTCTTGTGGGTGTACTCGACCTTGTCCACCTTGCGGCGGATGGTCTCGCGGTACGCCACCTGCGGCTTGCCGACGTTGGCCTCGACGTTGAACTCGCGGCGCATCCGGTCGACCAGGATGTCCAGGTGCAGCTCACCCATGCCGGAGATGACCGTCTGACCGGTCTCCTCGTCCAGCTGGACGCGGAAGGTCGGGTCCTCCTCGGCCAGGCGCTGGATGGCGGTGCCCAGCTTCTCCTGGTCGGACTTGGTCTTCGGCTCGATCGCCACCGAGATGACCGGCTCCGGGAAGGTCATCGACTCCAGGATGACCGGGTTCGCCGGGTCGGAGAGAGTGTCGCCGGTGGTGGTCTGCTTGAGACCCTGCACGGCGATGATGTCGCCGGCCTGCGCCGACGGACGCTCTTCCCGCTTGTTGGCGTGCATCTGGTAGATCTTGCCGATGCGCTCCTTGCGGTCCTTGGTGGAGTTGACCACCTGGGAACCGGAATCGAGCGTGCCGGAGTAGACCCGCACGTAGGTGAGCTTGCCCAGGTGCTTGTCCGTCTGGATCTTGAAGGCCAGGCCGGAGAAGGGCTCCGAGTTGGACGGCTTACGCAGCAGCGGGGTCTCGCCGTCGGTGGCCGTACCCTCGATCGCCGGAACGTCCAGCGGCGACGGCAGGAAGTCGACAACGGCGTCGAGCATGGGCTGAACGCCCTTGTTCTTGAACGCCGAGCCGCAGAGCACCGGGTTGGCCTTGCCGGCGATGGTGGCACGCCGGATGGCGGCCTTGATCTCCTCGACGGAGATCTCGTCGCCCTCCAGGTACTTCTCCATCACCGCGTCGTCGACGTCGGCGAGGGTCTCCATCAGCTTCTCGCGCCACTCGGCAGCGGAGTCGGCCAGCTCGGCCGGGATCTCCTCGACCGCGTAGTCCTCACCCTTCTGGGTCTCCCCACGCCAGGTGAGCGCGCGCATGCCGATCAGGTCGACGACACCGATGTGGTCACCCTCGAGCCCGATCGGGATCTGGAGCACCAGCGGGGTGGCGTTCAACCGGTCGATCATCATCTGCACGCAGCGGAAGAAGTCGGCGCCGGTGCGGTCGAGCTTGTTGACGAAGCACATACGCGGGACGTTGTACTTGTCGGCCTGCCGCCAGACGTTCTCCGTCTGCGGTTCCACGCCGGCGACACCGTCGTATACCGCTACCGCACCATCCAGGACCCGCAGCGACCGCTCGACCTCGACCGTGAAGTCGACGTGGCCGGGCGTGTCGATGATCTGGATCGTGTGGTCTTTCCACTCACACTTGGTAGCAGCGGAGGTGATGGTGATACCACGCTCCTGCTCCTGCTCCATCCAGTCCATGACGGCAGCGCCCTCGTGGACCTCACCGATCTTGTACGTGATGCCGGTGTAGAACAGGATTCGCTCGGTGGTCGTGGTCTTACCGGCATCGATGTGCGCCATGATGCCGATGTTGCGTACCTTGGCGAGCGCGTCTGCGGCGGCCACTTCAATCCCTACTTATCGTCGTCTCGACACAACTGGTGGCGGTTCCGGCGCCCGGAGGCGCCGGAACCAGGGTGTTACCAGCGGTAGTGCGCGAAGGCCTTGTTCGACTCGGCCATCTTGTGCGTGTCCTCGCGCCGCTTGACGGCGGCACCGAGGCCGTTACTCGCGTCCAGCAGCTCGTTCATCAGCCGCTCGACCATGGTCTTCTCGCGCCGGGCGCGGGAGTACGTGACCAGCCAGCGCAGGCCCAGGGTGGTCGCCCGGGTGGGGCGGACCTCGACCGGAACCTGGTAGGTGGCGCCACCGACACGACGGCTGCGCACCTCGAGGGTCGGCTTGACGTTGTCCATCGCCCGCTTGAGGGTGACGACCGGGTCGGTGCCGGACTTCTCGCGGCAGCCCTCGAGGGCCGCGTACACGATGGACTCGGCGAGCTGGCGCTTGCCGCGGAGCAGGATCTTGTTCACCAGCTGGGTGACCAGCGGCGAGTTGTACACCGGGTCAGCGACCAGTGGCCGCCGCGGAGCGGGTCCCTTACGCGGCATGTCAGCTCTTCTCCTTCTTCGCGCCGTAACGGCTGCGCGCCTGCTTGCGGTTGCGGACACCCTGGGTGTCCAGCGAGCCGCGAACGATCTTGTAACGCACGCCGGGGAGGTCCTTCACACGGCCGCCGCGGACGAGCACGATCGAGTGCTCCTGCAGGTTGTGACCGACGCCGGGGATGTAGGCGGTCACCTCGATCTGGCTGCTGAGCTTCACGCGAGCGACCTTGCGCAGCGCCGAGTTCGGCTTCTTCGGGGTGGTGGTGTACACGCGGGTGCACACGCCGCGCCGCTGAGGGGAACCCTTCAGCGCCGGGGTCTTGGTCTTGGTCGTCTTCGCCTGGCGGCCCTTTCGGACCAGCTGCTGGATCGTGGGCACCGGGTTTCTCCGCTCCCTTCGGCCGCATCCGCGGCCGCGCCGTCTGCTCGTTAGCCGGCCTGGTGACCGGCTCTCCTACATTCCGACCAGGGTCGCCTTGCGGAGACCCCGGCACCCGCGGTCGGGCGTGTCGCCCTCGTCACGGCCCCGTTGCGACGCTCTCGCGTTCGTACCGGGTTTTGTCACCGGCGCGCGGGTCGCCCCGCTCCGGATCCTTGGCTTGTCGTGCCGCCGTCCGTAAGCCGGAAACAGCGCACGCACGAGTTGCCCGGGCATGCCCGGGCACAAGGGGAAAGAGTACCTACCACAACCGCCCAGGTCAAAACGGAATGGCCCGGCGACTGTCTCACACCAGCCGGCCGGATCTCGTCCTGCCCCGTCGCCCGCGATGGGCACCTACGAATACAAGTGTACCGGCTTCCCCGCAGAAGCACCCATCGCCCCCGGGGTGACCGGAAGCCCTCCGCGGAAAACCCCCGTCAGGTGCCGGATCTGTCGGTGATCACCCTCAGGTCAGGGTGAGAAGCAGGGCGAGACCCAGGCCCAGCAGGCTGAGCAGCGCCCCCGCCGCGCCGCAGCTGATCCCGGCCATCGCCAGCCCGCGACCGGTGAACTGGACCGCGGAGGGCGCGGTCGGTCGCCGGATCTGTCGCCGGCCGAGCAGCCCGATGACGACCGCCGCCCCACCGGCCAGCACACCCAGCGCCGCGAACGCCCCGGAGGCCCAGGCCCCGCCGTCGTTCTTGAAAGCCACTCCGAAGCAGATCACCAGCAGGGAGACCAGAAGTGAGGCGATCCCCGCCACCAGCGCCCCGATGGCCAGCCCGGAGGTGACCGGTGCCACGTCCAGGTGCACGACGCCGAACGTCGTCCCCGAAACCGCCTCCACCCGCTTCGGCGGCCGGCGTTGGTCGTCGGTGGGCGGCGGTACGGAACGCCCCGGCGTGCCACCCCACCCGGGGCCGTGCCCCGGCGGCGGCGGTCCCCAGCCGTACGGCGCGACCTGCCCAGACGGGGACGGCCCCCACCCCGGCGGTGCGGACGGGGACGAACCCCACCCGGGCGGCGCGGACGGCGCAGACGGGTACGGACCCCAGCCTGCCGGCACACCCGGTGCGGACGAGGACGGGCCCCAGCCGTACGGCACTCCGGAGCCAGCCGGCGGCGGGCCCCAGCCGGGCGGCGCACCCGGCCCGGAGGTGGGCGGGCCCCAGCCGGGCGGCACTCCCGGCCCGGAGCCGGGCGGGCCCCAGCCCTGCGGCGTCGAGGTCGGTGCGCTGGAGACCGGGTACGGCTGGTCGGAGCCTTGCGTCGCGGTGGCACCCCAGCCGTTCGGACCCCAACCGGGAGGCGGCGCCGCAGGGGCCTGCGGGCCCGGGGTGGACGCCGGCTGGTGGGTCTCGTCGCCCGGGGTGGACGCCGGCTGGTGGGTCTCGTCGCTCGGGCCGGGTCGCGCCCAGTCGCTCGGCTCGGGTGGCGGAGCCGGCACGTCCGGCGGGCCGGCCGGTTCGTCCGCAGGGGGCCGCGCCGGTTCCGTCACGAGGTCCTCCTGTCGAAAGGCCGCCACCGTCACACGGTGGACACCGGCCAGGCTACCGCCGGCAGCACCGCCGCCCGCGCCGGGCGCGGCCACCGGTGGCTCAGTCCATGTTCGCGGGGTAGTCGTGGCCGAACGGGGCGCCGGCCAACCGGACCACCCCGATGACCACAGCGGCCACGACGCTGACCGCGACCAGCACCAGGCCGGTCCAGGCCATCCACTCCCCCCGCCGCAGCCAGACGCCGCCGGTCAGGAAACCCCCTGAGGCGTACGCCTCGCGGCGCGCCTGCCGGGCCAGTTGCAGGGCCACGGTGGCCGGCACCACGCCACCGATGAACAGCCCGGTCAGCATGCCGAGCAGGCCCAGCGCGAAGACCGCCCGTGCCTTCGTGGCGCGGGCCGGGTCCGGGTCGAGCGGGTGCCGCGCGCCCTGCTGGGCGACGGACACCTGCCCGGGTGCGGTCGTCATCCCCCCATCATGCCGAACCCGGCGCAAGCGGTGGGTTGGCACGGACACGACGAGGCCCCCGGCTTCCACCGGGGGCCTCGTCGTGTGACTGGTGCTTAGCGGTACGACCCGAAGTCGAAGTCGTCCAGCGGCACGGCCTGCCCGCTGGCCGGCCCGAACCCGTAGTCGGTCTCCGGGTAACCGGTCATCGAGTAGACCTTGGCCTTGGCCTCCTCGGTCGGCTCGACCCGGACGTTGCGGTACTTGCTGATGCCGGTACCGGCCGGGATGAGCTTTCCGATGATCACGTTCTCCTTGAGGCCGACCAGCGAGTCGCTGCGCGAGTTGATCGCAGCGTCGGTCAGCACCCGGGTGGTCTCCTGGAAGGAGGCCGCCGAGAGCCAGGAGTCGGTGGCCAGCGAGGCCTTGGTGATACCCATCAGCACCGGACGACCAGCGGCGGGCTCGCCGCCCTCCGAGACGAGCCGGCGGTTCTCCGACTCGAACAGCGCCCGGTCGACGAGCACACCCGGCAGGAACTCGGTCGAGCCGGAGTCGATGACCGTCACCCGCTTGAGCATCTGGCGGATGATGATCTCGATGTGCTTGTCGTGGATGAGCACACCCTGCGAGCGGTAGACCTCCTGGACCTCACTGGTCAGGTGGACCTGGACCGCCCGCGGACCCATGATCCGCAGCAGCTCGTGCGGGTCGATGGTGCCCTCGGTCAGCTTCTCGCCGACCGCGACGTGACCGCCGTCGTGGGTACGGAGCTTGACGCGCTTCGAGATCTTGTCGTAGACGATCTCTTCGCTGCCGTCGTCCGGCACCACGATGATCTTGCGCGAGCGCTCGCCGTCCTCGATCCGGATCCGACCGGGGGTGTCGGCGATGGGCGCCTTACCCTTCGGGACCCGAGCCTCGAAGATTTCCTGCACACGCGGCAGACCCTGGGTGATGTCCTCACCCGCGACACCACCGGTGTGGAAGGTACGCATCGTCAGCTGCGTACCGGGCTCACCGATGGACTGGGCGGCGATGATGCCGACCGCCTCGCCGATATCGACCGACTTACCGGTCGGCAGCGACCGGCCGTAGCAGGCCGCGCAGACGCCCAGCTTCGACTCGCAGGTGAGCACGCTGCGCACCCGGACCGTCTCCACACCAGCGGCGACGATCTTGTCGACCCCGATGGAGTTGATGTCCTGACCGCGCTCGGCCACCACGGTGCCGTCCGGCCCCTTGATGTCGTCCGCGAGCGTACGGGCGTGCACGCTGGTTTCGGCGTGGGTGTGGACGACGAGCTTGCCGTCCAGCTTCTCGCCGATCTGCATCGGGATCGCCCGGTCGGTGCCGCAGTCCTCTTCGCGGATGATGACGTCCTGCGAGACGTCCACCAGACGACGGGTCAGGTAACCCGAGTCGGCGGTCCGCAGCGCGGTGTCGGCGAGACCCTTACGGGCACCGTGCGTGGAGATGAAGTACTCCAGCACGGACAGACCCTCCCGGTAGCTGGCCTTGATCGGCCGCGGGATGATCTCGCCCTTGGGGTTGGCCACCAGACCACGGATCGCCGCGATCTGCCGGAGCTGGAGCAGGTTACCGCGAGCACCCGAGTTGATCATCTTCCACAGCGGGTTCTCCTGCGGCAGCGCGGTGTCCATCTCCTTGGCGACCTCGTTGGTCGCCTTGGTCCAGATCTCGATGAGCTCGCCGCGACGCTCCTCGGCGGTCATCAGACCACGCTGGTACTGCTTGTCGATCTGGTCGGCGTCCTTCTCGTACCGCGCCAGGATCTCCGCCTTACGCGGCGGAGCGATGACGTCCTCCATGCCGATCGTCACGCCGGACCAGGTGGCCCAGTGGAAACCGGCCTCCTTGAGCCCGTCCAGGGTGGCGGCCAGCGCCACCTTGGGGAAGCGCTCAGCGAGGTCGTTGACGATCGCGGAGAGCTGACCCTTGCGGATCTCGTAGTTCACGAAGCGGTAGCCCTGCGGCAGCGTCTCGTTGAACAGCACCCGACCCAGGGTGGTCTCCACGGTCAGCGGGTCACCCTCGACCCAGCCCTCCGGGGCGGTCCACGCCTCGGAACCAGAGCCGTTGTCGACCCCGATCACGTTGTGCAGGCGGATCTTCACCGGCGCCTGCAGGTGCAGCTCGCCGTTGTCGAAGGCCATCCGCGCCTCGGCGTCCGAGCTGAACGCCCGGCCCTCGCCCTTCTCACCGGCGGTGAGGTGGGTGAGGTGGTACAGACCGATGACCATGTCCTGGGTAGGCATGGTGACCGGCTTACCGTCGGCCGGCTTGAGGATGTTGTTCGACGACAGCATCAGGATCCGTGCCTCGGCCTGAGCCTCGGCGGACAGCGGCACGTGCACCGCCATCTGGTCACCGTCGAAGTCGGCGTTGAACGCGGTGCAGACCAGCGGGTGGATCTGGATCGCCTTGCCCTCGACCAACTGCGGCTCGAAGGCCTGGATGCCCAGGCGGTGCAGGGTCGGCGCCCGGTTGAGCAGCACCGGGTGCTCGCCGATGACCTCTTCCAGCACGTCCCACACGACCGGGCGCTGACGCTCGACCATCCGCTTGGCGGACTTGATGTTCTGTGCGTGGTTGAGGTCGACCAGCCGCTTCATCACGAAGGGCTTGAACAGCTCCAGCGCCATCTGCTTGGGCAGACCGCACTGGTGCAGCTTCAGCTTCGGGCCGACCACGATGACCGAACGGCCGGAGTAGTCGACGCGCTTGCCCAGCAGGTTCTGGCGGAACCGGCCCTGCTTGCCCTTGAGCATGTCGGACAGCGACTTGAGCGGGCGGTTACCCGGGCCGGTGACCGGCCGGCCGCGACGGCCGTTGTCGAACAGCGCGTCGACGGCCTCCTGGAGCATCCGCTTCTCGTTGTTGACGATGATCTCGGGCGCGCCGAGGTCGATCAGCCGCTTGAGGCGGTTGTTCCGGTTGATCACGCGGCGGTACAGGTCGTTCAGGTCGGAGGTCGCGAAGCGGCCACCGTCGAGCTGCACCATCGGGCGCAGGTCCGGCGGGATGACCGGGACGCAGTCCAGCACCATGCCGAGCGGGGAGTTGCGGGTGTTCAGGAACGCCGCGACGACCTTGAGTCGCTTGAGCGCCCGGATCTTCCGCTGACCCTTGCCGGACCGGATGGTCTCCCGCAGGCTCTCGGCCTCGGCGTCGAGGTCCATGTTCTGGACCAGCGCCTTGATCGCCTCGGCGCCCATGGAACCGGTGAAGTACTCACCGAACCGGTCGCGCAGCTCGCGGTAGAGCAGCTCGTCGGTGACCAGCTGCTTCGGCTCCAGCTTGCGGAAGGTGTCCAGCACCTCGTCCAGGCGGTCGATCTCGCGCTGGGCCCGGTCGCGGATCTGGCGCATCTCGCGCTCTCCGCCCTCCTTGACCTTGCGCCGGACGTCCGCCTTGGCACCCTCGGCCTCCAGCTCGGCCAGGTCGGCCTCGAGCTTGGCGGCCCGCTTCTCGATCTCCGAGTCGCGGCTGTTCTCGGACTGCCGCTTCTCAGCCAGGATCTCGTTCTCGATCGTCGAGAGGTCGCGGTGACGCGACTCCGCGTCCACGCTCGTCACGACGTACGAGGCGAAGTAGATGATCTTCTCGAGGTCCTTGGGAGCGAGGTCCAGCAGGTAACCCAGCCGGCTCGGAACGCCCTTGAAGTACCAGATGTGGGTCACCGGAGCGGCGAGCTCGATGTGCCCCATCCGCTCACGGCGGACCTTGGAGCGAGTCACCTCGACGCCGCAGCGCTCACAGATGATGCCCTTGAACCGAACGCGCTTGTACTTACCGCAGTAGCACTCCCAGTCCCGCTGAGGACCGAAGATCTTCTCGCAGAAGAGCCCGTCCTTTTCCGGCTTCAGGGTGCGGTAGTTGATCGTCTCAGGCTTCTTGACCTCGCCGTGCGACCACTGACGGATGTCGTCGGCGGTGGCGAGACCAATGCGCAGCTCGTCGAAGAAGTTGACGTCGAGCACTATGTCCCCTATGTCGTCGTCTGTACTGCTAATTCTCGGGTGGGGTCGGGGGCCGGCGAGCCGGCCCCCGACCGCTCACCTCAGACCTCTTCGACCGAGCTCGGCTCGCGCCGGGACAGGTCGATGCCCAGCTCCTCAGCGGCCCGGAACACCTCGTCGTCGGTCTCGCGCATCTCCAGGGCCACACCGTCGCTGGAGAGCACCTCAACGTTGAGGCACAGCGACTGCAGCTCCTTGAGCAGCACCTTGAACGACTCCGGGATGCCCGGCTCCGGGATGTTCTCGCCCTTGACGATGGCCTCGTAGACCTTCACTCGGCCGAGCACGTCGTCGGACTTGATCGTGAGCAGCTCCTGCAGGGCGTAGGCAGCGCCGTACGCCTGCATCGCCCAGCACTCCATCTCACCGAAACGCTGACCACCGAACTGCGCCTTACCACCCAGCGGCTGCTGCGTGATCATCGAGTACGGGCCGGTCGAGCGAGCGTGGATCTTGTCGTCGACCAGGTGGTTGAGCTTCAGGATGTAGACGTAGCCGACCGCGATCGGGTCCGGCAGAGGCTCACCGGAACGACCGTCGAAGAGCTGCGCCTTGCCGGTACGACCGATCAGCTGCTTGCCGTCCCGGTTGGGCAGGGTCGACTCGAGCAGACCGGAGATCTCCTCCTCGCGGGCACCGTCGAAGACCGGGGTGGCCACGTTGGTGTCACCCTCGGACTCGTGCGCGTCGATCGAGCGGAGCTGGCGCTTCCACTCGGCGTCGTCGCCCTCGACCTTCCAACCGGTCTTGGCAACCCAACCGAGGTGGGTCTCCAGCACCTGGCCGATGTTCATCCGGCTCGGCACACCGAGCGGGTTGAGCACGATGTCGACCGGGGTGCCGTCCTCGAGGAACGGCATGTCCTCGACCGGCAGGATCTTCGAGATGACGCCCTTGTTGCCGTGCCGGCCGGCGAGCTTGTCGCCGTCCTGGATCTTGCGCTTCTGGGCGACGTAGACCCGGACCAGCTCGTTGACACCCGGCGGCAACTCGTCGCCGTCCTCGCGGGAGAACGTGCGCACACCGATGACCGTGCCGGTCTCGCCGTGCGGCACCTTCAGCGAGGTGTCCCGAACCTCACGCGCCTTCTCACCGAAGATCGCGCGGAGCAGACGCTCCTCCGGGGTCAGCTCGGTCTCACCCTTGGGCGTGACCTTGCCGACCAGGATGTCACCGGGGACGACCTCGGCGCCGATCCGGATGATGCCGCGCTCGTCGAGGTCAGCGAGCATTTCCTCGCTGACGTTCGGGATGTCGCGGGTGATCTCCTCCGGACCGAGCTTGGTGTCCCGGGCGTCGACCTCGTGCTCCTCGATGTGGATCGAGGTGAGCACGTCCTGCTGCACGAGGCGCTGCGACAGGATGATCGCGTCCTCGTAGTTGTGGCCCTCCCAGCACATGAACGCCACCAGCAGGTTGCGTCCGAGTGCCATCTCGCCCTCGTCGGTGCACGGACCGTCGGCGATGACCTGACCGGCCTCGACGCGGTCGCCCTCGAAGACGACCGGCTTCTGGTTGACGCAGGAGCCGGCGTTGGAGCGGCGGAACTTGTGCAGCAGGTACGTCCGGCGGTGGCCGTCATCCTGGTGGATGGTGACGTAGTCGGCGCAGAGATCCTCGATCACACCGCCGACCTCGGCGACCACCACGTCGCCAGCGTCGACAGCGGCCCGGTACTCCATGCCCGTACCCACGAGCGGCGCCTCGGCCTTGACCAGCGGCACCGCCTGGCGCTGCATGTTCGCGCCCATCAGTGCCCGGTTGGCGTCGTCGTGCTCGAGGAACGGGATCATGGCGGTCGCGACCGAGGTCATCTGCCGGGGCGAGACGTCCATGTAGTCGACGGCGCCGGGGACGACGTCCTCGGTCTCGCCGCCCTTACGACGGCAGAGCACCCGGTCCTCGGCGAACGTGCCGTCAGCCTTCAGGCGCGCGTTGGCCTGGGCCTTGACGAACCGGTCCTCCTCGTCCGCGGTCAGGTAGTCGATCTGGTCGGTGACCCGACCCTCGACGACCTTCCGGTACGGCGTCTCGATGAAGCCGAACGGGTTGACCCGGGCGAAGGTGGACAGCGCGCCGATCAGGCCGATGTTCGGGCCTTCCGGCGTCTCGATCGGGCACATCCGGCCGTAGTGGGACGGGTGCACGTCGCGGACCTCGAAGCCGGCCCGCTCCCGGGACAGACCACCCGGGCCGAGCGCGCTCAGCCGACGCCGGTGGGTCAGGCCCGCCAGCGGGTTGGTCTGGTCCATGAACTGGGACAGCTGGGACGTCCCGAAGAACTCCTTGATCGCCGCCACCACCGGGCGGATGTTGATCAGGGTCTGCGGGGTGATCGCCTCGACGTCCTGCGTGGTCATCCGCTCGCGGACGACCCGCTCCATCCGGGACAGGCCGACCCGAACCTGGTTCTGGATCAGCTCGCCCACGGTACGGAGGCGCCGGTTGCCGAAGTGGTCGATGTCGTCGGCCTCGTAGCCGTCCTCACCGGCGTGCAGCCGGCACAGGTACTCCACGGTGGCGACGATGTCGTCCTCGGTCAGCGTGCCGGTGGTGATCGGCACGTCGACTTCCAGCTTCTTGTTGAACTTGTAGCGCCCGACCTTCGCGACGTCGTACCTCTTCGGGTTGAAGAAGAGGTTGTCGAGCAGGGTCTGGGCGTTCTCGCGCGTCGGCGGCTCGCCAGGGCGCAGCTTGCGGTAGATGTCGAGCAGAGCCTCGTCGGCGCCGGCGATGTGGTCCTTCTCGAGCGTGGTCATCATCAGCTCGGACCAGCCGAACTTCTCACGAATTCGCTCGGCCGACCATCCGATGGCCTTGAGCAGGACGGTGACGGCCTGCCGACGCTTACGGTCGATGCGCACACCGACCGTGTCGCGCTTATCGATGTCGAACTCCAGCCAGGCACCCCGACTCGGGATGACCTTGACGCTGGAGAGGTCGCGGTCGGAGGTCTTGTCCGGCTGCTTGTCGAAGTACACGCCCGGAGACCGGACGAGCTGGCTGACCACGACGCGCTCGGTGCCGTTGATGACGAAGGTGCCCTTGGGCGTCATCATCGGGAAGTCACCCATGAACACCGTCTGGCTCTTGATCTCGCCAGTGGTGTTGTTGGTGAACTCCGCGGTCACGAAGAGCGGAGCGCAGTAGGTCAGGTCCTTCTCCTTGCACTCCTCGATCGAGGCCTTGACCTCGTCGAAGCGCGGCGCCGAGAAGGAAAGCGACATGGTGCCGGAGAAGTCCTCAATGGGACTGATCTCTTCAAGGATCTCCGCGAGACCCGATCGTGCGTGCGGGTCGTCCGCCGACCGGCCCTGCCAAGCCTCGTTGCCGACGAGCCAGTCGAAGGACTCGTTCTGAATGGCAAGGAGGTTGGGGACCTCGAGGTGTTCGGTGATCCTGCCGAATGAAACTCGGCGGGGAGCGAATGCGCTCGACGTACGACTGGTCTTCGCAGGGCGGGAAGCTGCCAAGATGCGTCCTTCCGAGGACCGGTGCTGCAGAACGGCTGGTACGCGTGCACTCCAATGACCCCACCAGAAATATCCGTAAACGGACATTTCCGAGCAGGGGTCAAGTCGGAAGGCAGCGCAAACTAGCAGTGTAGCCGAGAGGCTAACCGCTGTCCAGCCCACCCCGCAGGTTGTTTGCGGAGCGCGCCTCGGCCCCCGTCAACCGGGGTCTGCCGGGCCGCTCAGAACGCAACTCCCCACTGGGCCGCTCGGGTTACAGCGGCCGATGGTGCCGCCGCTGTCATACCCACGTCGTGGCCGTCGCAAGCGCGGTGTCTTGCTGGTGTCAGCGTGCCTGGCAGCCCGGGGCCGCGTCAAGGGCCGGGATCCGGGTTGCCCCTTGTTTCCCACTGGAGGGCGACCCGCCACGCTCGTTCGGGTCAAGGGTACCCACGGTCGGAGCCCAGCTCAGGACCGGTCGCAGCCGGATCCACAAATACGGCGGGCGGTGATCCGTGTCGGATCACCGCCCGCCGCGACGCGATGGTGTCCCAGCTCACGAGCCGGGTACGCGTTGGTGGAGCGTCAGGTCACTTGAGGGTGACCTTGGCGCCCTCACCCTCGAGCTTGGCCTTCGCCTTGTCGGCGGTCTCCTTGTTGACCTTCTCCAGGATGGCCTTCGGCGCGGACTCGACCGCGTCCTTGGCCTCCTTGAGGCCCAGGCCGGTCAGCTCACGCACGACCTTGATGACCTGGATCTTCTTGCCGCCGTCAGCCTCGAGGATGACGTCGAACTCGTCCTGCTCCGGCTCGGCCTCGGCAGCAGCGCCGCCGCCACCGCCACCCGGGCCCGCGATCGCGACCGGGGCGGCAGCGGTGACCTCGAAGGTCGTCTCGAACTGCTTCACGAACTCAGAGAGCTCGATCAGCGTCATCTCCTTGAACGCGTCGAGCAGCTCGTCGGTGCTGAGCTTCGCCATATCTGGCGTCCTTTCCTGATTCTGTTAAGTAAAGAATTGGTGCGCCGTGGGGGCCTCAGGCCGCCTCGGCGCCCTCCTTCTCGCGCTTGTCCTGCAGTGCAGCCGCCAGACGGGCGGTCTTCGACAGCGGGGCCTGGAACAGGGCCGCGGCCTTGCTCAGGTTGCCCTTCATCGCGCCGGCCAGCTTGGCCAGCAGCACCTCGCGGGACTCCAGGTCGGCGAGCTTCGTGACCTCGGCCGCGGTGATGGCCTTGCCCTCGAAGACACCGCCCTTGATGACGAGCTTCGGGTTGGCCTTCGCGAAGTCGCGAAGCCCCTTCGCCGCCTCGACGACGTCGCCCGAAACGAAAGTCAGCGCGGTAGGACCGGTGAACAGCTCGTCGAGGCCGGTGATGCCCGCGTCCGTCGCAGCACGCTTGGCCAGCGTGTTCTTCGCGACCGTGTAGCTGGTGTCGGCGCCGAGCGAGCGCCGAAGCTGGGTGAGCTGGGAAACCGTCAGACCGCGGTACTCGGTCAGCACGGTGGCGCCCGAGCTGCGGAAGCTCTCGGTCAGCTCAGCGACGGCCGTGGCCTTGTCGGCCCGGATCGGCTTGTCCGCCATGTCCCTCCTCTCTCGTTACTCGAGGCTGGTCCCCGTCTCGGCCGAAGCCGGAACGGGGGCGGAGGCAGCGCGACAACGAAAAAGCCCCGGCGCAGGGCGCACGGGGCGAAGGCCGGCGGATCGTCATGGTCGGCGGACCATGCTCACTGCCGAGTTACGC
Organism: Micromonospora sp. NPDC050795; assembly: GCF_044456785.1. Lineage (NCBI taxonomy): Bacteria > Bacillati > Actinomycetota > Actinomycetes > Micromonosporales > Micromonosporaceae > Micromonospora > Micromonospora sp. NPDC050795. The sequence goes on along the minus strand of NZ_JBITGE010000007.1, from coordinate 98,783 downwards.
TTGCCGCCCTACGCGGGTCGCCCGATGTCGCGGGGCCTTCGACCGTGCCGAAGCACGATGACCAGCGGTCTCTGGGTGGTTCCTCATCCATGAGAACACGGATGACGGTCTGAAGAGTACGCGCCCCCGTCACCAGCGCCAAATCGCCCCTGGTGAGCTGGGTCACCGACCGGGTCAGCCCTGGGCCCGCCGACGCCACAGGTAGCCGCCGACGACCGCGGCGCTCCAGGCCAGCGCCCACCCGCTCAACCCCAGCACCGTCAGCGCGGCGGCCTCGCCGCCGGTGGTGCGAGCGGCCGCCATGATCGGCGGTGCCAGCCAGGGCGCCACCGAGCCGGTCAGGCCGAACACCACGGCGCCGACCCCGCCGAGGGCCAACACCGCGACGCCGTACCCGGCGCCGCCCACCGACGCCCGGCTGGCCAGCGCCCCAAGAGCAACCGCAGCGGGTACGACCAGCGCATGCGCCCACAACCCCAGCGCGAGCCCGACCGGAATCGACCGGTCCCCCGGGTCGACCGGGCCGGACACCCCGCCGACCAGCCACGGAAAGAGCAGCGCGACGGCCACCGTCACCAGCGCCGCCACCGCGGCGGCGAGCAGCCCGGCCAACCGCTCCCGGGCCACCCCGACAGTCACCTGCGCCAGCCGACGCTGCACGTCCGGCTCGACATCCAAGAGGATCTTGGTCTGCCAGGTGAGCACCGGAAAGAGCACCGCCGCGGAAACCCCGTACGCCTCCGCCGGCTGGGCGCGACCACCCCCGTAGAGGGTCCCGAGCGTGATCAGGCCGGCGAGCAACGGCGCCAACGCCCGGCCGGTTCGCAGGAAACCGGCCAACCGCATCCGGACCAGGCCGCTCACCGGGTCTCCCCCGCTGCCGACTCGACAGCCGCGTCGGCGGTGTCCGGCCGGCCGGCTGTCAACTCCCCGGCCGTCCCGAGCGACGGCTCGGCGGGTCGGGCGGCACCGGCCGACCGGAGCGGCTCGACAGGTGGGGCCTGGGACGCGGCGGTGGAGGCGTCGGAGCGTACCCGCAGCACCTGATGGCCCTCGGCGCGCAACCGGGCGACGGTGCCGGCGACCCGCGCGGCCGGCACCGCGACCTCGACCACCGCGATCGTCTCGTCCGTCGACGACGTCTCCTCGGAGAGCGAGCCGTCGGCCACCAGCCAGCGGCGCGCGGCCGGGAGCCGGACCGTCTCGCCGCGGTGGTCGCTGACCAGGACGGACCCGTCGGCGGCGAGCACCTCGGCGATCAGCTCGGGCACCAGCTCACGGGTGGCGGCGTCCAGCCCCTCCCACGGCTCGTCGAGCACCAGCAGGCCCGGTGGGCGCAGCAGCGCCTGGGCGAGGCCGACCTTCTGCGCGGTGCCCTTGGACAGCTCCGGCAACCGGGCCGAGCGGAAGGCGGACAGCCCGAGCCGGTCCGTCCAGGAGGTCACCGCGTCGTCGGCCGCGGCCCTGCCCAGCCCCGCCAGCCGGGCCATCCCGGTCAGATAGCGGGTCACTGTGAACGGTTGGTCCGCGGGGAAACGCTCCGGCACCCAGCCCACCCGTGCCGGCCGGCCGGTGACCTGGCCGCGGGCCGGGCGGAGGACCCCTGCGGCCACCTGGAGCAGTGTGGACTTGCCCACCCCGTTGCGGCCCAGCACGATCGCCACCTCGCCGGGACCGATCCGCGCGTCGATGCCCTGCAGCACCCACGGCCCGCGCCGGTGGTACCGCAACCAGACGTTCTCCAGCCGCATGGCGTCGAGCCTGCCACACCTCGAACGCGCCGGGGCGCCGCCACGGTCGTGGCGGCGCCCCGGCGGAGCGAACTGTCGACTCAGGCGTCGGCCTGGTCCTCCCGAAGGTTCTTCACCAGGTTCGGGTCGACCGGGACGCCCGGGCCCATCGTGGTGGTCAGGATGACCTTGCGGAGGTACTTGCCCTTGGCCGCGGACGGCTTGGCACGCAGCACCTCGTCGAGCACCGCGGCGTAGTTGTCCACCAGCTGGGTCTCCGTGAAGGAGGCCTTGCCGATGATCAGATGCAGGTTGGAGTGCTTGTCCACCCGGAAGGTGATCTTGCCGCCCTTGATGTCCGACACCGCCTTGGTGACGTCCATGGTCACCGTGCCGGTCTTCGGGTTCGGCATGAGACCGCGCGGGCCCAGGATCCGCGCGATCCGGCCGATCTTGGCCATCTGGTCCGGCGTGGCGATCGCCGCGTCGAAGTCGAGCCAACCACCCTGGATGCGGGCGACCAGCTCATCGGTGCCCACCTCGTCCGCACCCGCGGCGGCGGCCTCTTCGGCCTTCGCGCCGCTGGCGAACACGATCACGCGGGCGGTCTTACCGGTGCCGTGCGGCAGGTTGACCGTGCCGCGGACCATCTGGTCCGCCTTGCGGGGGTCGACGCCGAGGCGCATGGCGACCTCGACCGTGGCGTCGAACTTGACGTTGGTGGTCTCCTTGGCCAGCTTCACGGCCTCGGTGGGGGTGTAGAGCTTCGACCGGTCGATGACATCGGCGGCCTTGCGGTAGCTCTTGCTGCGCTGCATTGCTGATTACTCCTGTGGTCTCTGGCGGGCCGCTCGGCGCGAGCCCTCCCACGGTCGGAACGAAGGTCGGGGCCGACGTCAGTCGTTGACGGTGATGCCCATCGACCGGGCGGTGCCGGCGATGATCTTCTCGGCCTGGGCAATGTCGTTGGCGTTGAGATCGGCCATCTTCTTCTCAGCGATCTCACGCAGCTGGGCGCGGCTGACCGAGCCGACCTTCTCGGACTGCGGAACACCCGAACCCTTCTGCACACCAGCGGCCTTGATCAGCAGCCGGGCGGCGGGCGGGGTCTTCAGCACGAACGTGAAGGACCGGTCCTCGTACACGCTGATCTCGGCGGGGACGATGTCGCCCCGCTGAGACTCGGTCTGCGCGTTGTAGGACTTGCAGAACTCCATGATGTTCACGCCGTGCTGGCCGAGCGCGGGGCCGACCGGCGGCGCCGGCGTGGCCTGGCCCGCCGGCAACTGAAGCGTGAACGTCTTGACGAGCTTCTTCTTCGGAGGCATGTCACTTCCTGGGGCTTGGAGCTGGGAAAATGCGGCTGTCGCCGCCCTCGGGCGCGCACGGTCAGCGCGGTGCGACAGCGGCGACATTCAAGAGTAGCGCAGGCCGCAGCCCACTCGTCCGCCGAGGTCGAGCGAGAGCGCGTACGCCGACGTCGGCGGCGGGCCGGGCCCGCCGCCGACGACCAATCAGATCTTGGCGACCTGGTTGAAGTTGAGCTCCACCGGAGTCTCACGACCGAAGATCGACACCAGCACCTTGAGCTTCTGCTGGTCGGCGTTGATCTCGCTGATCGTGGCCGGCAGCGACGCGAACGCGCCGTCGGTGACGGTGACGGAATCGCCCACCTCGAAGTCGAGGACCTTGATCTCCGGCTTCGCCTTCTTCTGCTCGGTCTCGACAGCCGGCGCCAGCCACTTAAGCACCTCGTCGAGCGAGAGCGGGGCGGGCCGGTCGGCCCGGTCGGTCGCGCCGACGAATCCGGTCACACCCGGGGTGTTCCGGACACAGGAGTACGACTCGGCGGTCAACTCCATCCGGACCAGGATGTAACCCGGGAAGACCTTGGCCTGGATCTGCGAACGCTTACCGTTCTTGACCTCGACCTCTTCCCGGGTCGGCACCTCGACCTGGTAGATGAAGTCCTCCATGTCGAGGCTCGTGATCCGGGTCTCGAGGTTGGTCTTCACCTTGTTCTCGTAGCCGGCGTACGAGTGCACCACGTACCAGTCACCCGGCGCGTAGCGAAGCTTCTGCCTCAGCTCCGCGACGGGGTCGTAGTCCTCGTCCGGTGCGGGCTCGGTCGTAGGGAACTCCGGCTCGCTGGCGGCCTCGACCGACTCGTCACCAGCCGCCGTCGCGACCGTGGACTGCTCGTCCACCGGTCCGGCGGTCTCGTCGTACTCAGGCACGCTCGCTCACTTCCGTCACTATGGCTGGAGGCAGCCGGTCAGTCCGAGTTGCCAAAGACAAACAACACGACCTTGGCGAAGCCGAAGTCCAGCACACCCACGATCGTCAGCATCACCGCGACGAACGCCACCACCACGGCGGTGTAGGTCAGCAACTCCTTGCGGGTCGGCCAGATGACCTTACGCAGTTCAGCTACGACCTCGCGGAAGAACCGGGCGATGCGGCCGAAGACGCCCACCCGACCCGTTTCCGACCGCGTGGTCGGCCGGCTGTCCGCCGACTCCGCCCGGGCACGGGACCGCGTGGCGGTGCCTCCCCGGGAAACCGGCTCGTCCGCGCCGGAGGCGTCGTCGTCGGCCACGTCGTCGACGACCTCGTCGTCCAGACGATCGTCGCCGTCGTCGTCGCGCCGCTTGTTGTCGGCCACTTCGCCCTCCGTCGCGGAATCTGGGGTCGTACGCCGAGTGGCGCACGCGGCGCTGGTCACGCCGGCCGGACCCAACCGTCCCGCGACGGGCCGCGGCCGGTGGATCACCCGGAGGGCCCCGAATGCCTCGGAGCCACCCCGCCGATGCCACCACCACGGGCCGGACGCCGCCAGGTGGCGGCGCGGCCCACGGGAACGGTCAGGCCTGAGGCGCAGGGGTGACAGGACTTGAACCTGCAGCCTGCGGTTTTGGAGACCGCTGCTCTGCCAATTGAGCTACACCCCTATGTGGCAACACTCGCCCCACGCGGCCACAGACGACCGAGCAGGGGTCACTTGCCCCACGGCGGACCAGTGTACGGGTAGCCGCCCGACTTTCCCAACCGGTCTCTCCGCCACGCGTGGCGGGCTCGGTTCAGCCTGCCGTCCGGATGGTTGCCCGCGCCTGCGACAGCACCCTCTCACCCAGGCAGGTGGCGGTCACCTCGAGCCGGGTGAGACCGTCCTCGGTCACCTCGCGGACCCGCGCGGTCACCTCGATCTCGGTCCCCTGGTCGTCGTCGGGGACCACCACCGGGCGGGTGAAACGCACGCCGTACTCGACCACCGCGTCCGGCGACCCGGCCCACTCGGTGACCGCCCGCCCGACCAGGGCCATGGTGAACATGCCGTGGGCGATCACCCCGGGCAGACCCACCTTGGTGGCGACCCGGTCGCTCCAGTGGATCGGGTTGAAGTCGCCCGAGGCACCGGCGTAGCGGACCAGGTCCGCGCGGGTCACCTGAAACGTCTGTGCTGGCAACTCCACCTCACGCCTCCCCACGAATGACATACCTGGCCCAGACCGCCACCACGGGTTCCCCGCCGACGGTGCTCACGTCGGTGCGCGTGGTCAGGAAGCCGTGCCCACCCCTGGTGCTGACGTCCTCGATGGTGTTGGTGCAGACCAGCTCGTCGCCGGCGACCACCGGCCGGGTGTACGCGAACCGCTGGTCACCGTGCACTAGGCGGCTGTAGTCGACACCCAGGGCCGGGTCCTCGATGATCTGGCTGCTAGCGGCCATCGTCACGATCACCGGAAAGGTCGGCGGGGCCACCACGTCGGGGTGGCCCAGCGCCCGCGCGGCCTCCGGGTCGTGGTGGGCCGGGTCGGTGGCGCCGATGGCGCTGGCGAACTCGCGGATCTTTTCTCGGCCCACCTGGTAGGGGGCGGTCGGCGGATACGTCCGGCCGACGAAGGAAGGGTCCAGAGGCATGCCGCGAACCTACACGGAAAGCCCAATCGCCGACCTGATCGGTAGGCGGCGGCTGAGCCGCACCAAACCGGTCAGATCGGCGATCGGAAAGCTTCGACAACGGCCGGCCCTGAGGCCGGCCAGCAGTCAGCGGGTCTCGCGGTGGACCGTGTGCCGACCGTCGCGTGGGCAGAACTTCTTCAGCTCGATGCGGTCGGGGTCGTTGCGCCGGTTCTTGCGCGTGATGTAGTTGCGCTCCTTGCACTCCACACACGCCAAAGTGATCTTCGGCCGGACATCGGTAGCCTTCGCCACGGCGGAGTGCCTTCCTCGCTAACGGAAACAACTACGACGCGCCAGCCTAGACGCTGACAGCGCGGACATGCAAAGTGGGCGCCGGAAGCGCCCATTCTTACGACCACCGGCAACGAGCCCGGAAGACGAGAGTAGCGGTGGCCGGACTTGAACCGGCGACACAGCGATTATGAGCCGCTTGCTCTACCATCTGAGCTACACCGCTGCGATGGGTCCAGCTGAACCCTCGAGCCCCCTTACGGAATCGAACCGTAGACCTTCTCCTTACCATGGAGACGCTCTGCCGACTGAGCTAAGGGGGCCTGCGCGATCTCCCCGTGGGGCGCGCAGGAGTAAGAGTACACGGCCCGGCTCGACAGGTGAAATCGGATCCCCGGTGATCGTCCGCGCCCTGCTCAGGGCACGACACGCAGGCGCGGAAGCTCCCCGTTCGAGGTCGTCTCCGGCTCGACCTGGGCACCGAACCAGGCAGCCAACCGCTCGTACGGCAGCGGCCGGCTGAACAGGAAGCCCTGCCCGATCTCGCAGCCGATGTCCTGGAGAAGCTCCAGGGTCAGCTCGCTCTCCACCCCCTCGGCCACCACCGCCAGGCCGAACTGCTGGGAGAGGGTGACCACCGCGTTGACGATCGCCAGGTCCCCCGGGTCGGTCGCCATGCCCTGCACGAAGGAGCGATCCACCTTCACCTCGTGCACCGGCAGCCGGCGCAGGTGCGCCAGAGACGAGTCACCAGTGCCGAAGTCGTCCACCGACAGTCGTACGCCGAGATCCCGCAGCCGTTGCAGAGTGGGGATGGGCCGGTCCGTGCCGTCCAACACCCCCGACTCGGTGATCTCCAGGGTGAGGCGCTGCGCCGGCACCTTGTACTCGGTCAACAACTCCTGGACCCGATCCGGGAAGTGCCGGTCGATGAGCGTACGGGCCGAGAGGTTGACCGCGATGGGCAGCGGCTGGTCGGCCAGCGCCCAGTCCCGGCTGCGGCGAAGGCCCTCCCGGAGCACCACCTCGGTGAGCCGGCTCAACTGGCCGGTGTGCTCGGCCACCGCCACGAAGTCCTCGGGCGCGACGGTGCCGTGCGCCGGGTGCTCCCAGCGGGCCAGACACTCCACACCCACCAGGCGCCGGTCCCGCAGAGTCACCTTGGGCTGGAAGTAGACCTCCAGCTCGTCCTGGTCCAGTGCTCGGCGCAGATCGCCGGCCAGACCCAACCGGCGCAGTGAACGGGACTCCAGCGCGGGATTGAACAGCTGCACGCTGCCCGGCACCGACTTGGCCGCGGTGGCGGCGAGGTCGACCCGAAGCAGCAGGGTCGCCGCGTCGCTGCCATGATCCGGGTGTACGGCCACCCCGACGGCGGTGTCCACGTCGAGGGTGAGCGCGTCGAAGACCATCTCGTCGCGGATCTGGTCGCGCAGTTGGCCGGCCAGCTCGACCGCCGCCTCGGCGCTCTCCAACCGCAGCGTCACCAGGAACTCGTCCCCACCGGCACGGCCAACCAGAGCCGACGACGGCGCGCTGGCCCGCAACCGATTGGCGACCTCGGTGAGGACCTTGTCCCCGGCCGCGTGCCCCAGTGACTCGTTGACCTGGCGCAGCCCGTCGACGTCGAAGAGCAGCAGCGCCACCACCTCGTCCGGCGCGCCGATCTTGACCGATTCGTCAAGAGCACCGGTGATACGCCGCCGGTTCGGCAACCGGGTCAACGTGTCATGGTGCGCGTCGTGGCGGAGCCGGTCGACCAGCCGCGAATTCTCCAGAGCCACGGCCGCATGCGCCGCCACGGTCTCGAAGATGGGGATGTCACCCCGGGTGAAGTGGCCGACATCGCTGAGTCGGTTGGCGACCTCCAGGGTGCCGATGACCGCCTGGCCGGACCGCAGCGGCACCACGATGACGTCCTTGATCTTGCCCTCACTCAGGGCTTGGCGCTCGTTCGACTCTTCGTCGAAGGCCCGCCCCACCGCGATGGTCCGCCCCTCATCCGCGGCGCGCTCGCGAAGAGAAGCCGGCGTCCGTACGACGTCCAACAGACCCGGGTCGTCGACCCTGGCGGTGAGCAGCACCTCGGGATGGCGACCCAGGGCGGGCAGCCACAGGGTGGCGTACTCGGCCTGCATCAGGGCCCGCACCCGACCCAGGAGAGCATCGACGAGCGCGCCGTCCTGGCCCCGCTCCCCGATCGCGCGGGTCAGGTCGTACAGGGCGGCCAGTGTCCGGTGTTGCCGGAAGAACTCCGCGTAGGAGCGGTAGACCAGGACCAGTGCCGCACCGAGTGCGGCCAGCAGCACCAACGACCACCAGGTGGTGGTGACGGCGATCAGAATGATCAGACCGAGGGAGACGTTGATCGCCGCGGTGAGCAGGGCCGGGCGGGCGGTACGGAGAGAGTCCCGTCCCGCCTGCCAACCCTGCAGGAGGGTGTGCACGCCGACGATGCCCGCGAGGCTGACGAGGATCACCGCGGTCACGGCCGCAAAGAGATTCAGCCAGGTGCCGGGGTCGTCCACTTCGTTCGAGGGCGGTAGCGCCTGAAGGAGGAGGACGGCGAGAGAGGTGCCGGCGGCCGCCTTGGCCACGTTGAACCAGAACTTGACGGGCGCGAACCGGTGCCGTGTCTGGGTGAGCATGGACGCCACCGTGTAGATCACGACGACGGTCAGCGGTGGCAGAAGAAACAGCGCCAGAACCAGCGGAATCTCGGTCAGGGTCATGCCGAACGATTGCCGCCGGACGACGAAGTTGAGGACCGGCATGCCCACGGCGGCCATGGCGACCAACAACAGGAGCGCGAGAAGCCAGTCACCGAAGGGCTGGGACGACACCAGCCCGGTGACCATGGAACAGATCGCTGCGAAGAACACCAGCGGCGCGGTGATGAACCAGGCGCGATCCGCCGAACGGCGTCGCGATCGATCACGCGGAGCCATACCGCTCCCTACGGCGCCTGCGGTTTACCGCCCTCGGATGGGAATGAGCTGAGCCGGTCAGCGACCACTGCCGACGGTAGCGCCTTCCGGAACGACGGTCCAGATGAGATCGATGGCCTGAGCTCCGCCGGTGCTGCTGTCAAAAAGGCCGGCGGGGACGGCCACGATGGCGGCGGCAGCGAGCACAAGGAGGAGAGACCCACCGAGTCGGCCTAGCCTTCGACCAGACATGATCGCTCCTGTCGGGAGATGTACAGCGTTGATGGAGGTTCCACGATCGTGCCACAGCGCGGGCAGCCAGAGAAGTGGCGGTAGCCCGACTGGCCCCACCGTCTGTTACTTCCCGCCGTTCGGCCTACCGCCCCCGACGCACCGGACCAGACCACAAGCTTGCGGGGCGCTTAACCGCTTCACGCAGCGTCGAATACGACCTTCAACACAATTCGGGTCCAGCCGGAGGGACTCGCCACATCCGGTTCGACAGTCACCGTCAGCAACGCCTCCACAGCCCCCGACAAACGTGCGCCTCCGACCCGGCCATCGACCACCATACCGCCTCCTCGCCATCCCGCTAGTACCTCGTCGGATTCATTTCCGTTGGGCGGAGAGCAAGACGAGCGCTGACCATCGGCAGCATCTGCGCAGCTAGCATGGCGTTTGGTATCGATGATTGCTTATAGGAGGCGCTGCCTGGTGTCAACTTCGCCACCAACTCGCGCGCCAACCCGGCGACCGACGGGCATCACCGCAACACCCTGGAACGCGGCCCGCACCTCGGTGCCGGCGAGCTCCGGCTCCTCCCCGGCCGGGAGGGGACCGACGCCGAGTCATCCGTGCCATCGTCCGAGCCGCCTGGCCCGTCCAGTCTCGGCGCCCCGTCTTCCACACCCCCAGCTTCGGCAGCCACGGATCCGGCCGCGCGGCGGACAAGCGGCCGTACACCAGCGCGACGAGCGCGGACCTGTCGCGAAAGTCATCGGCGTAGCTCGCCCCCTCGCCGGCGGCACCACAGCAGCTGAACGAGGGACAGTCGTCGAGCGCGATCTTTGTCGTTAGCGTCGCCGCCGTCGATACGGGCGCCGGCCAGAACGACGACAACGGCCCCCGATCAGCATCTCTGCTGGTCAGGGGCCGTTGGTGCACCTGGTGGCGGGTAGAGGATTCGAACCTCTGAAGCTTTCGCGACGGATTTACAGGGCGTCCGTGATCATGGCTGCCTCAGGGCATGTGACCTGGCGTTTCACTTCCCCCGGCGGGCGTCAACCGGTCCACCGCCCACCATCTGCCCATGCCCACGGATCTGCCCACGCGTCCGGTCACAGGCCGATAAGCCAGCGACAGCGGTGACGAGCCGGCAGATCATGTACCGGTGCAAGATAACCTCGCCCGCCTCCAAGACGCCGCCACCCTGTGGAGCGTCAGGCCGAGCACCGCGGCCGACGTGATCGCGGCAGCGTGCGACTGCCTCACGGCAGGAATCGACAGCCCGACCCTCCGGATCCTCGCCGGCGTCTCTCCCGTGAAGGGCAACGAGAGTGACGAGCTGCGGCGTTGGCTTGAAGGCAGCCTCGCGGAGCTTTCGCTGACCTACTACCCGGAGGGCAGCCAAGAGGGTGAGGAGGAAGCCCTCCGAGTCATGGCGCGCCGGCTGCTCGGACATACCATCACGCCTCGCGAACTCACGACCTGGGCGTACCGGTTCATCACGTGGGATGGCACCCCCATGGCGGCCGAGCTGATCGGCCTTGAGATCACGTACGACTACGTTGACCCCGACTACGGGGGGTACGAGTCCAGCCCCACGACTGAGGGCATCGACGCGGATGTCATTGCCGAGGCGCGCCGCTTGGCTGGTGAAACCGGCGTCGGAGGCGACTGAACCAGCGCTGCTCATCCGAGCGCGTCGCCGATCTTGTCGTTCATTGTGTCGTCGCCGCCGTCGATGCAGTTGGCGTAGACGCGGAGCAGGACCGCGACGCCGTGGCCCAGGCGCCGGGCGACCTCGGTTGGTGGGACGCCGGCATTCAGCCAGAGCGAGGCCGCCGCGTGCCGCAGGTCGTAGGGCCGGCGGACGAGTGGCGAGGCGACCTGCGATTCGGTCAGCGCCTTCTCGCGGGCGAGCTTCCACCAGCGGTCGTAGACCGACTCGGACAGCGGCCCACCGTGCAGACCCCGAAAGAATCGACCGTCCGGGCCGACCCCGTGATTCTCGACGTGCGCGCACAGCAGCTCGACGAGCCGGGGCGGGATCGGGACCGTGCGAGTCTCGGCCCTCCCCCGGTGTTTGAGCCCGCGCCGCTCGTGGGAGCCACCATCATCGGTCCAGTGCGACCCGGCGCGCGGCGAGGTGCCGGCGAGCACCAGACGGCCCCAGCGGTATTCAATCTTCTCGTGGTCGCAGGACCGGGAAGGCTTGACCGTCGCCAGGTCGTCGAAGTTGGCCCCGCAGTCGGCGCACCGGCCGGCAAGGTCGCAGTCCTCTCGCCGTAGGTCCGCGGCTTCCGAGGGACGCATGCCCGCGTAGTAGAGGCAGCCGAAGAACGCGGTGACCTTGTCGGCGCGTTTGCCGAGAGATTTCACCGCCTCCAGCAGTGTGGCGACCTGGGCCGGGTTCGCCACCACCCGCCGGTCGATGGACTGCGCGACCTCGGGGGCGGTCCACTGGACCCGGTCGACCGGGTTGGAGGCGATCAGCTCCAGCTCGACGGCGTACCCGAGGACGTTGTAGAAGGTGGCCCGCTTCCGCTGGACGGTGGAGGCAGCCGCGGGCTTGCCGTCGAGGCGTACGCAGAGGCTGTCGAGAACGCGGCGGACCATCGCCGGTGAGTCGAGTTCGACTACCGGGAGGGACGCGGTTTCCAGCCAGGCGAGCGCCGCCGCGTGGTCGGCCGGGATCTCGTCGGACCAGCGGCGCGGATTGAGGCCGTAGAGGTACAGCGCCTCACGGAGCAGCGCGTCAGTCGGTCGGCCCCGCTTCGCTGGGCGGGTCAGGGTCACCGTGATGGAGGTCAACGCTTCGACGATCGAGCGCCGGGTCTTGGCCGCCGCCCGGGGCCACTTCATCTCGACGTACGCGCGACTGTGGGCGTACCAGGTGGTGGGGTTCTTGGTTCTGGCCTCGGAGACCGGGCGCCCGGTGGCCGGGTCGAAGGGCTCTCCCGCGTTGGCCGCCTGGACCAGCTCGGCGCGGAACGAGTGCGCCAGCGCCTTGGTACGGAACATGTCCTCGAAGCGTTGGCCGCTTACCGCCCAGCGGACCCGCCAGGGCCGAGCCTTCCGGTCGGCGCGCTTACCGATCTCCCATATCTGGACCTCGTAGCTCTTCATGCCGCGTCCTGCTCCAGGTCGCCGAGCCACCGACCGAGCGCCGACCGGCGGACCCGCAGCTGCCCGTTCGGGAGCTTGATCACCCGTGGCCCCTTGCCGGTCTGCCGCCAGTAGAACCAGGTCGAGCGCGGTACGCGCAGCTCGGCGAGCACTTCCGGCACGGTCAACAACTCCTCGTTCACTGCGTTTCCTCCCCGTCGTGCTGTGCGCTGGGCTGAGTTGCCGAAAGATCTGAGGAACCCTGCGCGGCCCGGTCCTTGGCGGCGAGCAGTTCGGAGCGCCAGCGGGCGCGCTCGCTGATCGATCGCATGAGCCGATGGGTCATCGGGCCGACGTCCGGGTCGTCGGGTCGGGCCAACTCCCAGGCGTGCCGGACCCGATCGGCGGTGTCGCCCTGGTCGTCGACGAGCTGCGTGCCGTCGGTGGTGACACCGAGCAGTGCCCGTACCCAGGCCCGCGCATCGTGTTTGTGGTCGGCGAGGGTCTTCCCGGACCAGTCACGGGAGATGAGGATGCGCCGGCCGCCGATGCCGAGGGTGTCGCGCTGGTGGACCTTGCCCTTGCAGCGGCCCGGCTTGAGCTTGGCGTGCGCCTTCTTCGGCTGGACGCCGTAGAGCAGCCAGTTCGCGCACCGGTCGGTGCACGGGGTCAGCTGGAGTTGCTGCCAGAGCCGGTCGAGGTGCTTGCGTTGCCGGTCGCTGGTGGCCTTGTGGCAGTCGCCGGTGTGCTTGGTGATGTATTTCGTGACGTACCGGATGGTCCGTTCGGCGTCCTCGGTGCCGGGCATGACGCCGCGGGCGTCGACCTGGGCGCCGAAGCGCACGACGTGGACCGGTTCTGCGTCCGGGTCGTCGTCGATGGCGTCGAGGGCTTCCGTCCAGGTGGTCAGCGGCTGCCGGGTGTCTGGGTCGACCCATGCCGCCGCCTCCTCGTCCCAGACCGGGAGCCGGTCGAGGGTGTACCGCTGGACGTCGACCGAGGGCCACCACACCTGGTGATAGGTCGCCGCCGCCACGGTGCGGAGCACGTCCCGAGGAATGGTGCCCCGGATAGCGAAGTGGGCGTGCGGGGCGAGACGGCGTTGCGGCTCGACGCAGCCGGCGTACTGGACGTTCCAGCCCTCGCACCGTCGGAGGTTCTGCCAGAACCGGTCCAGTAGCCGGGGGAAGTGCACGGCGTCCCAGGCGGCGCGGCGGTAGTCGTACCGGTTTGGGTTGACGGGGGTGCCGTCGGGGCGGACAGGGCCGTACGAGTCGAGGGTGAGCGTGAGCCACATCGACGGTTGGTAGGTGGAGCCGTCCGGGGCGGTATAGGTCCTGCCGACAGTGCGCCGTTCGACCTTGCGCCGGGGCAGCTCGGGGGCGTCCTGGCGCCGCTTGGTGGAGCGCTTGCGTCGCTGGCCGGGCTCGTCGTCCTGGTCCTCGTCGTCGGTGACGTGAGGTGGTCCGACGCGCCCGCGCAGGCCCTCAGCGGCGATGGCTTCCTCTACCTCGCGGATTGCCTCGTCGAGGTCGGTCACCTGATCCCACTGGGCCGCCCTCACCGCCTCGTCCCGGGAGAACTCCAGGTGTGCGCGGAACAGGATCAGCGACTTCTGCGCCTCGGTCGCGGGTTCCGGGCCGGGTAGCGGCTCGTCGTCGCGGTGCCAGCCCTCGCGGATCTGGGCTTGCCGTAGCCGGCGGTTCTTCTTGGCGCACGGCGGGCACTTGTCCTCGCGGGTCGCGCCGCAGGGCAGGTCGATGACTTCGGTCAGTCCGGTGTCGAGGTCGGTCCGGCGCATGGCGAGCGGGCGGACGCAGACGCCGTACTCGATGGCGATGTCCTTGAGGACGTCGATCGAGCGGGGCAGCGCCATGCGGGCCGCCCGCGACCCCGGCCGAGGAGCAACCGGGGTCGGGGCGGGTTCGAGGCCGGGCAGGGTGGGAGCCGTCATCGGATGATCCCGACGACCTGGGGCCGATTGGACTGGACGACACCGACCCGAGGCAGCACCGCGGCTGATGCCGGCGGCATCACCGGAGCCGGCGGCGCGGGTTCGACAGGCTGCGGCTCGTCGTACCAATCGCCCTGCGGCTGATTGGGCTCCGATGCCGGCGGAGTAGCGGGTTCGCTGGACAGGACGACCTTTACCAGGGCGAGGAAGGCCAGCGACGGCACGGCCGCGACGATCCAGCCCCAGACGGAGGGTTCGGCTTCGGCGACCTGGGCGGCGAGGGAGAGCAGCGCGAACGCGATGAGGAGGACGCCGACAAGGCCGACGGGTCGACCATCACGGCGGCGGGCGCGGATCTCCAGGCCGAGGTAGATGGCCATCAGCTCGACCGCTACGGCGTTGGCCCAGCCGATCCAGTCGGGCTGGCCGTGGGCGACGGTCAGGTCATGGACGTGGGTAAAGGCAGCGGCGCCGGCCATGGTGCCGATGGCGAGCAGGATCAGCACCCGTACGCCGGACTCGGCGCGTTCGCGGATCATCGGCCGCCCCTGGTGTCGCGGACGGTCAGGATGATGCAGATCTGCTGGCCGTTGAGGTCGCGGCGACGGTTGACCATGTGCGCCAGGCCGTGCAGGGCACCGGCGAGCCGGTCCGGGGAGCCGTTGAGTTCGATGTGCAGCGGCTTGAGGCGGTGGGTGCCGAGGAAGAAGCTCTTGAGGGACATCGGTTACCTCCGGGCCGGGGCGACGCGGGTACGGATGTGCTCGGGTGGCTCGCCGAGGGATGCCACCGCTTCGGAGAGGCAGCGCCACAGCGCCCACGCCTCGTCGGGGGTCAGGTACATGCGGCGCCGACCGCCGCCGACGGCGAGATAGACCGGGTACGCATCGGGCCGGTCGGGGTCGACGCGGACGGACACGGCAGTGCTGGTGGCACCGTCAGTGCCTGGGGCGCGGAGCCGGTAGAAGGTTCGGCCGTCGGTCGGGGCGGTCACCGCGGCTCACCCCCGTCGGTGTCCCGGTCGAGGATGTTCAGCAGCGAGTCGGGCAGTAGTGGTCCGCGACGCTGCCGGGGCAGGGTCGGCCGGGTCGGTTCGGTGGCGGTTTCCCGGCCGACCTGGGCGAGGATGTCCGCCGCGTCGGCTGGCGCCGGGTACTCGGCGGCCAACTCCCGAATGTGGTCGTCGGAGATGTAAGAGAAGCGGACCCGGGCTGGCTCTGGGATGCCGTCGAGGATCACGTACCCGACGCCCTTGGCCCAGCGGGGCATCTGGTCGGCGAGGGCACCCCGGTTACGGGCGCCGTCGCCCAACACGAGGTCGACCTGAGCGGCCTCGGTCAGGCCGAGCGCGATGCGGGTCGGGAACAGGTCCCGGAACGGCAGTACCTCCTTGCGGGGGTCCTGCAACGCGGCCACCACCAGGACGCCGACGCCGGCACCCTGCGACAGCAGCAGCCCGAGTGAGCCGGCGATGCGCTTGCGCAGGTCAACATCTTGGAGGTACGCGGTCAGTGCCGCCATCTCGTCGATGACGACCACGACCAGGGGGTCAGCCAGGGTCGGAGTGTGCACCCGCACCGCGCCGGCAAGCCGGGTCTGCCGTTCCCGCATCACGGTGACGGCCTCGTCGAGCAGGTCGGCCATGGCCTCGAACGACTTGCAGGCGAACCGAGCGAACAACGGCCGACCCATCGCGAACTCCATGCCGCCCTTGGGGTCGATCACCCAGAGTCGGACCAGCCCGGAGGAGATCCCACCGGCCAGAACGCGGACCAGCGACCACAGCACCGAGCCCTTCCCGGAGCGGGTGGCACCGCCGATGAGGACGTGCGTGGCGAGCAAGTGCAGGCACCAGTGCCGCAGATCTTCCCGTCGCGCCAGGGGTAGAGCGGTGAAATCGGGCACCGACGGGACGTCGAACGGGTCGACCAGAGTGCGCAGCGCATCCGTGCGGACCACCACCAGGTAGACCACCGACGGCCGGTCCCGGAACCGCAGCCGGTCCACCGCGCCCAGGACCAGCGCCCAGTAGCCCGACCGGATCGGCGGGTCATCGGGGCGCTCGGAGTAGACCCGGGCGTGTCGCCGGCCGAAGGCGTACGCCAGGTTCGCCGTTGCCTTCTGGAACTCCTCCGGTGTCTGGCCGCGGACCATGCGGATGGTCAGCACGTCGAGCGCCTGATCCGAGCGGACCCGCAGCAGCTCCGGCAGGACCGTGCGGTGGTCGTACACCTTGGCCAGGCCGCAGAGGGTTATTGCCTCGCGCCAGGCCCGCCGGTAGACGAAGAGTTGGCGGAACCGGCCGAGGATAGGGCCTGCGCACCAGGTCCACCAGGACGACTCGTGGCGCCACCGCCATATCGCCGACACGGCAGCGGCCAGGACCACGGGCACGATCACGCCGGCCCGGCCGAACTCGCGGAAGAGGCTCACAGCGGCCACGACCAGGGCGACGGCGACCGGGTGACGAAGACACCACCACAGGCCCCGCCACAGCCACCGCAGCACCAGGCCGAGCGCGATCAGCCAGACCGGCAGCTCCAGCCGGCGTGGCCGGATCACCATCAGGTCCCCGGCGGTGGTCATCACGACCTCGCCACGCGGCCGGCGGATCATCGCGCACCCGCCACTGTGGGCCGCCGCAGGACGGCAGGCATACGCTTGGACATGTCACTACCTCTCTCGACAGAGCAGGGGAAAGAGACAGAGGGCGGGGCTGCCGTCCGCCAAGACCTGACAGCCCCGCCCCCACCAGATGCGGCTACTGCGCCGCCTTCGTCGCCACGCCTGCCGGGGCACGCATCCCGGTCGCCCGCAGCGAATACGCCATCCGACCGTTGTTGCCCACGTACGGCGTGACGGTCATGCCGTCGAACTCCACCGCCTCGAACAGGCCGCCCGTCGGCGGCACCGGCTGGTAGTCCGCCGAGATCTTCACCGTCGTCTCCCGCGACCGCTTGCCCAGCTCCGGATCCAGGTCCATTACCCGGACCTGCCACACCCGCTGGCCGGTCAGCTTGTCCTTCGCCGGGCTACGCCGACCGGTCTTCTCGTCGTAGTCCTCGACCTCGCCCAGAGACTCGGGCACCAACGCGCACCCCGCCGGGAACACGTCCTCACACCGCACCGCGAACCTCGTGCCGCCTCGCAGAGCCATCGCTCAACCTCCAACTTGTTAACTTGTCTGCCAAGTTGCGTCCAAGGTAGACGGGGCTTGGCAGACAAGTCAACGACTATGCCGAGGGCAGGCTGAAGGACGCACTGACAGGAGCCCGCCGCCAGCCGGGCCTGCGCTCAGGACTGCCGTGACGAGCGGAAGGGGGTCGAAGCCCTAGGGAGTTTTGCAAGCATGTTTGCGAAACCGGCACTGCTGATGAGCTACACGATTCGAAGTTCCGATTCGGCCGTTCGCTACGGCGATGCGGTAGCGAAGTAGCAATGACACGGATGACGTTGTACGGTGTAGCAGCACTTCTAAATTACCTAGATTGGAAGTTGAGAAGCGTTGAACGTTCAACGCGCTGACGCTCAACTGCACACGTGTTGGTCAAGATTCGACGATCCTGCACCAACACGGGAAACGGACCGCCACCCGTGCCCCGGACAGAGCGAAGGGTGACGGCCCGTGAGGAGGGTCGGCTCGCTTAATTGGCGAGCCGACCAACCCCCCCACCTCTGAGCCAGTCCATGATCAACCAGGTCAAGGTAGGTGCGATGAGCTTGAAGTACCAGCTCAGGCGCTCCATCTCAGGCCGAGGATGCCAGGCATGGCTCTTCGGGGCTCTGCCTCTCAGCTTGCGAGGCTTTGAGCCCTTTTTGGCGTTGGCCATACTTCACCTTCCTTATGCGGGCATGAGTTCGCCGCCCTCAACGCTGATAGTTGAAGGCGGGTCCCCGGTTTGTGCGCGCACGGTCGGTTGAGTTTGACCTCACCGAGATCATAGGCATACCGCTAGGGCCAATTGCAAGCGAAGTCTGACAGATCCGGTGGGTCAAAAATAATTGCAGCGATTCGCGCAATAAGGACCGCGTCCTTGCTTGACCTTGATTGCTATTCAATGTAGCGCCTCGACGGTCGAGCAGTTACTGACGCAGGAAGCGTCAAAGCTGACCGGCTGGGTATGAGCGCAGCCATGACGCACAAGCAGGCGGGTCAGGCTGTCGATCAAGAGCACTCGCGTCCGGCAGGTGTGGGCGACAAGACGGTCGAGGCTCTGGGTGAGTTGAGCAAGGCTCTCGAGACGATCCACCGGGTACGAGGCCACCTGTACTCGGCGCACCAGCTCGTCGGCGGCGCGGATCTCACCCTCGACCGGGTGGTAAAGCTACTTCGCGAGGCCGGACACGACGAGATGGCCGACCGGGTTGAGCACGAGCTGTTGGGGCGCAACGTGCTACCCGGCCGGTGGACGTTCCAGATCATGGAGGAGTTCGACGACGGCTACTACGCCGCGTTCCAGGAAGTCGAGCGGGACGCGCGGGAGGAGCTAGCCGGCGGTCGGCGGCACATCTTCGAGGCGGAGATGAAGGAGCGGCGGCGTACCCGCGGGATGCCGGGGCACGAAGCTACGCCGTAGCGCTGCCGTCGAAGCCGTCGGGGATCATCGAGGCCAGGGCGTTGGCTCTGGCCTCGATAATCCTCATCCGACCCTGGTACTCAGCCGGTTCCCGGTGTGCCGCCTGGCTGGTGACCTGGCCGGGCCACTTGCGGTAGAGCAGGCCGTATTCGCGGGTGAAGTAGCCCGCGGTGACCGCGTTGGCGGCGAGCAGGAGGCCGGTGTCCTCGGAGGCGGGCAGCGCCATCCAGCCGCCCAGGGCGAAGACGAGATCTCGCCGCAGGCACAGGGTCGCCGGGTGCACCGATGCCCGGTGGTCGTTGGCCTTCCAGAACGCCAGGACCGCACCGCGGTCGATGAGACCGCCGGCCGGGTCCTTGTCCCAACCGGCGGTCGAACCGTCGGGCAGCAGGTCGAGTACCCGCGAGGTGGTCCAGCCGATCTGCGCGTGCGCGTCGAACGCGGCGATGTCCCGGGCGAGCGCGCCGGGGGTCAACTGGTCGTCGGCGTCCAGGACTTTGATGAGTTGTCCGGAGACTCGGGAAAGAGCAAGGGTGCGGGCAACTCCAGGCCCACCGGGACGGCCGGTGCCCAGACTGATCCGGGGATCGCCGGGCAGCGCGTCGACCAGGGCGCCGGTCTGCCCGTCCTCCTGGACGAGCCATTCCCAGTCCCAGCCGGCCGGCATCTCCTGCTTGGCCAACGACTCGTAGGCGCCAGGCAGGTGCTCGATGCTGGGCGCGTGGACCGGGGTGATGACCGAGACGAGCTGCGTCAAGTTTTCCACCGCTGGAGTTTGTGGGAGTAGACAAGCTCGGTGCGGTCGCCGGGCATCACCACGTCGGCGACCTCGACGACGCGACCCGTGGTGTCGGTTGAGGTCTTCCGCACGGTGAGGACGGAGACGCCCGGGTCGATGTCCAGCAACTCGGCCTCATCGGGCGACGGCGGACGAGCGCGGATCTCGTCGTCGATCCAGTCCAGCTCGATGCCGAGCGTGTAGAGCTGATGCTGCGTACCGCCCGGCCACGGCTCCTTGCCCGCGTCGAGCAGGTCCGGGTTCGCGGCCACCAGGTCATACGGCAGATAGGAGTACGACACGGTCAGCGGCGCATTTTCGTGCCGCGACGACGTCCAGTAGACCCGGCGCAGCAGCGGCGTACCCGGCTCGACCTTCAAGGCCGCCGCCATCTCCGCATCAGCCTCCACCCGCGAATACTCGGCGTGGAACTTCAGGTCGTCGACGGTCAGGCCAGTGTCGTGCTCAGTGGCGCCAGTCTTCAGCCGCTCGTCCTCATCGAGCAGGACGCGATCCTTCTCCCACTGGTACCGCTCGGTGTTGCGACGGCGTACCCGCTGGCGGGGTGCCCGCACGTAGGTGCCGCGCCCCTGCTCCGCGCGGACCAAGCCCCACTCGCGGAGCTGCCGGATGGCGTTGCGGACGCTTGTGCGCGACAGGCCCGAGGTGTCGGCCAGCTCGGTCTCGCTGGGCATCAGGGTGCCGGGGGCCAGTTCGCCGCTCACGATCTTTGCCCGCAACTCTTCGGCGAGTTGCAGGTAGCGAGGGCGCCAGTCCCGGCCTTGCACACCGGTCACCGTACCCCCTAGACGTTCCAACGTCTGCCAGGTGGTCCCGCCAGCGGGCCGCTCAGGAACCGGCGGTACGGCTACCGCTGCTCGCGGTGGCCGCGCAGGGCGAAGGCCAGGAGCACGAGGAACGGCTGAGCCCCGACGGGTGTTGGCATTCACCGCGTCTCTCCGGCCCGCTCGCCGCCTTCTGCCGGTGTCAGCATCTCCAGCTGGGCATACACCAGTTCGTCGATGAGCCGGTCCACCTGCGCGGGCGACAGAAGCACGGTCTGCGTCGCGCCGTATCGGGTCGCGTCGAGCTTCACGGCCAGGTCCCGGCGGGCGAACCGGTCGACGATCAGTTGGACGGTGACCCAGCCGGTCCGCTCCCGTCCGATGGTGGAGAGAAGCCCGCGGTGCATCGGGTCGTTCGGTCCACAGCCTCGACACCAGACCGGGCACACGACCGGCGCGATCGACGAGGGCAACGAGCCCTCTGGGTTAGCAGTCCCTTCATTCATCGCCCGCCCCCTGTCCGGTGGCGTGCGCCAGCGATCCGCGAAGCTGCTCGACCAGTTGGGCTGCCTGCGGCAAGGACAACTCCGCCCAGGCGTTCCCGGCCCGGCAGGTCACGTGAACACCGACCATGGGGCCACCCAGAGCCTCACTGCTGATGAGGTAGGTAACGACGAGCCCGCCCGCCCGACTGTCGCCGGCCCGCTGCATCGGGCCGCGATGACGGCGAGCCATATGCGTCATGACCGGCGGCACCAGGTAGCCGCAGCGATCCGGGGCGCACCAGTCCGGATGGCTGGTGACGGCAGCCGGCTTGTTCGGACGACTCATCGCGGCCACCGCCCGCCGTTGCCTCTGAAGAGCTGGGCCCGCGTCATCAAGGGCGCATACCGGAGCACAGGCAACTCACGGGTGGCGCCCGTCGACCACCGCGGGGAGAAGGTCGTAGAAGTCACGCGCTGACTCGGCGGAACGTCGCTGTTGGCACCCCGGGCAGACGGGCGTCTCCGAGACCACCAGGACGAGAGCCAATGGTGCCGACGGTGAGAGCCGGACATCGCACCTCCACAGGTAGGCGGGGACCGGTGGCCAGCCACGGGGGAATGCAGCCGGCCACCGGCCCGAATGAAGGCACGGCGCACCGTCCGACGCCGGACGGGTCGGGTATCGCCGAGCCAACTTGTCCGCGCGGCTACCGCAACCGGTCCGACAGGACGCCGCGCATCAGGTGCGACCAGAACCGGCGCGGGACCACCCCTGACACGAGCCGTCACCTCAGCCGCACATCAGGAAACGTATCTACAAGTGGACGAGTTGTCTAGACGTCGAAATAGGTCACTTGTTGGCACTTGGTAAGACAAGTGCCAGGTACGGTGAGCAGGTGCCCACCCCGCACTACGGACAGCCCCGCTATCGCGTCATCGCCGAAGAGTTGAGAGAGCGCATCGAAAGCGGCACCATCCCGCCCGGAGCCCTCTTGCCGACCGAGAGCGCGCTCACCGCCGAATTCCGAGCAGCGCGCGGCACGGTTCGTCAGGCGATAGCCGCATTACGGGAGGCAGGCTTGGTGGCCACCGAACACGGCCGCGGCACCTACACCACCCCCCGTCAGCCCAGGCGAGGGGTAGACGGGGATTCAAAGACGGAAACGCAACAGCGTCAAGTCGCCGCCGACGCGGAGCTGGCAGCCCTCTTCGCTGTCGAGGTGGGCGCGGCCCTGATGGAACAACAGAGCCTCACCCGAATAAATGGAGCCGTCGGAACAGTCGTCAGAACCTACCGACTGCCTTAGACAGAGCGATAGAGGAGTCCGCACCTTCGACACGTCCTCCGGCGGCCGTCAAGGGGCCGACAAGTGCCGACGCACGGACGCGCCTTGGCCGCTACCGCTGACGCTACGACCCGGCCGCCCAACAGCCTGGCGATTGACGCAGGAGCGGGAGCCTGCTTGCCGCCGCAAACCGAACGGTCGTTGTGGTATGTCCTCCCGCCTGCAGGCGAGCCGGGCCAGCCGAGTAGACCACCGCCGACCCGTCAGCGTCCGTTCGGGCCGTTCAGGCCCCCATGACGAGGGCGGTCCGGTGGTGGCCCTCGCCCCGAAACAGGGCGACTCGACGGCGCACGGGAGGGCGTCGGCTGTCGCGGCCTACATCCGTTCCCCGGCTAGTACAACCTCCGAGCGCATCCGGGCAGCGAGCGCGGAGCCGGTGGACGGTGGCGGGAGGTAGCGACGGCGGGCCGGGATCTCCCTCTCACGACGAGAAATCCCGCCAAAGCCCGCCTCGCGAAGGAGGTCCTCAAAAACCAACGAGTTATCGACGTTACACCCGCGCAGAAAAGAGTTGCCGACGACCAAAACGACTTTACCCCCGGGTCGAACCACACGGCCCAGCTCCCTGGTGCATGACGTCGCGTCCTGGTAATACCGCTTCAACCAGCCGATGTGCCGATCGGGAAGTGGAGAGCCGGAGGTGCTCCGCACATAACGATCAAGGTCTAGGGGAAGCGACTGGATTCCTCGTTCAGAACCAACACTTGCGCCGCGCAGCTGCCTAATCTCCGCAACAGAATAGCCTAGCCAAATCAGGCTAAGCCTGTGTCCTCGGAGGTAATCGATTGCGTTGAGGTATGGCGGCGACGTGATGACGCAGTCTATGCTCCCGCTAGCGATGTGCGGGAGCGCCCGGCAATCGCCGCGGCGAACGTCGCCCACAGATCGGATCAGGTGCGAGCCAAGTCGTGAGGATAGCGTCCTCACACTCCGCAGCAGGGTGTCATACACGTCCAAAGGGTTGTCACTCCACACTCTGTGTGGTCGACTGTGAGAGGTATCCCTTGCGAGCGATAGGCCTCGATCTTTGGTAACGATAGCGCGACTTAGCGCTACCATGATCGCTTCTTTGGACTTCTTCTTGGACTGCGATAGCACCATTGCCAGAGCGCTCAACTGACGGCGCTGCTTATCCGCAAACCAGTAGTTGGCGAACTCTCTCGTCTCATCATCGTGCCACGGAAGGGCGATCTCTTGACCCGCGATCTCCCGGGCCTTCTTTATGAAGTAGTGCGTATCAATCAGCAGCTGATCACTCTCAATCGAACTGATCCACGTGCGGGCCATCATCACCGCTAGAGGGTCAATATCGACGCCGAATGCCTGAACGTCTCGCTCGACCGCGAATCGGAGCACTGTGCCGGACCCACACATTGGATCCAACAGCTTGCTGTTTGCTGGCAACGTCTTTACAACATCTCGTGCGATCTCAGGTGCCATCCGGGCCGGAAACGGATGGACAACCTGCATCGTGGCGGTCACTTAACTGGGCGCCTTTCCATGGCATCTACGCCGAGTAGGCCTCTAAGGTGCCTTTCCACCTCGGCGATAATTTGTTGAGCAGTGTGGTGTAGTCGGATGTTTCCGCCGGTCTCGACCTCGATCCAGCGTGACCCCACGATCGTGGCAACTGCCTGCAATGCGGCAATCAACCGTTCGGGCGTGAATGCCTTTAATTCCGAGTCCAGAGCCCGTGCCGTATGGACGTTAGGTATCGCTAGATGGTCTGCTTTGGCTTCCTCAAGTCCTTCTAGCAGCCTCATGAGGGGAACTCGCTCGTCCTGCTCCGACAACTCACGCTCGAGGTTATCGATCCATCTGGTCACCTCGGAAACCGTGTGCGCCTCTTTGAACAGGCTCCTCAGTCGGGTTAGGGTAATCCCGTGCTGATAGTGCAGTTCGACTAGCCGCCGCAGATGATCGATAACCAAAAGCGAGACCGGTCGCCCGGTTTCCTTGGCTTCGATGATGGCGCGGCCCAGCTTACTGTCGTCGCGCTCTTGACCGGCGAACGCTACCGCGATGAAGAATGCAAAGTCCGCCGACTCTTTTTTAAGAAAATCGCGAATGCTGTCGATGTTTATCTTGTCCGCTGGAACGGCAGGCTGGTTGGTTTGCTTGGAGTCGTACACGACCTTGTAGTCAATCAGTGACTCACCGCTGCCCCGGCCGAGACGCGCATAAAGAATTCCGTCAGCACCGGGAATGTTCAACCCACCGCGTTCATACTCGAATCCCAAAACCCTGAATGCAAGGCCGACGGCTCGCTCAAGGGCAAATTCATGCTTATTCGCACTCTGCAATAGCCGCAACACTTCAGCAGCAGTCGACGGTTCTGCGCCGGCAACCAAGCGCAGCACTCGATCCCGATCGGCCATAAAGTCGATTATGGCCGCGCGACTCAGGCCATGATCCTGAAGAATTAGGTCTACCATCACCTCAGAAGAGCCAAACAGGTAGACAGGAGCTTTCGTCTTTCCGCTTGCAAGGAGCTTTTCGATAAACGGGTGATCCGTATTGATGAACAGCGCGCGATTATCGGGTGAGTATCGGACAGCCCGGCCAAACTGCCCCGTAGCCTCAAGTATGAACTCACTGAAGGGCGCCTGGCTTACGCTCTGGCTATACTCTCGTAGCCATTCCACACGGTCGCTTGGTTCGACCTCCGGAAGGTCAATGTAGAACGACTCTTCGTTGTCTTGCACAACGCGGGACACGCCGTCAATCAGCGGCTCGGTCAGAAATGCGCTTGGCGAGTCTTTGAGCAAGTGGTCTAGGTCTATGCCGTGCTTTTGCTTTTCGTTCCAGTCATCAAAAGCATTTCGGCAGGCGTTGAATACTCCCCGAAGATAGTCGCGGAACGCATCTGTGGCTAGTGAATTCCGGACCCCCTCACGGGAGGACAGCAGATGCTCACGAAGCCCGTCGACTGTAATCTCCATAGAGAAGCGCGACCAAGCCGCATGGTTGAGTGCCGGTAGCCCGAATAGCTGGTCATCCAGGTTGATGACTCGGCCACGAACTCTAATGAAGAACCCATGACTGCGCGAATACTGGTCGGACTTGCCTTCCGTAAGCTTCTTCTTGAAAATTTTTGCAGTTCCAGTCACCTCGCCGGTGATTCCCGGGATGACTACCCCCGTCGGCGTCGTCTTGAATGTGAGGGCCTCTGCAACCGCATCGTCTCCCCCGCATTCATGGAGATACAGGACTTCAAGATTTTCCTTGCTGGACTTCACTTCATTCTTGTTAAGGAATATTTGAAAATCGGCATGCAGCGGCAGGCCTGTACTGAGGACCCATTGCAGCCGGCCCGCCGAAAGTTTGTCGTATAGGTCTTTGAAGTCTGAAAGCCCGGCGGCGGTCCAGCTTTCGGCCGGATATTCTCCAAACATCAGATCCCAAGCCTTTGGATCTCGGTCTTTGATGTCGGCGAGATGCTCTTGAGCCCGCTCGGTTGTTATCTCATGCAACTCTAGGCCGAAAGGCGAAATATTGTTGTACTGGTGAATGCCTGCGAGTCTGCGGAAATTCATCGTCGTTGACCGGATGACCCCGCCAACGCAGCTTACGTGGGTGAGTCGCCAAGCTAGAACGTAAGCGGCCAGCTTTCCGATTCCGAATTGCCCGATCGGAGGGCGTTCGGCGTCCTGCGGCGCTGCCGCTTTAACGGAATCGGCAACTCTCCACAGCTGAAAGAACCCGTCACTGTCCAAGCCATGTCCGTCGTCGACTACCCATAAAGGGGGCAGCTGCCAGGGCACCTCCGTGCCGGTCGCAGCTTGGTCGTCATCGGGAACCTCGGCTTGCGGAAGCAGCACGTGAACATGCTTGGCGCCCGCGTCGTAGCTGTTGCTGACGAGCTCCTCGATGGCCTTGTGGGGGCTCTGATACAGGCCCTCCGAGAAGAGCCTGATGATCTCGTAGCTGACGTGGACCGGGAT
The DNA here is from genome assembly GCF_044456785.1 of Micromonospora sp. NPDC050795. Classification (NCBI taxonomy): domain Bacteria; kingdom Bacillati; phylum Actinomycetota; class Actinomycetes; order Micromonosporales; family Micromonosporaceae; genus Micromonospora; species Micromonospora sp. NPDC050795. The sequence continues at coordinate 72,736 of NZ_JBITGE010000007.1, read as the reverse complement.
AGTGCTGACGGCGCGCTCGGCCTCCAGGGCGGCCAAGCCATCCATGACCACGGCGTCGCGATCCGTGTCCGAGTCATCTCGATGCGTGATCTCCGCTGTCATGCGCAGAGGATAGGGATCTTCTGTCCACATGAGAAGACTTGTGTTGAGCATCTGTCAGTCCGTTGCTGTCCATCCGACGGCTAGCTTGTGTAGCGCAGGGAGGCGTCTGCAACGTCACCGCAGGCAATCCAGCGGTCGGGGCTACAGCCGCGACCGAGTCTGGGCTGGAAGGGCAGCACCGAGGCAGCACGCGGCTTGGTGCGGACCGAGGTAGGTCAGGACGATGTCCTGGCGCGCGCCCACCGTCGTCCCTCGGCATCAGGCGACGTTTGGGGCCGACACCCAGTCTGGCTCCCCCAACGAGTCGGCTGCCCCATCGGGCGGGACGGGATCCCCCGCGCAGCTCGTAGCCCGAGTGGGACCAGTCAGGACGATGCCTGCCCTCGAACACCGGTGTTCTATGTGGGGCTCAGAAGCTTGCGAGTTGTGGGGTCCCATTGCCACTTCGGCACGGATGTCCAAAGCTGGGGCAGCGACAACCACGGCTGGTCGAACGGCTGACTGCCGTCGCTCAGTTGCCCGGTTTCCGCGTCGATGTAATAGCCGCAGGGGACGGGAGTCGGTTGCCAGAGAGGGTCGGCGACAAGAACGCCAGCAAGAGATTGCGGTGTCAGGGTCAGGTGGGGCTGTTGGGGATCGAGGAGGATCCGCCACTCACGCTCATGGGTCCAGTCCGACCAACCGTAGGTCGGGTCCGCTTCCAGGCGGACTGACCAGGGCTTATCCTCCCGTCGTCGCTGTTCCCATCTGGCCCTACGCAAATACGACACCGGGGCGCCACCCTGGTCGTAGACCCACTGCCGGTTGAACAGCAGTCCCCATGGCTGCCATCCCCGCTCCAGTAGGTGCACCAGATGGGACTCTGGGCTCTCCGAGAAGCAGATAGTGGGCTGGTCGAGTTCAGCGCCGAATGGAGGAAAGCCCAGCAGCTTCTCCCCACCCAGGATCTGGTCGAGCCGCATCATGGGGCTGGTGCTGGCGATCGTCGGCGGAACGTTCGGAGTATGAGGCGTTCTTTCGGGGCGCCCGCAGAAGTGCACGAGCAGGTCCGACTGGGCCGGCCCCACCAAACCCAGACTCGCCTGGCTCACAATCGCGCTGCCTTCCTGTGACGTTCGAGAGCAAGAGCGTACTCACGGTGTCGTTCCTGGCCCGGCGGCGTGCTTCGGCTGCCGGGCGGGTGGGTAGGGCCCCGACAGCACCGGCCAGGGCAGCCGCTGTAAACGAGAATGACCACCGATAGCCGTACACGAACAGCCGCCGGGTCGCGAACCCAGACCGACTAGACCGGGCGACGTGCACAGAGTGTGTCAACGAGATGCGTCGCTTGCACCTCCCACCCTCACGCTGTTGCCGACTTCTTCTGTTCTGGATCAAGGCGCCGCGCTCCGCGCGGCGCGGGCGGTGAGCCGGCCGGCGGCAAGCCGCCCCGGTCGCCTCCGGCGCCGGGGCGGAGAGCCACCGACTACCGCCGGACCGCCGCCCCGAACTCAGCTGATCCAGACGCAGCACGCGCACGGCCGGGCGGCACGGAAGCCAGCATGTCGACCTGATCGAGGGCCAGGGCTTCCGACTGCCGCGCCAGTCCAACCCCGGGACTGGCTTGCCCCCGGCCTAGCCCTGCAGTCAGCGAAGCCCACAAGCAGCCCTCAGCCGGTCACTCCAGGCGTGTTCGCGCCGGGCCGGCGACTCCCCAGAGCACGAGCGTTCGCAGCCCAGAGAAGCCCTGACGGGCAAGATCGACCTGCCCACCATCTGCCCACAACCAGTCGTCAACGCCTGGACTCAGCCGGACTCGGCCAGACCAACGACAACGGCCCCGGATCAGCATTTCTGCTGGTCAGGGGCCGTATCTGCACCTGGTGGCGGGTAGAGGATTCGAACCTCTGAAGCTTTCGCGACGGATTTACAGTCCGCTCCCATTGGCCGCTCGGGCAACCCGCCAGGGCACCCCACCGCGTCGTAACGCGGCGGCGGAAGCAAGGATAGCGGCTCCCCCCGGCACCTACGCAACCGGGTACGGTCAGGGGGTCGTGCCGCTGGTCGGCGGCCGACGGCAGGCCCAGACCGCCGGACAGCAGGAGCAGAATCATGGCAGCGAACCCGTCGTTCGACATCGTGAGCAAGGTTGACCGTCAGGAGGTCGACAACGCCCTTCGTCAGGCGGAGAAGGAGCTTGCGACGCGGTTCGACTTCCGTGGCACCGGCGCTGAGATCTCCTGGTCCGGCGAGGAGGCGATTGGCCTTCAGGCGGAGACCGAGGAGCGCGTCCGCGCCGCGCTGGACGTGTTCAAGGAGAAGCTCGTCAAGCGGAACATCTCGCTGAAGTCGCTGGATGCTGGGGAGCCGCGCCCGTCGGGCAAGATCTTCAAGATCGACTGCAAGGTGATCCAGGGCATCGAGACGGACAAGGCCAAGGCCATCAGCAAGAAGATCCGCGAAGAGGGCCCCAAGGGCGTGCAGGCGCAGATTCAGGGCGACCAGCTGCGGGTCACCGGCAAGAAGAGGGACGACCTCCAGGCGGTCATCTCGCTGCTCAAGGGCGAGGACTTCGGCGTCGCACTCCAGTTCAACAACTACCGCTGACGGCTATCCACAGCGATCCGGTCCCCGGCCACACGGCGTCCAGCTGAGATCGACTCGGCTTTCTGAAAGTCGGGGCGTCCGGGCGACTGGGACGCCGCGACTTTCAGGAAGCCGAGTCGATCAAGGGCAACCCGACCACGACACGAGCCGACCCACGACGCGAGCCGACCACGACGCGAGCCGACCACGACGCGAGCGACCAGCCCGAAGACAGCAGGTCAGACGGGGACGGGGTGTTCGGCGCGTACCGCGGTGGTTTCGGCGCGGGCGATGGGCCCGGCGGGTAGTGCGGCGACCGCCGCCCCGACGGCGACCGCGGCCCCGGCGAACAGGAACGCCCAGCGGACGCCACCGGCGTGGTCGACGATCACTCCGGCCACCGAGCCGCCGGCGGCGCTCGACGCCACAGCGACGGTGACCACCCAGGTGTACGCCTCGTTCAACATCCCGGTCGGGGCGATCCGGCCGACCAGGGTGTTCTCCAGGGTCAGCGCGGGCGCGATGGTGGCCCCGCCGGCGATCAGCGCGACACCCAGCGCGAGTGGGTTGGGCATCACCGCGAAGACGGCGAAGGTGGCGGCCAGCGCGGCGAGCAGCAGGGCGAACTGTCGGGTCATGTTCGGTGCTGGCTTGCGGACGCCGAACCAGAGCCCGCCGATGGCGCTGCCGATCCCCCAGACGGCGAGCAGGACGCCGGCGAGGCTCTCCGGGTCGCCGGTGGCGTGGTCGCTCGCGAACGCCGGCACGATCACACCGGCGGCCCCGAACGCGATGCCGAGGCCGGCGACGCAGATCAGCAGGGCCGGGAAGCCGGCGACCCGTAGCGGGCCGAGGCCGCGCGCGTGGTGTTCCTGCGGGTGCGGACGCCAGCCGCGCATGACCCGACCGAGGGCCACGGCGGTCGTGCCGACCAGGGTGACCACTGCCGCACCGATCAGCGCGGCTGCCGCGTCGGCGACGAGGACGAAGCCGGCGACGAGCAGTGGGCCGAGGACGAAGACGATTTCGAACAGTGTGGTCTCGGCGGCCAGCGCGGTGTTGCGGAGGTGGTATCGGCCGGAGTTGGGGCTGGTCAGGTCGTTCCAGGCGCCTCGGATGGCGGCGCTCAGCGGCGGGTAGGTGGCACCGGCCACGCCTGCGGCGAGGTAGATGACGGGGAGCGCGTCGTCGCCGGAGCGGCTGGCCAGCAGCAGCCCGATCAGTGCCAGCGGGTGGGCCACGGCGGTGAGCAGCAGGACGGGGCTGGGGCCGACCCGGTCGGCGATCCGTCCGGCCACCGGGCTGAGCGCGGCGCCGGCGAGGGCGTAGATGCCGCCGGCGATGGCGGCCAGCGAGTAGCGCCCGGTCACCTGCTCGACGACCAGGAGCAGCGCCAGCGGGGTCATGCCGATTCCGAGCCGCCCGATGATGCCGGTGATCAGCAGCATGGGCGCGCCGGGGATCCGCCAGACACCCAGGTACTGACGCAGCGCGGTCACCGTGAACCTCCCGGGGATGTAATGAGCGTGAGCCGTTATGACCCTAACGCCATCACTCGGCCGGTAGACAACGGAAATACAGCACTCCGCCCGTACCCGGCGTGGCCAGGTACGGGCGGAGGCGGTGTTCAGCGGGTCAGCGCTGGAACTGCACCGGCCCCGAGTTGCGGGCCATCTGCTCCAGCCGGGCGACGCGGTCCTCCATCTTGGGGTGGGTGGAGAAGAGCGCCGCCATGCCGCCACCCCGGAACGGGTTGGCGATCATGAGGTGGGCGGTGCTGGTGAGCTGCCCCTGGGCCGGCAACGGCCGACGTCGGGCCACCGCGTCGATCTTGCGGAGCGCGCTGGCCAGGGCCAGCGGGTCGCGGCTCAGCTCGGCGCCCGAGGCGTCCGCCTGGAACTCGCGGCTCCGGCTGATCGCCAACTGGATCACGGTGGCCGCGATCGGGCCCAGGATCAGGGTGAGCAGCAGCACAGCGGGGTTGGGTCGATCCTCGTCGTCCCCGCCGCCCAGCGGGATGAAGAAGGCGAGGTTCGCCAGCAGGGTGATGATGCTGGCCAGGCCGGCGGCCACGCTGGAGATCAGGATGTCCCGGTTGTAGACGTGGGACAGCTCGTGCCCGATCACGCCGCGCAGCTCACGGTAGTCGAGGATCTCGGTGATGCCCTGGGTCACGCAGACGGCAGCGTGCTGCGGGTTGCGGCCGGTGGCGAACGCGTTGGGCTGCGCGGTGGGGCTGACGTAGAGCCGCGGCATCGGCTGCCGGGCGTCGGTGGCCAACTCCCGGACCATCCGGTACAGCTCGGGGAACTGTGCCTCGGTGACCGGTTGCGCCCCCATCGAGCGCAGTGCGAGCTTGTCGGAGTAGAAGTAGGTGACGCCGTTCATGACCAGAGACACGACGACGGCGATGACCAGGCCGCCGCTGCCGCCGAACCAGTAGCCCACCGCCAGGATCAGGGCGCTGAGCAGGCCGAGCAGCGCTGCGGTCTTCAGACGGTTGTGGTGCACGATGTCTCCTTCGGTGCACGGATCACCGGGATCCGCTGACCGGTCCAACAACCCGGTACCCGTCAACCATCCGTCTCAACGCTGAGAGTTCACTGAGACCGGGGCCGCAGGTCAGGTCAACGGCCGGCCAGGTCGAGCACCAGCTGCGGGGCGACACCCAGCACCACGGCGGCCACCGTCGCCACCGCCAGCACCACCCCCACCACACCCACCACGGGTACGGCCGCGGCGCCGCCGACGTTCGGGGCGGCGAGAGGCGTCGGTGCCCACAGCGCGGCGGTCACCCGCAGGTAGTAGGCGAGCCCGATCACGGCGTTCAACGCCACCACCAGCGCCAGCCAGGCCGCGCCACCGTCCAGCAGCGTCCGGACCACTGTCACCTTCGCGAACAGGCCAGCCAGCCCTGGCGGCAGACCGGCCAGACCCACCAGCGCGAGACCGAACGCCGCAGCTCGCCACGGGTGCCGTCGGGCTGCCCCGCGCAGGTCGTCCAGCGTGCCGCCGTCCGCACCCGTCGGCCGCAGCGCGGTCACTCCGGCGAACGCGGCCAACTCCAACACCACGAAGAAGACGGCGTACGCGATGGCAGCCGCGTACGCGGCGGACCGTGCCTCGTCCGTGCGTCCGGCGGCCAGCGCCAACGCTCCCAGCGGGGCGAGGATGTAGCCGGCCTGCGCGACGGACGACCAGGCGAGCAGCCGGACGGTCCGCCGCTGACGTAGGGCGACCAGGTTGCCGACGGTCATGGTGAGCACGGCGAGCAGGGCGAGCACCGGACCGGTCTGATCAGCGGGCAGCGCCCGTTGCACCACGGCGAGCAGGGCGACCAGGCCGCCCAGCTTCGACGCGGTGGACAGGTACGCGGCCACCGGCAGCGGCGCGCCGTCGTAGGTGGCCGGCGCCCAGGCGTGGAACGGCACCGCCGCCACCTTGAAGGCCAGGCCGACCAGCAGCACCGCCACCGCGGCGGTGGTCAACGGCAGGTCCCGCACCTCTGGCTGCTCGGCGAGCAGCGCGCCGAGCCGGTCCAGGTGCAGCCCACCGGTCACCGCGTAGAGCAGCGCCGCGCCGAGCAGGGTCAGCGTCGTCGCCACCACGCTGACCACGAAGAAGGTCAACGCGGCCTCGGCGCTCGCGAGGCTCCCCCGGCGCAGGCCGACCAGCACGTACAGCGGCAGGGTCAGCGTCTCCAGGGCGACGATCAGCGTGATCAGGTCGCCGGCCGCGCCGAGCACCACGCCGCCGGTCATCGAGCAGGCCAACAGGAAGGCGTACTCCCCGACCGGTGACCGCCCGGCCCGTAGCGCGGGCACCGACAGCCCGAGCACACCCACCGTGAGCAGCGCGACCACCACGGCGATCAGGGCAGCCCGACCGCCGAAGATCCAGGAGCAGTCGGCGCCCACGCAGAACGTGCGCCGCTCGGCACCCGCCCCGACCAGCGCGGAACCGACGGCGGTGCCGAGCGCGCCGAGCGCGGCCACGGCGATGGTGGCCCGTGGCCGGGCCACGAGCAGATCGGTGATGAGCACGAGCACGGCCGTGCCGGCGGCCAGGTAGGCCGGCAGCAGCGCGACGCTGTCCACGCTCTGCACGACGGTCATCGGGGCTCGCCTTCGTTCGCGACTGCGGGGCTCCGCTCCGCTGCACTCCTCGCGCTCACCGGGACACCACTCCGATCAGGGCGTCGACGGGAGCCTCGGCGACACCGAGGACCAGCGTCGGTGCCAGCCCGATGGCCAACGCGAGCAGCACCAGCGGCACCCAGGCGGTCAACTCCGCACCGGCCAGGCCGGGGCCGACCCGACCGACGGCGGGGCTCGGCCGGTTGTGGGTGACCTGGCGCAGCAACCGCAGGAAGTACGCGGCGGTGAGCGCCCCACCGACCGCCGCCAGCACCCCGAGGGTGGTCCAGAGCGGACCGCCCACCTGCACGGCGGCGATCACCGCGAACGCCTCACCCCAGAAACCGGCCAGGCCGGGCAGGCCCAGCGACGCGATCGCCGCGAACGCGAGCAGACCCGCCAACCGGGGCGAGGTCTCCCGCAGCCCGGACAGGTCGGTGAGGGTGCCCGTGCCGGTACGGTCCTTCACCGCCCCGGCCAGGAAGAACAGCAGGCCGGTGATCACCCCGTGCGCGACGTTGCCGATCAACGCCGCCTGGATGCCGGTGGCGGTCAGCGTGGCGACGCCCAGCAGCACGAAGCCCATGTGCCCCACGCTGGAGTACGCGATGAGCCGCTTGACCTCCGACTGGGCCAGGCAGACCAGCGAACCGATCAGGATCGCGGCGACGGCCAGCACACCGAGCACCGGCGCGGCCCAACGGGCGCCCTCCGGTGCGACCCCCACCGCGACCCTGATCAGGCCGTACGTGCCCATCTTGAGCAGCACACCGGCCAACACGACGCTGCCCACGGTGGGTGCCTGGGTGTGCGCGTCGGGCAGCCAGGAGTGCAACGGCCACAGCGGGCTCTTCACCGCGAACGCCAACGCGAGCAGTGTGAACGCGGCCAACTGGGTGCCCCGGGACATCCCCGCGCCACCGGTCAGCGTCACCAGGTCGGCGGTGCCGGCGGCGGCGACCACGACGTACACGCCGACCAGCAGCAGCACCGAGCCGAACAGCGTGTAGAGGGCGAACTTCCGGGCCGCCCGACGCCGGTCCGTGCCACCCCAGCCGGCGATGATCGCGTACATCGGCAGCAGGACGACCTCGAAGAAGAGGAAGAACAACACCAGGTCCAGGGCGAGGAAGGTGCCCAGGATGCCCACCTCGACCACCAGCAGCAGCGCGACGAGCGCCCGGCCGCTGCCGCCGTCCGGAACCCGCCACATGGTGTACGCGCAGCAGAGCAACGTGAGCAGCGCGGTCAACACCACCAGCGGCCAGGAGATGCCGTCGACGCCGAGGTGGAAGCGCAACTCCAGACCGGGCACCCAGGGCAGATCCAGGTGATGCCACGGGAGCACCGCCGGTTCGTTACCCGACCAGACCAGCCAGTCCTGACGGCCGAACACCAGCGGCACCGCTGCCAGCAGGGTCAACGCCGCCGCGACGGTGCCGACCAACCGGGCCGCCCGGTCCCGGGGCGTCGCCGCCACCGCGACCGCACCCAGCGCCGGCACCGCCAGCACCGTGACCAGCAACCCCTGCCCCAACATCATCGGTTAACTCCAACCAGGGCGGCGGCCAGGCCGATCAGCAGAGCACCGGCCAGTACGCCGGCGGCGGCCCGGGGCAGCGCCGCGCGGTGCAGCGCGGCCAGCCCCGCGCCCAGACCGGACGCGGCTCGCCCACTGCCCTCGACCGCGCCGTCCACCACCACCTCGTCACCCGTACGCGCGGCGCGGGCCAGCGCGCGGACGGGACGTACCACGAGGGTGCGCTGGACGTCGTCGAGCCGGAACGCGCGGGCGAAGACCGGCCGCAGCGGACCCAGCGCGGCGGCCGGGTCGGCGGCCGGGTCGCGCCGCCAGCCCAGCGTCACCAGCGCGGCGCCGAACAGCAGGAACGCCAGCGGCAGCAGCACCCCCGGCCCCAGGTGGACCAGGCCGTCCTCGGAGCCCGCCACCGGGACGGTGGGGAACCGCAGGCGGTCGGCGAACACCCCGACGAACCCGGCCAGACCGAGCAGCGCGGCCGGCACGGCCAGCAGCAGCACCGGCCAGCGCAGCACGGCCGGCGGGTCGTGCGGCTGGAGCAGGGGCAGGCGCGGAGCGCCGAAGAAGGCGCGCAGCAGCAGCCGGCCCGCGTACCAGGCGGTGACCGCCACGCCGACCAGCCCGGCGATCCAGACGATCCAGCCCACCCAGGACGGGGCGGGCCCGGTGCCCTCCAGCGCGGCCGACTCGGCGACCGTCAGCACGCCGTCCTTGCTCCAGAAACCGGCCAGCGGCGGCACCCCGGCCAACGCGCCAAGGCCCACCACGGTGCACCAGAACGTCACCGGCATGCTGCGCCGCAGCCCGCCCATCTCCGACATCAGCGTGGTGCCGACGGCGTGGATCACGGCACCGGCGGCGAGGAACAGCAGCGCCTTGAAGGCGGCGTGGGTGAGCAGATAAAACAGTGCGGCCGACGGTGAACCGACCGCCAGCGCGCCGGTCATGTAACCCAGTTGGGACACCGTCGACCAGGCCAGCACGCGTTTGATGTCGTCCTGGGCGGTGGCGGCGAGCGCGCCGAGCAGCAACGTGATCGCCCCGAGCACCCCCAGCACCGTCAGCGTCACCGGCGCGGCCGTGAACAGCGGGTAGAGCCGGGCCACCGCGTACACCCCGGCGGCGACCATCGTCGCGGCGTGGATCAGCGCGGAGATAGGGGTCGGGCCGGCCATCGCGTCCGGCAACCAGGTGTGCAGCGGGAACTGCGCGCTCTTGCCGGCCACACCGGCGAGCAGCAGCAGGCCGGCAGCGGTCAACGTCGCGCCAGAATGGTCGTGGGCGAGCACGTCGGCGATCCGGAAGCTGCCCGTCGACACACCCAGCAGCGCGATGCCGAGCAGGAACCCGACGTCACCGACCCGGGTCACCAGGAACGCCTTCATGGCGGCGGCGGGGGCGCCGGCCAGTCGGCGGTCGTGGGCGATCAGGAGGTACGAGCAGAGGCCCATCACCTCCCAGCCGACCAACAGCATGATCAGGTCGCCGGCGACCACCACCAGCAGCATGGCACCGGTGAAGAGGCTGATCTGGGCGGCGTAGGGCGGGTAGCGGTGGTCCACGTCGACGTCGTCGTGCGGTCCGCGCCGCAGGTAGCCGATCGAGTAGACCTGCACGGCCAGGGCGACCGCGGTGACCGCCACCGCGACCAGCGCGGCGGCGCCGTCCAGCCGTACGCCGAGGGTCACCGCCAGCCCGCCGAAGTCGACCCAGGTGGTCGACGTTTCCGTCGCCCCGTCGACGGTGAACAGCAGAGCGACGGCCAACGCCAGCGCGCCGGCCGCACCGGTGACGCCGAGCGTCACGGCGGCCGACCGGGCCCGGTCGCCGCCGGTCGCGCTGTCGCGCCGGGGGGCCGGTGGCAGCAGCAGACCGAGCAACCCGGCAACCAGCGGTACGGCGGGCAGCAGCGCCCCGAGCAGCCCGGTCACCGGCCAACCTCCGAGTCCGCGACGACCGGCTCACGCCCGACGGAGGGATCCGGCGACTCGGTGAGCGGCACGTCATCCACCGCGACGGTCGCCCGCAACCGGTAGAGCTGAAGGACGATCGCCAGCCCCACCCCGATCTCGGCGGCGGCGAGGACGATGACGAACAACGCGAAGACCTGCCCCGAGTGCGGGAGCACGGCGCGGGCGGTGGTGTCCGCGGTGACCAGGATCAGGTTGACAGCGTTGAGCATCAACTCGACCGACATCAGCACCAGCACCGCGTTGCGGCGGCGCAGTACGCCGTACACGCCGAGGCCGAACAGCAGCGCGGCGGTGACGTACGGGATGACCGGCCTCACCGGCGCCCCCCGGGCTCGCTGTCGACCAGGTCGCCTGCGTCGCGTTGCGGGGCGGCACGGCCGATGTCCGGCCGGGACAGCACGATCGCGCCCACCAGCGCGGAGAGCAGCAGCACCGACAGCACCTCGAACGGCAGCACCCAGGACTGGAAGATCTGCTCGCCCAGCCGCTCGGCGGTGCCGGCGTCAGGCAACGTGACCGTGCTCCACCGGTACGCGTCGACCAGCAACGCGGCCAGCCCCAGCCCGGCGCCGCCACCGATCAGCGCGGCCGGCCAGCCCGGCCGGTCCAGGTCGTCGGAAGCGCCGATCGGGGCCCGGGTCAGCATGACCGCGAACAGCAGCAGGACCACCACCGCGCCCACGTAGATCAGCACCTGCACCCAGGCCACCAGCTCGGCGCTGAGCACCAGGAAGTCACCGGCCAACGCACCCAGGCACACCACCAGGTACAGCCCGGCCCGGACCAGGTGTTTCGTGGTCACCACCAGCACGCCCGCGCCGACCGCCACCGCGCCGAGGGCGAGCAGCAGCACGTCCGCGCCGGTCACCGGAGCGCCCTTGCGGCCCGGGCGCTCACGACGCCGGGTCCTGGTCGGCGTCGGGGCGTACCGCCGGTGGAGCGGGACGTGCGGCGGCCGCCTTGCGCGCGGCGGAGGTCTCCTCCTTGGCCGGCTCGCCGTTCGGGTCGTGCGCGGGCGGCGGCGGAACGGTGGCCATCCACTGACCGAGGTGGTCCTTGTCGTGCAGCAGGTCCTTGATGTCGTACTCGGCGTACTCGAACTCCGGTGACCAGTAGAGCGCGTCGAACGGGCAGACCTCGATGCAGATGCCGCAGTACATGCAGAGCGAGAAGTCGATGTCGAACTTGTCGAGCACATTGCGCTGGCGGGGGCGGGCGGCGCCGGGCACCACCACCTCCTCCTTGTGCGAGTCGATGTAGATGCACCAGTCCGGACACTCCCGGGCGCAGAGCATGCAGACCGTGCAGTTCTCCTCCGACAGCGCGATCACCCCACGCGAACGGGGCGGCAGCTCGGGGGCCACATCGGGGTACTGCTGAGTGGTCGACCGGCTGGTCATCGTCTTGAGGGTGACCGCCAGCCCCTTCACCAGGCCCGCGCCGGGGAGGCCGCGCTCGCTGGTGTCACCGCGCTCGCTGGGGTCGCTCATGTCGACCATCCTGCCCTGTGGCCACTGCGCGCGCGACCACCACCCACAGGTCGACGACCTCAGGGCTCACCCGAGGAGCGCGGTCACCTGCGGAACAGCCGGATCACGCCCCGGGTCCGCTGACCACGGCCGGTGGGAGCATCTCGACGCCGAGTTGTTGCAACAACTGGAACAACTCGTTGCAGCTCCACACCTCGACGATCCGGCCCGCGGTGTCGAAGCGCAGGAACGTCGCCCCCGAGTAGCTGACCACCTGCCCGGTCGGCGGCACCGGCCCGAACTGCCCGGCGTGGGTGCCCGCGGCCCGCCAGTGCACCGCCACCCGCTCGCCGGCCGCGACCACGTCGACGATCTTGTAGCGGAGGTCCGGGAAGGCCGCCCGACGCTCGCGGTGCCAGGCCAACGTCGCCTCCGGCCCGGTGCCGCCCAGCCCCGGGCACTCCTCGGCGACCAGCTCGTACGCCGACTCCTCCTGGCGGGCATTCCACACATCGGCGATGAACCGCCGGGCCGCCGCCTCCACATCCGTCATGCCGGCAGGGTATCCGGGACCACTGTGCGCCGTAGATCCGCGAGGATTGGGTAGAAACAACAGAACAGACCGGGAGGGCGAGGGCGACGTGGGCGAGGAAAAAGGCGGCAAGTACGTCGAGCCGGGCGGCGAGTTCACCCGCGACCAGCGGTACATCGCCACCCGGATCACCGAGGACGGGCGCGACGGATACCCGGTCGAGCCGGGCCGGTACCGGCTGGCGGTCAGCCGGGCCTGCCCGTGGGCCAACCGCCTGATCATCGTGCGGCGGTTGCTCGGTCTGGAGGACGCCATCTCGATGGCGGTGGCCGGCCCGACCCACGACGCCCGGAGCTGGACCTTCGACCTCGACCCCGACGGCCGGGACCCGGTACTCGGCATCGAGCGCATCCAGGAGGCGTACTTCAAGCGCTTCCCCGGCTACGAGCGTGGCATCACCGTGCCGGCCATCGTCGACGTGCCGACCGGGCAGGTGGTGACCAACGACTACGCGCAGATGAGCCTGGACCTGTCCACGCAGTGGGGGGCGTACCACCGCGAGGGCGCACCGCAGCTCTACCCCGAGCACCTGCGGGAACAGATCGACGAGGTCAACGACGTGGTGTTCCGGGACGTCAACAACGGCGTCTACCGGTGCGGGTTCGCGGGCAGCCAGGAGGCGTACGACAAGGCGTACCACCGGCTCTTCGACCGGCTTGACTGGCTCACCGAGCGGTTGACCGACCAGCGCTACCTGGTCGGCGACACCATCACCGAGGCCGACGTGCGGCTGTTCACCACGCTGGTCCGCTTCGACCCGGTCTACCACGGCCACTTCAAGTGCAACCGGCAGAAGCTGAGCGAGATGCCGGTGCTGTGGGCGTACGCCCGGGACCTGTTCCAGACTCCCGGTTTCGGCGACACCATCGACTTCGACCACATCAAGCGGCACTACTACGAGGTGCACCGCGACATCAACCCGACCGGGATCGTGCCGCTCGGCCCGGACCTGTCCAACTGGCTCACCCCACACGATCGGGAAGCGCTGGGTGGCCGCCCCTTCGGCGACGGCACCCCACCCCCACCCCCGGTCGAGCCCGTAGACCCCGCCCACACCCCGCTGCCCTAAACAAGCAACCCCCGCACCCCCCGCGCCCCCGCCCCGTGCCCGTGCGCGCCACGCGCTCGCCCCGCCCGCGCCGCCGATCTTGCGGTTTCGGTTGCCGGTTCGAGCAATTTGCCCCTTCTGTCGGCACAGTAAGTGCAAGATCGCGGGTCGGTGACCTCTCGCCCCGTCGATCATGGAGTTGTGGTGCCTGGATTATTGCTGTCCGGGAGCTTTGTCACCCACCACAACTCCATGATCGACGCAGCAGGGGCGGCGGGGCGAGCGGGGCAGGGCAGGGCCGGGCGGGGCAGGGCAGGGCCGGGCGGGGCAGGGCCGGGCGGGGCGGGAGGGCAGGGCGGACCCGGGCGACAGGGCAGGGCGTGGTTACAGCGCTATGCGGACGGCTGCGGTCAGGACCAGTTGCGCCAACGAGGCCGGGACCAGGACCAGCCAGCAGAGGCGTTGGAGTTGGTCTTCGCGTAGCCGGGGGTAGGAAACCCGGAGCCAGATAATCACGAAGGAGACCGCGAAGATCTTGAGCAGCGTCCAGAGCCAGCCCAACTGGTCGTCGGCGAACGGGCCCTGCCAACCACCCAGGAACAGCACAGTGGTCAGCGCGGCGATCACCACGATGCCGACGTACTCGGCGAGCAGGAAGAACGCGAACCGCAGCCCGGTGTACTCGGTCATGTAGCCGAAGACCAGCTCGGAGTCGGCAACCGGCATGTCGAACGGTGGTCGACGGATCTCGGCCAGCCCGGCGACGAAAAATATGATCATCGCGGGTGCCTGCCAGAGCAGCCACCACGGCTGCCACGCCTCGACGATGCCCGACAGGCTGAGCGTGCCGGCCGCCATCGCCACCGACGCGGCGGCCAGCACCAGCGGTAGCTCGTAACCGAGCAGCTGGGCCGCCCCGCGCAACCCGCCCAGCAGGCTGTACTTGTTGGCCGACGCCCACGCCGACATCAGCACCGCCACCACCCCGACGCCGACCACGGCCAGCACGAAGAAGAGGCCGATGTCCAACGGTTGCCCGACCAGGTCGTTCGGACCGAGCGGAATGACGAGCAACACCAACAGGTAGGGCACCAGGGCCACCGCCGGCGCCAACCGGAACACCGCCCGGTCCGCCTCGCGCGGGGTGATGTCCTCCTTCTGCACGAACTTGACCCCGTCGGCCACGAGCTGCGCCCAGCCGTGGAAGCCGCCCGCGTACATCGGGCCGAGCCGACCCTGCATGTGCGCCATCACTTTGTGCTCGGCCTGGCCGACAAGCAACGGCAGGGTGAGGAAAGCGACCACCACGCCGCCGATCCGGAGCACCAACTCCAACCAGAGCGGCATCAGGCCGTACCCCCGTCGTGGTCGCTCCGGCCATCGCGGCCCGGCGGGTCCTCGACCGGCTCGCCACCCGACGCGGCTGAGCCCTCGCCGGGCTTGTCGGGTGTGGCCGCGCCGGACGCCGCGTGGCCGGCCTCGTCAACGCCGGGAACGGGCTCGGCAGCCGGCCCGCCGGACACAGGCTTTTCGCGTGTGGCCGCGCCGGGCGCGGCAGTCGGGCCGGCGCCAGGTTGGTCAGGTGCGGCCGGGCCTGCGTCGGGCGCGGGCTGGTCGGCAAGGGTCGGGCCGTCGGTGGCACCGACCGGGCGGGGGGTACGCGCCGGGCGGGCCCCCGGGGCGGGCCGCGCCGGACGCTCACGGGCCGGTCTGGCGGGGGTGCCGCCACGCGGGCCCTCCCCCACTCCTCCGGCGCCGGCCGGGGTGGGCGTGGGCCCCCACTCGCCCGGAGCGGGAACGCCCGGCGGGCGGATCGGTCGACGTCCGCCGCCGGCCTCGGACTCGCCCGGCTCCTTCGCGCCCGGCCAGGGCTTCGCCACCCGGGAGGCCAGCACGAACTCCTTGCGCAGCGGGTGACCCTCGAACTCCGGCGGCAGCAGCAGCGGCAGCAGCGACTCATGCCCGGCGAAGTCGATGCCGAACATCTCGTGCGTCTCCCGCTCGTGCCAGGCGGCACCGGGGTAGACGTCGACCACCGAGGCGACAATGGGCGCGCCGCGAGGCAGCCGGGTACGCAGCAGCACGCCGTGCCGCAGTCGCGTCGACCAGAGGTGCGCCACCACGTCGAAGCCCTCGGCCAACTCGTCGACGGCGGAGAGCCAGTCGAAGAAGTCACAGGCCAGCTCGGCGTCGTCGCGGGCGGCCGAAACCGCTGTGAGCCAACTCGTGGGTGGCACGTCGACGGTGGCCCGGGCGAAACGTTGCCCGCCGGAGACCGACGGGGTCGCCTCAGCCGGCGCGAGCAGCGCGACCAGTCGAGCGCCGACCTCTTCGGGAGTCATGCCGCTGATCCTAGTGCCGGCCGAGGCCGCACCTGGCCGCCGCCGATGCCCGACGATCTGCCGGCTTTGGGCGCGGCGCACGCCTGGGCGGGGAAAGATGAGGACGTGCGCGCTGTGACGGTAAAACCTGGGGTCGCCAACTCACTGAGCCTCGTCGACGATCAGCCGGAGCCGGCTGCCGAGGAGGGCTCTGTCCTGGTCGAGGCGCTGGCGGTGGGGATCTGCGGCACCGACCACGAGATCATCGCCGGGGAGTACGGCGAGGCACCGCCGGGTGCCGAGCGCCTGGTCATCGGGCACGAGTCACTGGGCCGGGTGATCGAGGATTCCAGCGGCACCCTGCAACCCGGTGACCTGGTGGCCGGAATCGTCAGGTATCCCGACCCGGTGCCCTGCCCGAACTGCGCGGTCGGCGAGTGGGACATGTGCCGTAACGGTCAGTACACCGAACACGGCATCAAGGCACTGGCCGGGTTCGCCCGGGACCGCTGGCGGGTGGAACCGCGGTTCGCTGTCGCGCTCGACCCGACGCTGGCCCAGGTGGGGGTGCTGTTGGAGCCGACGAGTGTGGTGGCGAAGGCCTGGGACCACATCGAGCGGATCGGGCACCGGGCCGAGTGGCAGCCGCAGACCGTCCTGGTGACCGGGGCCGGGCCGATCGGTCTGCTGGCCGCGTTGCTCGGCACCCAGCGTGGGCTCACCGTCCACGTGCTGGACCGCAACACCGAGGGCCCGAAGCCGGAGCTGGTCGCCGGGCTGGGCGCCACCTACCACACGGTGCCGGTCAACGACCTGCCCTTCGAGCCGGACGTGGTGATCGAGTGCACCGGCGCTCCCACAGTGGTCCTCGACGTCAT
This sequence comes from Micromonospora sp. NPDC050795, assembly GCF_044456785.1. Classification (NCBI taxonomy): domain Bacteria; kingdom Bacillati; phylum Actinomycetota; class Actinomycetes; order Micromonosporales; family Micromonosporaceae; genus Micromonospora; species Micromonospora sp. NPDC050795. The sequence continues at coordinate 56,112 of NZ_JBITGE010000007.1, read as the reverse complement.
GTGCAAGGCCGCCCCCACCGGGATCGTCTGCCTGGCCGGGGTGTCCAGCGGTGGCCGGAGCATCGACTTCGACGCCGGGGCCCTGAACCGGGCGCTGGTGCTGGAGAACAACGTGGTGTTCGGCTCGGTGAACGCCAACCGGCGACACTGGACCATGGCCGCGCAGGCGCTCGCCCGCGCCGACCAGGTCTGGCTCGAGTCGCTGATCACGCGGCGGGTGCCGGTGAACCGGTACGCCGACGCGTACACCCCCGGGCCGGACGACATCAAGGTGGTGCTGGAGTTCGCGTCCTGAGCGACGCCGCGCCCGATCAGATGCCCGGCAGTCGACCGTTGCGGAACAGGTCGACGAAGAGCTGGTGGTCCTGGCGGGCGCGCACCCCGTACGCGTGCGCGAAGTCCACCAGGTGGGCAACGAATCCCTGCTCGTCGGCGTCCACCGCCGCGACGATCGCCTCCTCGGTGGAGTAGTCCACCAGGTCGTGGCTGGATTCGTCGTCGGCGACGGAGTGCATCCGGGCCACCGCCCGACCGAGGTCGACGAGTACGCCGGTCAGTTCCTCCGGTTCGTTCACGTCCGACCAGTCCAGGTCGGCGGCGTACGGGGAGACCTCGGCGACCAGCTGACCGGCCCCGTTCAGCTCGGTGAAGCCCAGCCACGGGTCGGCGTGCGCCTGCAACGCCCGCTGCGACTCGGCGGTCCGGTGGCCCTGGTGCTGGAAGTAGCCACGGACCGACTCGTCGGTGACGTACCGCGCCACGGCCGGCACCTGCGCCTGCTTCATGTAGATGACGACGTCGTTCTCCAGCGCCTGGGTGTGCCCCTCCAGCAGCAGGTTGTACGACGGCAGCCCGGCCGAGCCGATGCCCACCCCCTTGCGCAGCACCACGTCCTTGATCCGCGCCGCCACCGGGCGCAGCTGCGTCGAGGCGGTTGGCAGGGTGCCCAGGTAGTCCTGGAAGGCGGCGCTGACCAGGTCGCGGGTGGCGTCGTCGATCTCGAAGACGCCGTCGCCGATGGAGAACCGTCGCTCGTAGTTGTCGATGGTGGTCTGCGCGGCCAGCAGGTCCACGCGGGTGTTCAGCCGGGCCCGTTGGAGCACCCGGCGTAGCACCCCGTCGGCGTTGTCCAGGGTGATCGAACCGATCGCGTCGTCACCGCCGGCGGCGATGGCCCGCAGCTCGGTCAGGTACGACCGGGCGAACCCGGCCACCAGTTCCCCGATCGCCGTGTCGGAGAGTGCCTTGCCGTAGCCGAGCAGCGCCACGCTGGCCGCGAGCCGGCGCAGGTCCCAGGTGAACGGCCCGACGTACGCCTCGTCGAAGTCGTTGACGTTGAACACGAGCTGCCCGGAGGCGTTCATGTAGGTGCCGAAGTTCTCCGCGTGCAGGTCACCGTGGATCCACACCCGGCTGGTCTGCTCGTCGGAGAACCGGTCGTCGGCGAAGTCGCCGACCTGGTCGGCGTAGAAAAGCGCTGCGCTGCCCCGGTAGAAGGCGAACGGCGACGCCGCCATCTTTCGGAACTTGCGGCGGAAGGCGGCCGGGTCGATCGCCATCGACGCGCCGAACTCCTCGGTGAGCACGTCGACGATGTGGACGGAGCGCTGGTCCCCTGAGCTGCTCATAGTGCGCAGGCTAGTCCGGCGGGTCCACAACGGGGTGGCGAACAAAGCCATCCATCGATCATGCTGTCCGGGTCACGGCGCGGGGGCCCGGACACCATGGTTACGGTCGTCGATCGAGGCATCGCCACGACCGGCGACAGGTCCCTCGCCGGGCATCGACCATGGAGGACCAGATACAGATGCTCCGCAAAACGAAGACCCTACTCACCGCCGCACTACTCGGCCTGACGGCGACGATCGGCGGGGCCGGACCAGCCTCGGCCGCACCGTCGGCTTCGGCCGACGCCCCCACGTTCTCGCTGAGCCGGCTGGTGCTAGAGCCGACCGAACGCGGCTACCGGGGCAGCCTTCGGGTGACCATCACCAACAACAGTGACAGCACGCAGGGCATCTATTTCCAGATCCGCGAGGCCGTGGCTGGCTCCTTCTCCGGGGGCGTGGAGTCACGCTGCGAATCGGACGGCGTGGAGGAAGGGCTGTTGGTCCGCACCTGCGCCCTGCCGCGTGGCAACGATCTGGCCCCGGGCGAGTCTCGCCGGGCGACCGTGGAGTTCCAGGTGCTGACCACCCCTCGCAGCTACCCGATGATCGCGGCGGGAGGCCTGGTCACCGCCTACTCGTACGAGACCGGGTCCCTGGGCACCGTGCCGTTCAGCGCACAGTTCCGCTCCCTCGACGGGAAGCTGGCCCGCCCGCAGACGTATGTGCAGGACGCCCAGGCTAACGCGTCCGTCGAGCTGGCCGGTCCGGTGACCGACGGCCCCGAGAACACCCGCCGGGTGCCGCTCCGGGTCCGGTACTCGGGTGACGCCCGGCAGCTCGCCAACTCGCTGACTGCCACGCAGCTGCCCGCCGGGTCGATGATCCTCTTTACCGAGCCCTTCGACGGCCCGGTGTACGGCCCGCAGGCATTCGTGCCGGGCGGGCTGCTGATGCAGGGTGAGGAGCGCGACGTGGCGCTGTTCATCAGCCGGCCGACCGACCCGGCGGACGAGGCGACCCCCATCACCGTGGAGTTGGCGACGCACTACTGGAACGAGACAGTTTCCGACGTCGACCCCAGCGACAACACCGTCACGTTCACCCTGGCATTGCCGACCAGCTGACCTGACTGTAGGGCGGTCAGTCGCTACCCGGACGAGCTCCGGATGGCGGCCGGCCGCCCTCAGGTCGCGGCTGGTGGGCGTACCGGCGGGGCGGTGAGCGAGTAGACCGAGCGGGGTGCGGCGGCCTCGCGGGGCGGGGCGTCCAGCGGCGCGGCCAGCACGTCCCGTTGCGGCACACCTCCGATGCCGGACTGCTCGGCGGCGATCTTCTCCTGCAGGCGCAGGATGCCGTGCAGCAGCGCCTCCGGGCGGGGCGGGCAGCCGGGCACGTACACGTCGACCGGGATGAGCTGGTCGACGCCCTTGGTCACCGAGTACGAATCCCAGTAGGGGCCGCCGCAGTTGGAGCAGGCGCCGAACGAGATGACGTACTTCGGCTCGGGCATCTGGTCGTACAGGCGCTTGATCGCCGGGGCCATCTTGTCGGTCACCGTGCCGGAGACCACCATCAGGTCGGCCTGGCGGGGGCCGTGGGCGAACGGGATCACGCCGAGTCGGATGAAGTCGTGCCGACCCATGCTGGTGGCAATGAACTCGATGGCACAGCAGGCCAGACCGAAGTTGAACACCCAGAGCGAGTAGCGGCGCCCCCAGTTCAGCACGAACCGGATCGGCTCGCCGAGCACTGCCGGCAGCTGCACGACCGCCCCCTCTCCTCACCGACAGTGAATCACAGCCGGCGTCCGCGCGGTCCGGCGGTGATCGGCCCGAGCGGCCCACCAATTGTCCCCGAGCCGACAAGGATCGGCAGCGATCGACGCGCAACCTACCGGTGCGCTCGCTTGTGTGACCGGTGCTGGCGAACACGATGCCGGCAGTCGCCACGGGGAGGACAAGTGCTTGTGACACGAGATGTGCCGGTGGGTGGGCGCCCACCGGACCCACCGGGAGCCGCGACCTCCGCGCCGGCAGAGCTGGTCTTCGACGACTTCTACCACGCCCACTACCGCAGTCTCGTGGTGCAGCTGACCGCGTACACCGGTGACCGCGGGCAGGCACAGGACCTGGTCCAGGAGGCGTTCTGTCGGGCGTACGCCCGCTGGGACCGGCTCGCCGGATACCAGGACCCGCTGGCCTGGGTCCGTCGGGTCGCGTGGAATCTCGGACACAACCGCTGGCGGCGGCTGCGGACCGCCCAGCAGTGGCTGCTGCGGCAGCGGGAGACACACGTCGCGGAGCCGAGCCCCGACCGGGTCGCCGTCGACATCGCGTTGGCGAAGTTGCCGCCGAAACAGCGGCGGGCCGTCGTACTGCACTATCTCGCCGACCTGACGGTCGCGGAGATCGCCGCCCAGGAACAGGTCGCCGAAGGGACCGTCAAGTCCTGGCTGCACCGGGGCCGAACCGCGCTCGCCACTCACCTACGCGACACCAATGAGGAGGTGCGGGATGTCTGAGCAGGAGATTCTTGACCTTGCCGAAGAGTTCGCCCGTTACCGCCGTACCGCGCTGGCGGAGGTCGAGGCGCCGGGGCCCGCCGCCGTTCGACGGACCGTACGAGGCCGCGGCCGACGTCGGCTGGCTGCCACCGCCACGACGGCGCTCGCCCTGTTCGGCGGGTCGGCCGTCGGATACGCGGCCTTGAGCGGCCCGGACCATCGGCCCGGTCCGGTCGACCCGACGCCGAGCATCTCGGCGTCACCGACGCCTGCGCCGACGCCGACGAGTCCGACCCCCAGCCCTGCCGGGACCAGCGCCGGCCCGACCGTCGGGGTGCCGGACGGCCGGTTCAGCCGGGCCCAGTTGCTCGGGGTGCCGGTGACCCTGCCGGCATGGCGGGCCGGACGAGGCTGCCCGACGTCGCAGACGCGGCTCACCGCCGACGCCCGGGAGGGCGCGAACTGGCTTTTGGCGCTCGACCACGGCGACATCGACGGAGACGGCGCGGTGGAGACCGTGGCTCTCGTGCAGTGCGTGCTCGGCACCCGCGGGCCGATGCAGGTGGTCGCCTTCGACCGCGACGAGAAAGGGAAGGCGACGACTGTCGGGCGGGTGGTCGCGACCACCATCGACAAGCCGGAGTGGCTGTTCGCGCTGGATGTCGTGGGCGACGGCACGGTTCGCGTTCAGGTCGGTGACATCGCTCCCGGGGGTGGCTGGAACGCCAGGTGGTCACAACGGCAGTGGCGGGGCTACCGCTGGAAGGGTGACGCCTTCAGCCAGGTCTCCGGGCCGACGAGCTTCGGTCCGAACCCGAACCTGGCGGACGTCGCCGTCACCACCGGTGACCTCGTGCTGAGAACTGCCGACGACGGCTCCCGGACGGGTACGGCCACGGTGCGGATCCGTAACCGGGGCACGGGCCCGGTCGCTCACGTGGTGCTGCGGTTGGGCGTGCCCGCTGTGGTGCGCGCGGACGTCGACGGGTGGGGCACGTGCGCGGGCGTCCACGACAGCGTCGAACCGATCACCTGCCGCCTGGGTGAGCTGGCCGCCGGGGCGGAGATGCGGCTGGACCTGGACTTCCGGGTGCTCCAAGGGATCACGTTGAGCACGAACAAGGCGGACGTGGACGTCCAGCCGATGGACAGCGAACGTGACGTCCTGCCGGACGTCAACAGAGCCGACAACCTGGTTCAGATGACGGTGACCTACGGCTGACGGTCGCCGGCCGCGTCGTACGCCACGGGGGCGTACGACGTGGCCGGCGCTCCGCTCACCACCCGGGCGCTGGCCCCGCGTCCGACCCCACCTCGCCACTCAGTCCTCCACACGACAGTCGATCCACAGCGTCGGCGGCAACCCCGAGGCCCGTTCCGGGCTTCTAGGGGGGTACGGCGCGCCGAGCAGGACCGCCGACAACGGGGGCCGCGGAACCGATCCCCGCTGGGCGAGTGGTACGACCGCCTCGGGTACGGGCCCGACGGCGAACGGGGAGGGCAGTGACAGTGATGACGGGGACCCGTGCCAACGAGCCACCGACGGCAGTTGCCGCGATGGCCGGAGAGCGCAGCACGACAGTGAGCTTCGACGACTTCTACCACGCGCACTTTCGCAACGTGACCAGCCAACTCGTTGCCTACGTGGGCGACCTCGCACAGGCCCAGGATTTCGCGCAGGAGGCGTTCTGCCGGGCCCTGACCCGGTGGGACCGGCTGGCCCGGTACGACGACCCGGTCGCCTGGGTCCGGCAGGTAGCCCTGAACCTCGCCCGGAGCCGTTGGCGGCGGCTTCAAACCGCGCGCAACCACCTGCTCCGGCAACGGCGAGCCGAGGCCACGATGGCCGGGCCGACGCCCGATCGGGTGGCGATCGACGCCGCGCTGGCCCAACTGCCCGCCCACCACCGGCGGGCCGTCATCCTGCGCTACCTCGCCGACCTGCCGGTCAACGAGATAGCGAGTCAGGAGGGGGTGGCCGAGGGCACCATCAAGTCCTGGCTGCACCGCGGCCGGACAGCGCTGGCGGGACTGCTCGACGAGAGCATCGAGGAGCCGGGCGAGGTCTGACATCGACCTGCGGCAACGGGCCCGGCCGGCACCGGAGGCCGGGCCCGCTGCCGCACGGTCAGCTCGGCGTCCAACTGGGGCGTTGCAGCAAACTGACGAATTCCATCAGCAACCGCTCGCGCAGCGCCGATGGCGCGGCGTCGAGCAGTGTGTTCACCAGTGCCATCCGCTCCGGCAGCGGTCCCGCGTCCGACCCCTCCTCGCCACCCAGCCCCAGCCCGGCGGCCAGGCCGACGATCAGGTCCGGGGTCAGCGCCTCGGGGGTCAGCGCGCCGACCAGTGCCGCCAGCTCGGCGGGCAGCCGCACCGGGCCGGCGGCCCTGGCTGCCGCCACCGAGGCGGTCAGGTCCGGCCCGAACTCGGCGACCCGGGGCGCGACAGCGGCGGTCACCGTGAGGTGCACGCTGGCGGGCAGGCCGTCGTACGACAGCTGGGATTGGGTGTGCCAGCCCCGCGCGGTCAGCTCGTCGACCAGGACGAACAGGTCGGGACCACCGTCGGTGGCGGTGAAGCAGACGACCGTCGACTCCGGCTCGGCCATCAGCCGCAGCCCGTCGACGGCGCGGACCGCGTCGGCCAGCCCGGCCACCGCGTCCCGGGTGAGGGCGGTCAGCCGCAGGTAACCCTCGTCGCCGAGGTGCCGCAACGTGGCGTACGCGGCGGCGATCGGGCCGCCCGAGCGGGTGGACGCGATCACCGGGTTGATCATGGTGTAGCCGGGCCAGTCGGCGTACGCGAAGTACTGCGGGGCGCGCAACGTGGCGTCGCGGTGCAGCAGCACCGACACCCCCTTCGGCGCGTACGCGTACTTGTGCAGGTCGACCGAGATGGAGGTGACCCCGGGCACCGCGAAGTCGAACGGCGGCACCGGCTCCCCGAGCCGACGCAGGTACGGCAGGGTCCAGCCGCCGAAGCAGGCGTCCACGTGGCAGCGCACCCCGGCCTCGGCCGCGGCGGCCGCGATCTGCGTCACCGGGTCCACCACCCCGTGCGCGTACGACGGCGCGGAGCAGGCGACCAGCACCGTCTCCGGGCGGATCGCGGCGGCCATCGCGGCCGGGTCGGGACGCAGCGTCGCCGGGGAGACGGGCACGACGTCCAGCGCCACCCGCAGGTAGTGCGTCGCCTTGGCGAATGCCGCGTGCGCGCTCGACGGCACCACGATCCGGGGTTCGGAGATCTCCGGGTGGGCGTCCCGGGCGGTCTTGACGGCGAGGATCAGTGACTCGGTGCCGCCGCTGGTGACGCTGCCCACGACGTCCGGGGCGGTCGTCCCGGGGCCGGCGCCCAGCACCCGGCCGGCGGCGCCGACAAGCGCGTTCTCCATGGCCAGCAGGGACGGGAACGCGGTCGGGTCCAACCCGTTGACGTGCGCGCTCTCCCGGTGGGCGGCGGCGGCCAGCTCGTCCAGCCCCGGGACGGCCGGGTCGTAGACGTACGCGAACAGCCGTCCCCCGTGGGTGGGCGCGTCACCCGCCCGCAGCTTGCGCACCTCTTCCAGAACCTCTTCCGCCGGAACCCCGGTGGCGGAAAGTGCTCCGGCCTCAACCCTGCTCTCGTCGATCATGGGGTAACGGTGCCCTTCTCGTGGCGGTCAACGCTTTCGTCCCCCGGCACAACTTCATGATCGACCAGGTCGCTGTGGGCGGTGAGGGTGTACTGGCGGAGCAGGATGATTGGCGGGGCGATCAGCAGGGCCGGGATCAGCGTGAAGCCGAGGAGGACGCCCAGCCTCGCCGTGTCGGACTGGGCCGCCGCCGAGCCGGTGTCGGAGGACACGTAGCCGGAGAGCTGGAGCACCAGTCCGTAAATACCCGGGCCGAGCGCCAGCCCGAAGGTCTCCCCGGCGGTCCACAGCCCGGTGAAGACCCCCGCCTGCCGTCGGCCGGTGCGCGCCGTCTCGTGCGCGATGCAGTCCGGCAACATCGCCAATGCGAAGACCTGCTGACCGGCGTACCCGACGCCGATCAGCGCGACCAGGAGATAGACGGCGACCGCCGGCAGCACCGGCGCGGCGACCAGGGCGAAGGCCCCGACGGCAAGGATCAGCGAGGCGACCACCAGGGCGGTGCGCTTGCCCAGCCGGGCACCGATCCGGCTCCAGACCGGCATCACCAGCAGCGCCGGCCCGACGAAGCAGACGAAGAGCAGGGTCGGCCCGCTCTCCTCGTCGCGCAGGATCTGCCCCGCGAAGTAGTTGACCCCGGCCAGGATCGTCGCCACCCCGGCGGACTGCACCACGAAGCAGATCAGCAGTGCCCGGAACGGACGGTTGGCGCCGGCCACGGCGAGCTGGGCGCGCAGCGTCGGCTCGCTCTCGCCCACGGTGCCGGTCGGCGCGGACCGGGTCCCCAGGAACGCGCCGAGGGCGCCGAGGGCGATCAGCACCGCCACGAACAGGCCCATCCAGCGGTGCCCGGCCACGCCGTCACCACCGGCGCTGACCACCAGCGGCGCGACCGCGCCGGAGACGAGGATGGCCAGCGCCAGCACCGCGATCCGCCAGGTCATCAACCGGGTTCGCTCGGCGTAGTCGCCGGTCAGCTCCGCCGGCATCGCCACGTACGGCACCTGGAAGAAGGCGAACGCGGTGGCGGTGGCGAGGAAGGCGAACGCCACGTACGCCGCGGCGCCCGAGCCGTTACCGAACGGCGCGGCGAAGATCGATGCGAACAGGACGGCGAGCGCGAGGCCGGCGACGAGCAGGTACGGCCGGCGGGCGCCCCACCGCGACCGGGTGCGGTCGGAGATCCGCCCGGCGACCGGGTTGACCAGCACGTCCCAGGCCTTGGGCAGCAGCACCAGCAGCGCGGCCAGCCCTGCGGCCACGCCCAGCGTGTCGGTCAGGTACGGCAGCAGCAGCAGACCGGGCACGGTGCCGAACGCTCCGGTCGCCAGGGAGCCGAGCGCGTAGCCGGCGTGCACCCGTCGAGGCAGCGAGCCGGGGCCCGGCGGCGTTTTCATGGGGCCGAACATTACTCACGTTAGGGCGACGGTCACATCCCCTCATCGGGCGACCAGCCCGCCGCCGCGATGTCCACACCCTCGCCGCGCAGCGGCACCCCCTCGGCCCGCAGTCGGGACCGCGCCTCCCGCTCGTGTCCCGGCGGCAGTCGACCACTCGCGGTCACCACCCGATGCCAGGGCACCGAGCCCCCGTGCCGGGCCATGATGGTGCCGACCAACCGGGCCGAGGCGCGGCCCGAGCGCTCGGACAGGGCGTCGGCCACCCCGCCGTACGACATGACCCGGCCCTCCGGGATCCGCTCGACCAGGTCGAGAACCGCCTCGACGTACTCGTCTGGAGTCACAATCCGCCACCATATGGGAACGCCGCCGGGCGGTGCGGCGGTAACCACGCAGAATGGTCGGGTGCGCGACGCAGTCACGACGGCCCGGCGGGTCGTCGTCAAGATCGGATCCTCCTCGTTGACCACCGCCACCGGCGGGCTGGCCGACGAGCGCGTCGACACGCTGGTCGACACCCTCGGTCGACTCACCGCCGAGGGGCGCGAGGTGGTGCTGGTCTCCTCCGGCGCCATCGCCGCCGGGCTCGCCCCGCTCGGGCTGTCCCGACGTCCGCGCGACCTGGCCACCCAGCAGGCCGCCGCCAGCGTCGGGCAGGGGCTGCTCATCGGCCGGTACGCGGCCAGCTTCGCCCGGCACGGCCGCACCGTCGGGCAGGTGCTGCTCACCGTCGACGACGTGACGCGGCGAGCGCACTACCGCAACGCGTACCGGACGCTGCGCAAGCTGCTCGACCTGCGGGCGGTGCCGATCGTCAACGAGAACGACACGGTGGCCACCCAGGAGATCCGCTTCGGCGACAACGACCGGCTGGCCGCCCTGGTGGCCGCGCTGGTGCACGCCGACCTGCTGGTGCTCCTCTCCGACGTGGACGCGCTCTGGACCGGTGACCCCACCAACCCGCGCTCGACCCGGATCGCCGAGGTGCGCGACGACACGGATCTCGCCGGCATCACCATCGGCGGGACCGGCCGGTCCGGCGTCGGCACCGGTGGCATGGTGACCAAGGTCGAGGCCGCGCGGATCGCCACCGGTTTCGGCATCCCGGTGGTGCTCACCGCCGCCGACCTGGCCACGCCGGCGCTGGCCGGCGAACCGGTCGGCACGCTCTTCCACCCGCAGCGGCGACGTCCGACGGCCCGGTTGTTCTGGCTGGCCCACGCCACCTCACCCCGGGGCCGGCTGCACCTCGACCCGGGCGCCGTCGCCGCCGTCGTCGGGCGGCGCAAGTCGCTGCTCCCGGCCGGCATCACCGCCGTGGACGGCACGTTCACCGCCGGCGACCCCGTGGACCTGGTGGACACCGCCGGCGCGTCGGTCGCCCGAGGGCTGGTCAACTACGACGCGGTGGAGCTACCCGGGCTGCTCGGCCGTTCCACGTCCGAACTCGCCGCGGCGCTCGGCCCGGCGTACGAACGAGAGGTCGTCCACCGCGACGACCTGGTGCTGCTGTAAGCCAACTGCCCAGCTGAGGAGTAGTCGATGAGCGTCGTCGAGCAGGCGAAGCGGGCGCGGGACGCCGCCGCCGACCTGGCCACCGCCACCCGTACCGTCAAGGACGCCGCGCTGGTGGCGATGGCCGACGCGCTCGTGGCGCGTACCCCGGAGATCCTGAGCGCGAACGAGACGGACCTGGCGGCCGGCCGCGAGGCCGGACTGAGCGCGGCCGTGCTGGACCGGCTGGCGCTCGACGCGGGTCGGGTCGCCGGGATCGCCGACGCGCTGCGTGAGATGGCCGCGTTGCCCGACCCGGTCGGCGAGGTGGTCCGCGGGTCCACCCTGCCCAACGGCTTGGAGCTGCGCCAGATCCGGGTGCCGTTCGGGGTGGTCGGCATCATCTACGAGGCGCGGCCCAACGTGACGGTGGACGCCGCCGGGATCTGCCTCAAGTCCGGCAACGCGGCGCTGCTGCGCGGGTCGTCGTCGGCCGCGCACTCGAACGCCGCGCTGGTCGCGGTGCTGCGTGACGCGGTCGCCGGGGCCGGTCTGCCCGCCGACGCGGTGCAGTTGCTCGACGCCAGCTCCCGTGACTCGGTCAAGGAACTGATGCGCGCCCGGGGTCTCGTCGACGTGCTCATTCCGCGTGGTGGCACGTCGCTGATCCGCACAGTGGTCGAGGAGTCGACAGTGCCGGTGATCGAGACCGGGGTGGGCAACTGCCATGTCTACGTCGACGCCGCCGCCGACCTGGCGAAGGCCGTCGCGGTGACGATGAACGCCAAGACACAACGCCTGTCCACCTGCAACACCGCTGAGTCGCTGCTGGTGCACGCGGGCATCGCCGACGCATTCCTGCCGCTGGTGCTGGCCGCGTTCGCCGAGGCGGGGGTGACAGTGCACGGCTCACCCGAGGTGGCCGCCCACTCCGCCGCAGTGGTCCCGGCGACCGACGAGGACTACGCCACCGAATACCTGTCCGCCGACATCTCGGTGGCGGTGGTGGACTCGCTGGACGCGGCGGTCGCGCACATCCGCCGCTTCGGCACCGGCCACACCGAGGCGATCGTCACCGACTCGGCGAGCGCGGCCCGTGACTTCGTCGCGCGGGTGGACGCCGCGGCGGTGATGGTGAACGCGTCGACCCGGTTCACCGACGGCGGCGAGTTCGGCTTCGGCGCGGAGATCGGCATCTCCACCCAGAAGCTGCACGCTCGCGGCCCGATGGGCCTGCCCGAGCTGACCAGCACCAAGTACGTCGTAACCGGCGACGGTCACGTGCGCTAACCCCTCGCTCCCCGCCCGCTCCCGCCTGCCCGCCTGCCCGCCTGCCCGCCTGCCCGCGGCGATCTTGCAGTTCCTGTCCCGGCATAAGGGACGTTTATCCGCATTTCCGCGACAGAAACTGCAAGATCGCCGAGGTCGGGGCGGGGCCGGGGCGGGGCCGGGGCGCGGGCGGGGCCGGGGCGGGGCCGGGGCGCGGGCGGGGCCGGGGCGGGGCCGGGGCGCGGGCGGGGCCGGGGCGCGCGCGGGGCCGGGGCTGGGCGGTTCAGCTGGGTGGTGCGGGGCGGGCCGCCCGGATCGCGGCCAGCGTGGCGTGCACGTCGAACTGGTGGCCGTCGTCGCTCTCCCAGCCGCCGTCGCTGCGCTGGGTCTCGGCCAGCCGACGCAGCGCCCGCACCATGATCCAGTCCTGTGAGTCGATGCCGGCGCGGCGCAACGTGGCCGCCAGCCACGCCACGTCCCCGGGGGACATCTTCGGCATCCGCTCGGCGAGCGCCACCTGGATCCGGGCGGACTCCTGAAACATCTCCTGCCGGTGCAGCACGGCCGCGCTCAGCCAGCCAGCCGCGAGGTACGACGGCCAGCTACCGTCCGGGCGAAGCCGCGCGGCGAGCGAGTGGGCCGCCGCCTGCACCACCCCGGCGTACGCCCCACCGACCCGATGGTCGAGCGGACCCGACGCCCGGGCGTCCAGGCCGGCGACGGTGAGCCAGAAACCGGCGTTCGCCGACACGAGGAACCCGGCCTCAGGGTCGCCGGGACGGGCCCACTCGGGTGCCGAGTCGGCCAGCGACGCGTCCTCTTCCCAACCGCCGTCGGCCTGCTGCCGGGACGCCAGCCAGTCCAGTGCGCGGCGGGCGGCGGGACGGCCGAGGGCACCCAGGTCGTCCAGCTCGACGAGCCGGAAGCAGGTGGCGTCGATCGAGGCGACCTCGCCGCCCCAGGTGGCCGGCCAACCGCCGTCCGGTGACTGGCCGACCTCGGCCGTCTCCAGCAACTCGGCGGGCACGGCGGTGCCGTTGCGGAGCCAGGAGAGGCGGGCGCGTTCCACCGCATCCCCGTGCGCCACGACGAACCCGATCGCGGCTTCCAAGTCGACCACGGCGGAGACGCTACCTGCGCAGACGCGATGCCGCCTCGGAGTATCGGCCAGCCCGGGATGGCTGCGTCGCTCCGGCCGGGCGGCCGCTCGGCGTTATCTGCGTCGATTTGCCGGGGCGGTCGCGCGGGCCGCCCCGGCTTGGCGGTGTGGCCGCGCCGGGGCCGCCCCGGCTCGATCGGTCAGTACGCGGGCAGCGACGGGTCGATCTGCTTGATCCAGGAGAGCACGCCGCCCTGCACGTGCACGGCGTCCTTGAAACCGGCTGCCTTGAGCGCGGCGAGCGCCTCCGCCGAGCGGACGCCCGACTTGCAGTGCAGCACGATCTGCCGGTCCTGTGGCAGCTTCGCGAGGGCCTCACCGGAGATGATGTCGCCCTTGGGGATCAGGGTGGCACCGGGGATCTGCACGATCTCGTACTCGGCCGGCTCGCGTACGTCGACGAGGAAGATGTCCTTGCCGGCGTCCTGCCACTCCTTGAGCTCCAGTGCGGTGATGGTCGAGTCGAGCGTCGCCTCCTGGGCCTCCTCGGAGACCGCGCCGCAGAAGTCCTCGTAGTCTTCCAGCAGGTCGGTGACCGTCGGGTTGTCGCCGCAGAGCGCGCAGTTCGGGTCCTTGCGGACCTTGATCTTGCGGTATTCCATCTCCAGGGCGTCGTAGACCATCAGGCGGCCGACCAGCGGCTCACCGATGCCGGTGAGCAGCTTGATCGCCTCGTTCACCTGGATCGAACCGATCGACGCGCAGAGCACGCCGAGCACACCGCCCTCGGCGCAGGAGGGAACCATGCCGGGCGGCGGCGGCTCCGGGTAGAGGCAGCGGTAGCAGGGGCCGTGCTCGGCCCAGAACACCGACGCCTGGCCGTCGAAGCGGTAGATCGACCCCCAGACGTACGGCTTGCCCAGCAGCACCGCCGCGTCGTTGACCATGTAGCGGGTGGCGAAGTTGTCGGTGCCGTCGACGATCAGGTCGTACTGGGCGAAGATCTCGCGGACGTTCTCGCGGTCCAGCGCGGTGTTGTGGATCTCCACATTCACCAGGGGGTTGATCTCGCGGATCGACGCGGCGGCCGACTCGGCCTTGGACCGGCCGATGTCGGAGACGCCGTGGATGACCTGGCGCTGGAGGTTCGACTCGTCGACGGTGTCGAAGTCGATGATGCCGAGCGTGCCGACCCCGGCCGCGGCGAGGTACAACAGGGCGGGCGACCCGAGGCCACCGGCGCCGACACAGAGCACCCGGGCGTTCTTCAGCCGCTTCTGGCCGGTCACCCCGACGTCCGGGATGATCAAGTGGCGTGAGTAGCGGCGGATCTCGTCTACGGTCAGCTCGGCGGCGGGCTCGACGAGCGGGGGCAACGACACGGTGGACTCCCCGGGATCGGCGGTGTGAACCGCGCCATTGTTGCTCGCGGGAGCCCTCCTCGGCCATGAGGGACGACACGTGGTCCGGTATGCGGGAGCGGGAATAACCGGCGACCCGGCGGATCAGGGGACGATGTCCCCAGCGTAGCGACGACCGTCGAGGTACGGCCAGGCGTTGGCGACGCAGCCCTGCAGCCCGTACGTCTGCTGCTGCATCACCGGGGCGGGCTCCCCCGGGCCCGGACACGCCTCGTGCTCCGCGCCGAACTCGTGGCCCACCTCGTGGTTGATGACGTAGGTCCGGTAGGTGTCCAGCGGGGCGCCGTAGTCGGGGACCGCCTCCATCCAGCGGGCCAGGTTGATGATGACCTGACCGGGCAGGCGACAGGAGGTGTAGCGCTCGGTGGTCAACCCGCCCTCGGCGCACATCCGCTCGGACGTGACCGGGGTGGCCAGGTAGATGGTGAAGTCGGCGGCCCCGGCGTCGGCCACCCGTTGCACCCGCAGCTCGTCGGACGCGATCCAACTGCGCGGGTCGGTCAGCACCTCGTCCACCCGGGAGGCGAACACGTCGGCGTCCTGGCCGGCGCCGCGTTCCACGACGACCCGGTATCGGTGCAGCGGCCCGTCCGTGCCGTACACCGGTGTCTCGCCGTCGGCCACCGAGAAGCGTCCCGCGCCGACCGACGGATAGCCGGTGGGCGCCGGGTGCGCGACCGCCCCGCCTCCGTGGCCCATTCCGCCCTGCGTGGTGGCCGGAGGCTCGGCCGACGGCTCGCCGCCCCGGCTCACCGTCACCCCGATGGCGCCCGCGAGCACGAGGAGACCGAGCAGCATGCTGCGACGACGACGCCGGTGCATCCGGACGAACGCGGGACGCGCACCCCGCAACGCCGAGCTGGGCTCGGGCGGCCGGGGCGGGCCGCAAGGGGACGACGGCGTCATAGGATCAAGCCTGCCAGATTATTCGGGCATTTCTCCGTTTTCGCCGCTATTGCCGCAAGACGCCTGATGGAGGGGTCAATGGTCGGCGTGTCGTACTCAGAGGGCGGGGCCCGTGTATCGACGCCCGTTCAGGTACGGCCAGGGGTTGACCCGACAGCCGTTGAGGAAGAGCGTCTGCTGCATCATCACCGGAGCCTGCCGGCCCTTGCCGGGGCAGCGCTCGTGCCGATGGCCGAGCTGGTGACCCACCTCGTGGTTGACCACGTACGTCCGGTAGACCGTCAACGGCACGCCGGCCGAGACGAAGTGCGGCACTGACAACCGCCACCGATCCAGGTTGATGATCACCTGGCCGGGCGCCCGACAGGACGTGTACGGGCGGCCGTCGATCCGGATGTCGACCCCACCCTTCGCGCACATCCGACCAGCGGTGCGGGCGGTGGCCAGGTAGACGGTGAAGTCCCGAGGCGCAGCCCCCGGCACCTGCTGCAGCCGCAACCTGCCGCTGTCGACCCAACTGCCCGGCCCGGCCAGCGCCGCCTCCACCGCCTCGGCGAACTCGGTGACGTCCTCCGTGCTGCCCGACTCCACAGCGACCCGGTAACGCCGCAGCTCACCCGCCCGACCCAGCACCGGGCCGGAACGGGCGTCGTAGCCGAACCCGCCCGTGCCCGCGCTCGGAACCGCGCCGGGCACCCGCAACACCGGGCGCGGGCTGGGCGTGACCGCGCCGGAGGGCGAAGGGGCGGGCGGCAGCGGCCCGGCCACCAGCGGCGGCGGCGACGCGCTGATCTCCTCGGCGGCCAACCGCTCAGCGCCCGGGTGCCCACCCGGCCCTTCGGCGATCACGGTCACCGCCGCGCCGACGGCCACCACCACCGCCACCAGTTGGGCGACCAGCGCGAACCGTCTCCGACGGCGAGCAGAATGGCGGGCTGACCTGAGCATCCAGGTCAGCCTGCCAGATCAGACCGCCCCGCGGCGTCCCCCGTTTCGGTGAGCAGGCCGACCACCGCGCGGGCGACCAGCCGGGGAACCTCCAACTGCGCCACATGGCCGACGCCCTCGAGCATCATCAATCGGCTGTCCGGAATCAGCCGGGCGGTCTGCGGCCCGACCCGCACGTCGACGAGACGGTCCTGCAGACCACCCACCACAAGGGTCGGTGCGCGTACCGCCTCGGCGAGGCGCCACAGCGACCCCGGCCCCCGCAGGTACGCCCGCAGGAAGCTGGACACCAGCCCACGGAACGTCCGGACGTACGCGGCGGCGTAGTGCTCGGCCTCGTACCGCACCCGGATCTCCTCCAGAGCCTCCGCCCGGCGCTGATCGCAGATCCGGCTGAGGTCGGCGACGCACGCCTCCAGCACCTGCTGGGCCATCACCTCGGGGGCAAGCTGGGTGAGGTGCCGGGCGACAAGCCGCTCACCTCGGGGAATGGCGAGCACCGGCAGCATCCGCCCCTGCAACGAGCGCCGGAAATCCAGGAACGGCAGCGCCGGGGAGATCAGGGTGAGGGTGCGGACCAGATCCGGCCGGAGCGCGGCGACCTGGACCGCGACCGCGCCACCCAGCGAATTGCCGAACAGGTGCACCGGCCCTCGACCGGTTTGCTCGATCCAGCGGACGACCAGATTCGCGAAGGCCGGAATCGTGTAGCTCGGGCCCGGCTCACTACGGCCGAAGCCGGGCAGGTCGATGGCCTGACCGTCCAGTCGGTCGGCGAGCAGACCGGCCAGGTCGGTCCAGTTCTGCGACGACCCGCCCAGCCCGTGCACGTACAACGCCGGCTCCGCCCCGGCGGCGGTGGCCGGGGTGTCCCGGACGTACGTGACCCGGCCGTCGAGGCGGACCTCCCGGCCCGGCCATGGCGGCGGGACGCGGTCGTCGGGGAGCAGGTGGTCCGGCCAGAGGGTGGCGCGTCTCATTGCTCCAGTCTGCCTCGAACCACTCAGGACAGCAGCGCCTCAAGCCGACGGTTGACCGCCGCCAGCGTCGCCCGGACCACCGCCTGACGCGGATCACCCGCGACCAGGGCCGACCCGGCGAGCTGCTCGACCCAGCCCTCACAGACCAGCAGCGCCACAACGGTGGCCACCTCGCAGTTGCCGAAGGGCACCACCGCGGCGTGTTCGACGAAACAGCGCCCCCGCTCGGCGTTCTCGGCACCGCGCAGCAACTCGTCTACCGCAGCCGCAGCCGCCACCGCGCAGAGCCGCAACACGTAGCCGTCCACCGCCGGCCCGGTGGCGTACCCGGAGGCGCTGTCGCCCCCGGCCAGCAGCCGGACCTCCACGTTCGCGTCCAGGCCGAAGGTGCTGACCTGCACGTGGTCGACCACCACCCGGGGCCCCGGCGTACCGTCGGTCTCCAGCGGCCGCGACGGCGCCGACTCCGTCGTGGTCACCTGACCGCCGGAGTACGAGGTGCCCAGCGTTGCCGGGCTACCGGTCGCGGCGCCAGCCGGCGCGGACGAGACCGACCCCGGTTCCTCCACCGTGGCGCGCCCCCGGTGCGGAGCGTTCGACCGGCGGCGGCGCGTCGCGTCCGTGCCGGTCCGCTGCTCCGGCCCGGCCGGCAGGGACTCGACCCGGCCGCTTGACGGGCGGGCGACCGTCGGCGACTCGGCCGACCGGACCTCGCCGGGATCGCGCGAAGCCGCGTTTCGAGTCTCCGGGGTACGCCGTTCGGCGGGCTCGGCCGCGCGACGGCGAACCGGTGGTGGTGGCGTGCTGGGCAGGCCGGGCACGTTCTGCGGGGCCGCGGCCAACCCCATCCGCTCCTGGAGCAGCCGGGCCACCTGCCGGCTCACCTCGGCCGGGTCGGCACCGTCGGCCAGGTCCAGTCGCAGACTGTGCGCCCCCGCCGGAGTGCGGCGCAGGGCCGCGTCGCGCACACCGGCCACCTCCCGGACGGCGTCCAGGATCGCGTTGACGTCGAACCCCTCGGGCCGCTCGCGCAGTGGGGCTGGCTCGTCGTCCCGGCGCAGGTGAGTGGCGATGCGGGCGAGTTCCGGGGTTTCGGCGGGTGGCTCCACGGCTGGCGGCTCCGGCACGACGGGCACGTCCGGTTCCGCGGGGACGCGCTGCGGCAGCACCACCGCGCTCGCCGCCGACTGCCGGCCATCGTCGGCCGGGGACGTCGGGTCGGGAGCGGATCGGCGCGCCGCGTAGGCGGAGGCGGAGGCGGACGTCGGTGCGGACTGATCGCGGCGGCCGGAACCCAAGGTGTCGGTGGGCGGGACCGCTGCGGTGGAGGGCGGGGTGACGTCAGTCGATGGCGAGCCGTTCACCGGCGCGGCCGGTGTGGGCGGCCCGACGGGTGACGGACCGGGCTCGGGTGTCGCCGGCCGGAGCCGGAACGGCCCGGTCGGTCGGACGTCGGGCCGGGACCGGCCAGGCGTCTCGCCTCCGTCGCCCCCACCGGCGCTGGCCGACCGGCTGGCCGGCCATGACGGGCGCTCGATCGGGGTGGCCGGGAGCCGGCCCTCGGACCAGTCCGGCCGCTCGGCCCCGGAACTGCTCGCCGTCGGCGAACCGCCGGTCCAGGACGAGCGCTCCGCGACCAGCGACGGGCCTGCCGGAGCCGGTGGCGCGTCAATCAGCGTGGGAGGTGGCCCGGCCGGAGCCGGAGGCGGTCCGGCGGGTACCGGAGGTGTCGCCTCGGCCGGCGCGGACGGGTCGGCCGATGCCGGGCTGGAGGCCCAGGAGGGTCGCGTCGGTGGGGAGCTGGCCGGTGCCGGATCGGCGCCGCCGGCCCAGGAGGGTCGCGTCGCCGGAGCGCCGGTGGCGGGCGGTTCGGCACCGCCGGCCCAGGACGGCCGCACCGGCGGCGCACTGGTCGCCGCCTCGGACCCGCCGGCCCAGGACGGCCGCACCGGCGGCAGGCTGGTCGGCGTCGGATCGGACCCCCCGGCCCAGGAGGGCCGCGCGGGCGACGCGGTGGTGGGGTCGGGATCGGCCCCGCCAGCCCAGGACGGGCGGTCGGCCCGGGATCCGCCGGTCGCCCCGGAACCCGCCCAGGACGGCCGGTCAGCCGGCGGACCACTGGTCGGCGACGCACCACCCGCCCACGACGGCCGGTCAGCCGGCGGACCACTGGTCGGCGACGCGCCACCCGCCCACGACGGACGGTCGGCGGGTGGTGCGCTGGTCGGTTCGGCGGGGCGTTCCGGGGTGGACGCGGATTCGACCCGGCCGGGTTCGTACGGCCGGGGTACCTCGGCGCGCACCGGCTCGTACGGACGGGGTACCTCGGCGCGCACGGGCTCGTACGGCTGGTGGGGTTCGCCGACCCAGTCCGGCGCCGACTCGTCCCGTGCAGCCGGGCCAGCCGGCTCGTCGTCCTGGCGGGACCAGGGCGGGGCCCACCCGCCACCCCAGCTCGGGCGGTTCCAGCTCGGCCCCGACCAGTCGGGCTCGGTGACCGACGGCTCCCCGGCCCGGTGCGTTTCGCCGGGACGGTGCGCGTCCCCGGTGCGATGCGCCTCGCCGGCGCGATGCGTGTCTGCCGGCCGGGAACCCTCGGAAGCGCGACCGGGCTCGCCCTCGTCGGCGGAGGCGGCCGGGCCCGGGTTGCGTCCCGAGTTGGCTGCGGGCTCGGGTGCGAGCGGGTCCCGCCAGTCGCGTGGGGCGGTCGGACTCTCGTCGGCGGCCAGCCGCTCGCCGATCGGCGCGTGGAAACCGGGTGGAACCTCGAAACCCGACGCCGCGGTGCCGACGGGTGGCACCTGGACGGCCGGCGGGGCCGAGGTGGGCAGGCCGGGCTCGGCCCAGCGGGCACGGTGCGCGGCAGCCGGATCGGCGCTGGATTGTGGGGCGGGGCCCGGGTCGGACTCGACGGCACCCTGCTCCGTCGGCGGTGCGGGACGTTGGGCGGGCACCACGAGCCGGTCGCCGGCCGCCCCGAGGCGACCCTCCTCGGGCAGCCCGGGCGGTGCGCTCACCGGCGTGGGGCGCCCCGACGGCGGTTCGAGACCGGGGTGGTGGACGCCGTTGACGTCGTCCGGGTGGTGCACGCCGTTGACCTGGTGGCCGTTGGTGCGGGCCGGCGACTCCGGGTCGCCCGACCGCCCCACCAGCGGCGATGGAAGGTCGCCGTGCCGTGCCGAGGAGGTCCGCCAGCCCGACGCGGGGTCGGGCTGCCAGCGCGGCGCCTCATCCCGGGCGTCCTCGTGGTCGGCGGCTCGGGGCCACCCACCCGCCTGAGGCGCCCACCCACTGACGGAACGGCTCGGGTCGTCGTGCTGACCCGCTCCGTCACCGTGCTCTCCCGGGGTGGCGGCTCCGGGTTGCCCTGTTTCACTCACCGCGCGCTCCTTGGTCGCCCCCGCTGAGGCTACCGTGTGCCGAGAGTGGCGATAAGTTACAGCGGCGGGCCATTTCCACGACCGAGGTCACGGGCCTCGCCCGGTCTGGGGGGAAAATGCCGGCTCGTACGGAGAACTCGGAGGATCCCATGACCGCTGCGGGGAACGGTGCACAGACCGCTGGCCGGCCCACCCGCCTGCCTCGCTCCGCGCGTCGTAAGCAGCTTCTCGCTGCGGCGCAGGAGGTGTTCGTCGCGCAGGGCTACCACGCCGCCGCGATGGACGACATCGCCGAGCGGGCCGGGGTCTCGAAGCCGGTGCTCTACCAACACTTTCCCGGAAAGATGGATCTCTACCTGGCGCTGCTCGACACGCACTGTGACGCCATCGTCGCTCAGGTGCAGGATGCGATGCGCGGCACCAGCGACAACAAGGAGCGGGTCAGCGCGTCGGTACGGGCGTACTTCGACTTCGTCGACCACGAGAGCGAGGCGTTCCGACTCGTCTTCGAGTCGGACCTGCGCAACGACCCGGCCGTGCGGCAGCGGGTGGAGCGGGTCGAGCAGGGCTGCATCGCGGCGATCACCGACACCATTATCTCCGACACCGGGGTGAGCCGGGCGCACGCCGAGCTGCTCGCCTCCGGGCTGGTCGGCGCGGCGGAGACGGCCGCACAGTTCTGGCTGGCCGGCGGCCGGCAGGTGCCGAAGGCCGAAGCTGAGGCGTTGGTGGCCGCGCTGTCGTGGCGGGGCATCGCGAGCTTCCCGCTGCAAGGTGAGTCAGCCTGACCGCCGGGCCCGTGATCGGATAGCCTTCGCAGGGCGGTTCTCTCGCCCCAGTTGAGGAGGCACAGTGGAGGTCAAGATCGGCGTGCAGTACGCGCCACGCGAGCTGGTAGTGGACAGCGCGCAGTCGCCGGCCGAGATCGAGCAGATCGTGACCGACGCCTTCGCCGGCAACGGCGGCACGCTCTCCCTGACCGACGAGAAGGGCCGGCGGGTCATCGTTCCGGTCGAGAAGGTCGCCTACGTCGAGATCGCCGAGGCGTCGCCCCGGTCGGTCGGGTTCACCGTCCGCTGACCGGTCCGGCCATCGCGGCAGGTCGGCACTCGGCCCACCTGCCGCAGGCCGGCGCCGGCCAACCCGGTCGGGCGGTCAGTTGTTCAGCCCGGCGGCGGCCATTCGCGCGGTGTGCGCGGTGGTGAGCCTGCCGAACAGCCCCGGCACGTCGACCCGGCCGTCGCGTGCGATCAGCGCGGTGAGGGTGGCCCGCTCGGCGGCGACACGGCCGGCCTGGGACAACGCCTCACCCACCAGCCGTCGGGCCCACATGGAGAGCCGACCGGCCACCCGGGGGTCGTCGGCGACGGCCACCCGGATCTCCGTAGCGGCGAAGTCCGCGTACCGGGAGTCGTGCAGGACGTCCAGCACCAGCGCCCGGTCCGGTTCCTCCAGCGCGTCGGCGATCTCGCGAACGAAGTCGTCCGTGATCGCGTCGCCCACGTACGCCTTCGTGACCACCTCCGCCCAGTCCCGCGGCTCGGTCGAGTCGTGGTACGCCTGCAACGGCTCGACATAGGGCGCCATCGCGTCCTCGGGCGGTACGCCCAACGCGGTGAGCCGGTCGGCGAGGCGCCGGTAGTTGGCGATCTCAGCCGCGGCCATCTCGTTCAGCGCGGCTCGTCGGCGCAGGTCAGGAGCGAGCCGGGCATCGCCCGCCATCCGCTCGAAGGCGAGCAGCTCGCCGAAGGCGACCAGACCCAGCAGGTCGGCGTACGCGGAACCGGAGGCGGACACGAGCGGCAGGCTATCGCGTGGCCGCCCTGAGCGCTGGCCCCGCCGATCCTGGAGTTGTGGTGCCGGTTCGGTGCATTTTCGAGGCTTTTGTCCACCAGCACAACTTCATGATCGACGCGGGCGGGGGCGCGGGGCGGGGGCACGGAGGCGCGGGACAACGGGGGCGCGGGCGGGTTGGGCGCGGATGTGGTGTGGGTCACAATTGCTTGCCCCGCGTGGCGAGTGGCCGACTGGGAATCGGGACGGGGGTATGCCTGTTCAGGTAACATGGAGCAGTTGCCGTGGGCGCCGATCTGATCGAAGCTCAGCCCGCGGCGCGCGTGCGGCCCGGTCCGGCTCGGCAATCTGCCGCCGACCGTGTGGCCCGCGTCATACCGAACGCGCCCTGAGGACATGACGGGCGCACCCACGAGAGGGCACCCCCACATCCACATGAGCGACCTGACTCAAGAATTGTTGGACGGCCAGGAACTGGCCCCCACCGCCCCGGTCCGACCGGAGGCCCCCACGTTCGCCGCACTCGGCGCCCGCGCCGAGACCGTCGAGGCCCTGGCCTCGGCCGGCATCACCCGCGCCTTCGCCATCCAGGAGTACGCGATCCCGATCGCGCTGCGCGGCGTCGACCTGATCGGCCAGGCGCCCACCGGCACCGGCAAGACCCTCGGCTTCGGCGTACCGCTGCTCGACCGGGTGTTCGCCCCGGGCGAGGGCAGCGACGGTGTTCCGCAGGCGCTGGTCGTCGTCCCCACCCGTGAGCTGGGCATCCAGGTCGCCAAGGACCTGGCCGCCGCCGGCCGGACGCGTGGCGTCCGGGTGCTGCCGATCTACGGCGGCGTGGCGTACGAGCCGCAGATCGACGCGCTGCGCAAGGGCGTCGAGATCCTGGTCGGCACGCCCGGCCGACTGATGGACCTGCAGAAGCAGAAGCACCTCCGGCTCGACCGGGTGCACGCACTCGTCCTCGACGAGGCCGACCGGATGCTCGATCTGGGCTTCCTCGACGACGTCGAGAAGATCCTGGCGATGCTTCCGGAAGACCGGCAGACGATGCTCTTCTCGGCCACCATGCCGGATCCGATCGTCACCCTGTCGCGGCGCTTCCTGCGCCAGCCGATGACGATCCACGCCGGGCACACCGCCGAGACCGGCCCGTCGCCGCAGACCCAGCAGTTGGTCTACCGCACCCACTCGATGAACAAGGTCGAGGTGGTGGCGCGCATCCTCCAGGCGGAGGGGCGCGGGCTGACCATGATCTTCACGCGTACCAAGCGGGCGGCCGACCGGGTCGCCGAGGATCTCGACTTCCGTGGGTTCGCGGTCGCAGCCGTACATGGTGACCTCGGCCAGGGTGCCCGTGAGCGGGCGCTGCGGGCCTTCCGGGCCGGCAAGATCGACATCCTGGTCGCCACCGACGTGGCGGCCCGTGGGCTGGACGTCACCGGCGTCACCCACGTCATCAACTACGACTGCCCGGAAGACCAGGACACCTACACCCACCGGATCGGTCGTACCGGCCGGGCCGGCGCGACGGGTGTCGCGGTGACCTTCGTCGACTGGGACGACATGCCGCGCTGGCGGATCATCGACAAGACCCTCGGTCTGGAGATGCCGGAGCCGCCGGAGACGTACCACACGTCGCCGCACCTCTACACCGACCTGCACATCTCCACCGAGGTCAGCGGCACGCTGCCCACGGCCGAGCGCACCCGGGCCGGGCTGTCCGCCGAGATCGAAGAGGATCTGGGTGGGACGACCCGCTCCCGTCGGGGCGACAGCGGTGGTCGTGGCCCCCGACGCGGCGAGAGCCGTGGTGAGGGTCGTGGCGAGCGCCGTGGTCGGGGCGATGGCCGCCGCGACCGTTCCGACGCCGGCACGCCGGCCGCCGCCGAGGCACCTGCGGCCGACGCCGCCGACGAAGGCACCCGTACCCCCCGCCGTCGGCGTCGCCGCCGGGCCGGCGAGGCGGTCGCGGCCGAGACGACCGCGGTGATCTCCGCCGACGCCGGTCCGTCCGAGCCGGCCACCGCGTCCGACGGCGAGGCGTCCAAGCCGCGTCGCCGACGCCGCCGCCGTGGTGGCGGTTCCGACGCGGGTACGCCGGCCGAAGCGACAGCGGACTGACCACCAGCCACACCTGACATCCCCCGCACCGCCTCGCGCGGTACGGGGGATGTTCCCTTCTCCCACCCCACCTGCCGAAGATGGAACGATGCCGCAACCACTGGACGCCGCCCTGACCGAGGTTCGGGCGCTGCTGCTCGACCCCGCGCTGACCCGGGCGGTCGCCGCCGGACGTCGACGCGGTCGCCGCCCCACAGTTGAGCGGGCCGAACTGCGGCCGGTGCGGCTCAAGGCCGGGCCCCGGATGCAGATCACCACGTCCGACGGTGCTCGCCCCTACACCCGCAACCTCGCCTCCGGTCCGGAGGCCGCTGCGGCCATCGACGAACTGCTCGCCGAGCCGTTCGGCAACTGGCACGTCGAGACAGCCGACGCGACCCTTCAACTGCGGGTGACCAAGTCCGGCGAGGCGCAGGTGCACCGGGCCGCGACGTCCCGTCCGGTGGCGACGCCCACCGGGAACGACCGGGCGAAGGAATACCTGCTCGACCCCGGTGACCCGATCTTCGCCGAGATCGGCGGCTCGGCGGCCAAGCGTCGCCAGGTGGACGCGTTCCTGCGGGCCCTGGCCGCGACCCTGCCCGACGACCTGACGGGCCCGCTACGGGTGGTCGACCTGGGCTGCGGCAACGCCTACCTGACGTTCGCCGCGTACCGCTACCTGACGAGTCGGGGGCTCGACGTCCACCTGGTCGGCGTGGACGTCCGGGAGGACCAGCGGCGGCGCAACACCGAGCTGGCGCAGCGGCTCGGCTGGGCCGACCAGGTCAGCTTCGTGGCCGGGACGATCGCCGACGCCGTCGTCGACCCCGCCCCCGACCTGGTGCTGGCGCTGCACGCCTGCGACACCGCCACCGACGAGGCGCTGGCCCGCGCGGTGCGCTGGGAGGCGCGCTGGGTGCTGGCCGCGCCGTGCTGCCACCACGATCTGGCGAAGCAGCTCCGCGCCCATCCCGCCCCGGCCCCGTACGAGCTGCTGACCCGGCAGGGCATCCTGCGCGAGCGCTTCGCCGACGTGCTCACCGACGCGCTGCGCGCCGGGTTGCTGCGGGTGCACGGCTACCGGACCGAGGTGGTGGAGTTCGTGGACTCGCAGCACACCCCGCGTAACCTGCTGATCCGCGCCCGTCGGACCGGTGCCGGGGCGACCGGGCCACAGCGCGCGGAGTACCGCGAGCTGGTGGACCAGTGGCAGGTCACTCCCCGGCTGGAGACCCTGCTGGCCGCCGGAGAGACGCCTGCTCAGCTCCTTAGTAACTAGCGTCGGCGGTCCCGGCCACCGTTGCGCTCGCTGACACCACGGTCGAGGACCGACACTCGGTCGGCGGCGGGCCGCTGGGCGGCCCAGTCACCGTCGACCGGGGTGGTCGGGAATGGCACGACCTTGCCGTCGGTCCCGGCGTTGCCGGCCGCCGCGAAGGCGTTCCAGGAGATGTCGACCAGCAGCTTCTTCACCTCGGCGTGCCGGATGGCGGCGTTGTGCTGCAACGCCATCCGGGCGCCGAGCAGGACAGCGACCAGCGTGGTGGTGATGGCGCCGGTGGCGGCCAGCACCTGGAGACCGGTCGCGGAGTCGGTGCGGAGCACCAGGACCAGCAACCAGATCCAGAACGCGGCGGCGAAGACGCCGGCCTTGGCGACGAAGAAGAGGCTCACCGCACCGGGCTGGTACGGCTGGGGGCGGCTCAATTCGGCCATGGTGCTCCTCGGCGATGGTCCCGTCGCAGGCGGCGGGCGAAAGACGCGATGTCGGGACGGGCACCGAGCTTAATGGAAGAACGATGAAGATCGCTCGATGCAATTTTCGTTCTGCACACACGCTTCCAGAGAAAAGTCTCGCCCACGGGACAGTTTGTGCGGTCAGTCAATTGATTCCGGCTCCCCGCGTACTACCCTCGGAAGGCGCATCGTCCCGGTGCTCCGGCAGGGGGGAAGACACGCAGGGATGGGATCAGCCGACGTATCACCGCAGATGGCCTTCGCTCGCTTCGTCCGGCGCGCCATCGATGACGCTCGCGACGAACGTGGCTGGACCGTGACTGATCTTGCCTCGCACACGGGCGTGGGCCGCTCCACCGTCTTCCGCTGGCTGGCCGGCGACTGGCAGGACTATCCCGAGTTGGCCAAGGTGCGCGGCTTCTGCGCCGCGCTGGATCTGCCGGTCGCTGCCGCGTTCCGCGCGCTCGGCCTGCCCGACGCCGGTCCCGCGCCCCGTCGACGCACCGACGAGGGCCCGGTCGAGGCCGACGTCCGGGCCATCCTGGACCGGCTGGCCGACCCCACGGTCCCCGCCGAGGAGAAGCACCACATCCGCGACCTGCTCCGCTACCTGGCCCGCCGCCCCATCCGCCGAGCCAGCTAACCCGCCCCGCCCCGAGACGGGTTGATCATGGAGTTAGCGTCACGACACGCTGGGACGAGAGAAGACAACCTCATGATCATCGGGGGATAGCGGACGGGCGGGGCTAGGGGACGGTCAGGGTGAACTCGGCGGTTCGGACTTCCGCGTTCACCTGGAAGTCGAGGTAGAGGCGGTAGCGGCCCGGGCCAGGGGTGGTCAACCAGAACTTGATCTGACCGTCCACCAACTCGGTCTCCGGGTGCACGTGCAGATAGCCGAGGTCGCCCTCGCGCAACGCCACCAGGTGCCCGTACGCCCCGAGGTACCGCGCCAACTGGGCTGCGCCACCAGCACCATCCACCCGGAAGGTCAGCGGCACTGTCGCCCCGGCCTGCGCGGTGCCCTGGTAGCCGACGGTGAAGCCGTCCACTGTCGTCGAGGTGGCCGGCCCCGGCAGTGGACGGGGTCGGTAGTCGCCGGGGGCCACCAGGTCCGCCCCGAGGGTCACAGCGGTCTGCGCGCCGTTGTCGGCGACCACTGTGAAATCGGCGTACGCGCGCCAGAGGCCAGGCTGCGCGAGGGTCAACGGCACCGACCAGGTGCCGTCCGCCGCCATGGTCGGGTGCAGGTGCTGGTAACCGGTCAGGTCCCGCCGGACGACGATGAGGTGCATCGGCTTGTCGTGCACGATGGCGAACCGGCTGATCGGCCGGCGCTGCGCGTCGCGCACCTGGAAGCGGAGCTGACCCGGGCGACCCGCCACGAACTCGGTGGCCAGGGGCACCAGGGTGAACCCGGCCGAGCTGACCGCCAGACCACCCGGCTCGACGGCCGCGCCCTGATCGGTGGCCGTGGCGCTGCCGTGGTTGTGCGGCGCGACGCCCGGTGGGTCGGTGTGCTCGGCGGCCAACGACGGGCTGCCGGTGACGGCGCCGTTGGCGTTCAGCCGGCCGAGGCCGAAGCCGAGCAGCACCGCCAGCACCAGCCCGCCGACCACCAGCGCCAGCCGGAGGGTGCTCCGGTCCGGCTCGACGGGGCCCTGGTCAGCCACGACCGACGCCCAGCGCCTGACCGGCCTCGCCGCCAGCGATCCTGCCCGCAATGGTCCGCGCACGGGTGAAGGGCTGCTGGTTGGTCATGCCGACCACGGTACCGCCGCGCCCGGCCGGGTCAGGCCGACGCCCGGACAGCGTGGCGACCGTCGCACTCGACACCGCCCGGGAACTTTCCCACCCCGACCGGCGCAGATCGCGCCGCAGCGCCAAGCAACGCCCCGAGCAGGCACGGACCACGGCGCAGATCGCGCCGCGGCGCCAAGCAACGCCCCGAGCAGGCACGGACCACGGCGCAGATCGCGCCGCAGCGCCGGGCAACGCCCCGAAAAGGCACGGACCGCGGCGCAGACCCGAACATCGCCGAGGACCGGCCTCGTGGCGGACGTGGGGGCGGCGGGTCAACCGGCCACGGCGAGGGCGAGCGGGAGCACGTCGGTCGCGCCGGCCCGACGCAGGGCCCGGGCCACCAGCGTCATCGTCCAGCCCGAGTCGATCAGGTCGTCTACGAGCAGCACCGGGCCGTCCAGCCCGGCCAGGGCGTCGGCCAGGTCGGTCGGCACGGTGAAGGCGTCGTGCAGCGCGCGTACCCGTTGGGCGCTGTTGCCGCGCGGCCCGGCCGGGCCGTCGGGGCCGGCCGCGGTGACCTCACCGAGCAGCGGCAGCCGACCCACTGTGGCGATCCGCTCGGCCAGCGAGCCGAGCAGCCGGGGCCGCCGCCGGGAACCGACCGCGACCACCGCCACCGGTCGACGAGGCCACGGGTTGTCGCCGTGCGCCCACGCCTTCAGCACCTCCACGACCGCGCCGGCGACGTCGTCGGGCACCGGCGCGTCCGGCGCTTCCGGGCCGACGAGGGCACGCAGCCGGCTGCCCCAGCCCAGGTCGGAGAGTCGCCCGACGGCCCGGCCCGGCAGCGCCTGCTCCGCGGGGGCGATCCGGCCCTTGAGGGGTACGCCCACCGCGTCGAGCCCGGTCGGCCAGAGCTTCTTCGGAGCGATCTCCACGCCGGGTCGACCCAGGTAGGTCTGCGCGGCGGCGAGCGCGGCTGTCGACACGTCCGCGGCGAAGAGCGGGTCGGCGCACCTGTCGCATCGGCCGCAGTCGACCGCCTCGGTGTCGTCCAGGCGTTCCCGTAGATACCGCATCCGGCAGTCGGACGTCGTCGCGTACTCCCGCATGGCCTGTTGCTCGACGGTGCGCGCCTCGGCGACGCGGCGCAACCGGGCCTCGTCGTAGACCCACGGCTCGCCGGTGGCGAGCCAACCACCGCGCACCCGGCGGACCGCGCCGTCCACGTCGAGCACCTTGAGCATCAGCTCCAGCCGGGCCCGGCGCAGGTCGACGAGGGGTTCGAGGGCCTGGGTGGAGAGCGGGCGGTCGGTGTGCAGGGCCGCCAACACGGCCCGGACCTGCTGCTCCGGTGGGAACGCCAGCGAGGCGAAGTAACGCCAGATCGCGGCGTCCTCGACGCCGGGCAGCAGCAGCACCTCGGCGTGCTCGACGGCGCGGCCCGCGCGGCCGACCTGCTGGTAGTACGCGATCGGCGAGGGTGGCGCGCCGAGGTGGACGACGAAGCCCAGGTCGGGCTTGTCGAAGCCCATGCCGAGGGCGCTGGTGGCGACCAACGCCTTGATCTTGTTGTCGAGCAGGTCCTGTTCGGCGGCGCGGCGGTCGGCGTCGTCGGACTGCCCGCTGTACGAGGCGACCGGGTAGCCCCGGGAGCGCAGGAACTCGGCGGTCTCCCCCGCTGCGGCCACTGTCAGCGTGTAGACGATGCCCGAGCCGGGCAGCTGGTCCAGGTGGTCGGCGAGCCAGGCCAGCCGGTGCGCCGGGCTGGGCAGGTCGAGCACCCCGAGGCGCAGCGACTCGCGGTCCAGGGTGCCGCGCAGGATAAGGGCGTCACCCAGCTGCTCGGCGACGTCCTGGGTGACCCGGGCGTTGGCGGTGGCGGTGGTCGCCAGCACGGGGGTGCGTTCGGGCAGCTCGGCGAGGAACGTCCGCAGCCGCCGGTAGTCCGGCCGGAAGTCGTGCCCCCAGTCGGAGACGCAGTGCGCCTCGTCGACCACCAGCAGGCCGGTGGTGGCGGCCAGCTTCGGCAGGACGCCGTCGCGGAAATCCGGGTTGTTGAGCCGTTCCGGGCTGATCAGCAGCACGTCCACCGCGCCGGTCTGGATCTCGGCGGTGATCTCGTCCCACTCGTCGAGGTTCGCCGAGTTGATCGTGCGGGCCCGGATGCCGGCCCGCGCGGCGGCCTCGACCTGGTTGCGCATCAACGCCAGCAGCGGCGAGACGATGACCGTCGGGCCGTGCTCCCCCCGCTCCCGCAGCAGGGCGGTGGCCACGAAGTAGACAGCCGACTTGCCCCAACCGGTGCGCTGGACGCAGAGCACCCGCCGCCGGTCGACGACCAGCGCCTCGATGGCGCGCCACTGATCCTCGCGCAGCCGGGCGTGGTCACCGGCCAGCCGGCGCAGCACCGCCTCGGCCCGCTCGCGTACCGCTGCCCGCTCTGCTGTCTCCACCCGGCATTTCTACCAGCGCCGTCCGTCATACCCTTGTTGATCAAGAGGTTTGCGTCACCATCCGGTCGGCTTCTGACGCAAACCTCTTGATCAACGGGCTTATCGGCCCGGGGTTATCGGCGGGGGCGGAGGGCTCGGGTCAGGTGGGAGAGGCGGGGGGCCAGACTGGTCAGGCCACCTGGGAAGAAGTAGACGGCCAGGATGAAGACAGTGCCCAGGACGAACAGCGGCTGGCTCAGCGGACGGCTGAGGACGGCCGGCAGGTTGTCCACCGCGTCGCTCGTACCGAAGGCGGTGAGCCGGTGGTCCAGGTACATGTAGAGGACACCACCGAGCACCGGACCCCACCGGGTGCCCGGCCCGCCGAGCACCACCATGACCAGCAACGACAGGGTCAGCTCGGACGACGTGATGTGCGGCGACGCGCCGCCGACGATCAGGACGTAGACCACCCCGCCCGCCGACGCCAACCCGCCGGCCAGGGTGAACGCCACCAGCTTGTAGCGGTACGGGTCCAGCCCGAGCACGCCGATCCGCCGCTCGTCGTCGCGCAGCCCGGCGAGCACCCGACCGGTCGGTGAGCCGCTCACCCGGTGCACCACGAAGACCACCAGCGTCAGGTACGCGAGCGCCAGCCAGTACAGGTTGACCGTGTTGGTCACCCCGACCAGTCCGGCGGGCAGCCCGGACACGTCCAGCGGCAGGCCCTCCTCGCCACCGGTGAGCCCGCCGAAGTCCCGGGCCACCAGAATCGCCCCGACCTGCGCGAAGGCCAACGTGACCATGGCGAACGCGATGCCCACGGTACGCAGCGCCACCGCGCCGAGCAGCGCGGCGAGGATGGTGCCGCCGGTGATGGTCAGCAGCGCCGCCTGCCACAGCGGCAGACCGGCCCTGGTGACCAGGATGTCGGTGCCGTAGACACCGGCGGCGAAGTACAGCGCGTGCCCGAAGGAGAGCATCCCGGTCCGACCGAAGAGCAGGTCGTACCCGGCCGCCAGCCCGCCGAAGATCAGGCAGATGGCGAGAATCTGCAGGGTGCCGGGTGAGTTGACCGGCCCCTCGAAGATCCCCGGCAGGGAGATCGTCGAGTACGGCAGGATCGCCAGCACGACGAGCGCTACCAGCGGCAGGAACGGGCGGGCCCGGTGCCACCTCCCCCGCTGCGGGGTCAACTCGTCGGGCACCTGCGCGGGAGGAGCGTCGATCACCGTCATGCCGTTGCCACCTTTCCGGCGATGCCCTGCGGGCGCAGCAGCAGCACCACGGCCAGCAGCCCGACCACGCAGATGTCGCCGAGCCCGGACGTGCCGTAGTAGTTGACGAACTGCTGCACCAGCCCGACCACGACCGCCGCGTACGCGGAGCCGACCACCGAGCCCATTCCGCCGATCACCACCACGATGAACGCGAAGATCAGCAGCGAGCCGCCCTGCCCGGGCGAGACGGTGCCGAAGTAGACCCCGCCGAGCGCGCCGGCGAGCGCCGCAGCCGCCCCACCGATCGCGAAAACCAGCGTGAACGCCTTGCGGACGTCGATGCCCAGCGCGGTCACCATCTCCCGGTTCTCCACGCCGGCCCGGATCACCAGGCCGTACCGGGTCCACCGCAGGAACGCCAGGATCGCGCCGAGCACCAGCACCGCCGCGATGATCAGCAGCAGGCCACCGTTGGGCACCTGCGCACCGAAGATCCCGGTCACCTGCCGGGTCCAGTCCGGACGCGGGAACGGACGGGCGTCCGCACCCCAGGTGGCCTGGAGCAACGCCACCCCGGCCAGCGACAGCCCGACGGTGACCAGCACCTGCTCGATGGTGCGGGAGTACAGCGGGCGGATCAGCACCAGCTCGACCAGGATCGCGACCAGCGTGCCGGCGGCCACCCCGAAGGCGACAGCGACCACGAAGCCGAACCCGTCCGGGCCGGCGCCCGGCAGGTTGCCCGCCGCCCACCAGGTGCCGTACGCGCCGACGCCGAGGAACAGCCCGTGCGCGAAGTTGAGCACGTCGGCCAGGCCGAAGACCAGGGACAGGCCGGACGCGACCAGGAAGTACAGCGCCGCCAGACCGAGCCCGGTCAACGCCAACAGGATCACGGTGCCCATCAGTGCGACACCTCCGCCGAACCGACACCGAGCAGCGACTTCGTCAACGCGGTCTCCAACAGCAACTCGTGGGCGTCGCCGGTCCAGGCCACCTTGCCGGCGGCCAGCACGACCGCGTCGCGGGCCAGTCGGCGTACGACGGCGAGGTTCTGCTCGACCAGCAGCACCGGCACCGACTCCGCGACCCGTTCCAACACCTCGGCCACCTCGGTCACCACCTTCGGCGCCAACCCCTTGGTCGGCTCGTCGACGAGCAGCAGCCGGTTGTCGTTGAGCAGCACCCGACCGATGGCGAGCATCTGCTGCTGCCCTCCGGACAGCGAACCGGCCCGTTGCCGTCCGCGTCGGTCCAGCTCGGGAAAGAGCGCGAAGACCTTGTCGTACGCCGGGGTGGTGCCCCGCCGTTCGGCGAGCCGCAGGTTCTCCGCGACGGTGAGCCCGGCGAACACGCAGCGGTCCTCGGGCACGTAGCCGAGCCCACCGCGGACCAGACGGTGTGTCGGCCGGGCCAGCAGACTCTGCGCGCCCATCCGGATGGTCCCGCGGACCTCCCCGGCAGGCGGGGTGAGGCCGACGATCGCGCGCAGCGTGGTGGTCTTGCCGACGCCGTTGCGACCGAGCAGCACTGTCACGCCGGTCGGGGCGACAGTGAAGGACACCCCCTGGAGGATGTGCAGCCCGGAGATCCGGACCGACAGGTCCTCCACAGTGAGGATCGGTTCCGTCACAGCGACTCCCCCAGATAGGCCTCTTGCACTGTGGGGTTGGCCATCACCGTCTCCGGGGTGTCGCAGGCCAGCAGCGCACCGTGGTGCATGACGGCGATGCGGTCGGCCAGTTCCAGGATGACGTCCATGTGGTGTTCGACCATCAACACCGCCCGGCCGCTGTCGCCGGTCAACGATTTGATGACGGCGACCAGCTCTGGCACGTCCTCGGCGCTGACCCCGGCCATCGGCTCGTCCAGCAGCATCACCCGCGGTTCACCGGCGAGCAGCAGGGCGATCTCCAGCTTGCGCTTCTCGCCGTGGGCCAGGGTGCCGGCGAGGGCCGTACCCCGGTGGGCGAGGCCGACCCGGTCGAGCGCCGCGTCGGCGGCGACGGCGACCTCCCGGTCGGCCGCCGCCCGCCGCCACAACGCCATCGAGCCCCCGCGGTGCGCCTGTACGGCGAGCCGGACGTTCTCCCGCACGCTCAGCGAGCCGAAGACCGAGGACGCCTGGAAGGTACGGCCCAGGCCGAGGCGGGCCCGCCGGTGCGGCGGAAGCGCCCCGATGTCCTGCCCGTCCAGAACGACCCGACCCTCGGTGGCCCGACGCAGGCCGGTGATCAGGTTGAACAGTGAGGTCTTACCGGCGCCGTTCGGCCCGATGACGCCCAGGAACTCCCCGGGAGCCAGGTCGAGGTAGACGCTGTCGACGATGGCGACCTCACCGATCCGCCAGGTCAGACCGCGGGTGGCGAGCATGGTCAGCCCTTCATGGCCACGGCCGGCGGCGCGGTCTCGTCACCGGTGAGGCTCTTCTGCGCGGTCGCCGTGAACGCGGTGCCGCTGCCGGTCAGCTTGGCCTGGAACATCGGCTGGAGCAGCGCGTGGTCGGCGGCCCGGATGGTCATCTTGCCCTTGACCCCGTCGAAGCTCCAGCCCTCCAGAGCGGTGACCATCTTGTCGACGTCGTCCCCGCCCTCCTGCGCGGCCCGGACCACCATCTGCGCGGCGGCGAAGCCGTCCGGGTGGAACAGGTCGATGGTGTTGACCTTGGCCTTGAGCGCCTTGCTGGCCTCGGTGTCGCTGGCACCGTCGAAGTAGTGCGACAGGAAGGAGATCTTCGCGCCGGCAGCACCGAAGGTCGGCCACGAGGCGCGGATGTCCAGACCGGTGACGACGGTGGTGGACGAGAGGACGCCCTGCTGGTCGAGGGTCTGCCACATGGCCGGGGCGGTCGTGCCCGCCCACGCCACGAAGAGCAGATCCGGCTTGGCGGCCTTGATCTGACTGGCGAACGGGGTGAACTCGGTGGCACTGGCCGGGGCCCGGACGCTGCTCACCGTCGCGCCCGCGCTGCCGATGACAGCCTTGACGGCGGCCTCGTTGGCGTCACCGAACGCGCCGTCCTGGGCGAAGACCACCACCTTCTTGCCGGTGGGGTCGCCGATGAACGACTTGGCGGTCACCACGTCCTGGTACGACTGCCGACCGGAGCGGAAGGTGTACTTGTTCGCGCCGGTCACCGCGTCCGTGGCGGCCGGGCCGGAGATGAACAGCACCTTGTTCTGCGCCGCGATCGGCGCCACCTGGAGCGCCACACCGGAGGCGGTGGAGCCGGCGATGATCTTCGTGCCCTTGCCGATCAGGTCCTTCGCCGCGGAGACCGCCTTGGCCGGATCGCCCGCGTCGTCGACCTCGGTCAGCTCGATCTTCCGGTCACCGACCTTGCCGGTGCCCTGGGTGGCGAAGTCCAGCCCCGCCTTGAACCCCTCGATGTACTGCTTTCCGTAACTGGCCAGGGCTCCCGACTGGGAGTACACCAGGCCGACCTTGACCGGCGCGGCACTGTCGCCGCCGCCGGTGGCGGTGTCCTGCGGGCTGCCACAGGCCGTGGCGGCCAGCGCCGCGGCCATCATCGTGGCGGCGGAGAGGAACGCCCGCCGCGTCGTCCGGACCGTCATTGCGACTCCACATGAGGACTCAGAGGGAGAGAACTTCTTCGTGACGGCTCACGCTAGAAGTGACGTCACCCACGAGCTATGTGGCGGAAACACACAAGTAACAGGAATGAGGTGGCCGGAGGTTACAGCGGGCCGCACTACCAGCCGGGAGCTCATGCCCTCGATGGCCCGAACCCCCACGGAGCACCCGAACCGTGTGTCGCCCCGCGCCATTCGCCCCGGTTCGGTCGGCCGCAGGGCCCGTCGTGGGCCGCTCACGCGTGGGCAGCGCCGACGCGCCCCGCACGCCGAGCGGGCGAAGATCGCCGAAGTTGTCGCCCGGATTCCGGCTCGAGCTGTCAAGATCGTGCTCGATCGTGGACGTCGCGCCGCACTGCCCCTGCTCCGCGATCTTGCACTTTCTGTCCCGACATAAGCTGCATTCCACCCATGTCGACTACCGAAATCGCAAGATCGGCGCGGTCTTCTCGCTCCACCTACCGTGATCGGCCAGGATCCCTTTCTTCAGCACGGGTTGACCTGCGGCTACAGCGCGGTGCGATTCGGTTACGGCATCAGCTCCAAAGCGTCCGCGAGGTGATGCCCCCACCCCTGCGGGCACCTTCAGGCGGGCGGGCACAGGGCTGGCCCGTCGTCCGGGTGGCGGACGACGGGCCAGCGTGTGGGCCGGGCGTGTCAGCCCGGTCGTCGACTCGGAGCGGATCAGCTCCGGGCCGAGGTCAGCTCGGCGGGGACTCCTAGGGAGGCCCGGAGTGGGTCAGCGCGCGGCGCGGCCGGCGAGGGCGGCGACGGCGGTGTCCGGGTGGTCGCTGAAGACCCCGTCGAGGCCCAGGCCGAGGAAGAGCTCGTACTCGGCGGTGATGTCGCCGCGCGCGTTCGGGTCGGCGCCGATCCGGAAGTCCGCCGGGAGGAACTGGTTCTCGGCCCGGAACGTCCAGGAGTGCACGAGCAGGCGCTCCCGGTGCGCGTCGCGTACGACGTTGGTGGGGGCGAGCAGGGCGCCGGCAGCGTTCCGGGGAACGATCAGGTTCTTGTTCGCGCCGATGCCGTCGGCGTACCCGGCGATCCACTTCAGCCCGGCCGGCGTGACCAGATCCTGGTAGGTGCGGGCGTCGCCGGCGACGGTGAAGTCGTACGGGCGGCCGGTCGCGTCGAGCAGTTGGACCAGCTTCACGTCGGTGAGCCGGCTCAGGCGTCGCAGGTTGGCCGTCTCGAACGACTGGATGAAGACCGGCGAGTTCTTCCGGTCCAACGTGTTCTGCCGCAGCACCCGCAGCAGCGGCTCCTCCAGCGGCAGTTTGATCGACGCGAAGTAGCTCGGGTGCTTGGTCTCCGGGTAGATGCCGATGGTGCGGCCCCGTGCCCGCCCCTCGGTCCGGGCCAGGTCGATGACTTCCTGGAGGGTGGGCACCTCGAAACGGCCGTCGAAGGCGGTGTTCGCCACGCGTACCTGCGGCAGCCGCTCCTTGGCCCGCAGCGTCTTCAGCTCGGCGAGGGTGAAGTCCTCGGTGAACCACCCGGTCACCGCGACACCGTCGATGGTCTTCGTCGCCTTACGGGCCGCGAACTCCGGGTGGGTCGACACGTCGGTGGTGCCGGAGATCTCGTTCTCGTGCCGGGCGACCAGCACGCCGTCGGAAGTGGAGACCAGGTCCGGCTCGATGTAGTCGGCACCCATCCGGATCGCCAACCGGTACGCCTCCAGCGTGTGCTCCGGCCGGTAGCCGCTGGCACCACGGTGGCCGA
Source organism: Micromonospora sp. NPDC050795 (assembly GCF_044456785.1). NCBI lineage: Bacteria > Bacillati > Actinomycetota > Actinomycetes > Micromonosporales > Micromonosporaceae > Micromonospora > Micromonospora sp. NPDC050795. The sequence continues at coordinate 19,109 of NZ_JBITGE010000007.1, read as the reverse complement.
TCACTATTGGTCGGTCGTTGGCCCGGGAGCGGTCCGCGTCGGCAGTTGGTTCGGCCGCGGCCATTGTCGGCAGGGCCACGGCGGCGGCGAGCAGAGCGCTGGCCACGCCGAGGGTCGAGAGGGTACGTCGCAACGCCGTCTCCTGTCATCGATGGTCCGGGTAAGCAGACCGTCCGTGATTTGCCAGGAGTTGGTCGATGGCTGGCCGGCAGATGAATCTCCGGAATGCCCGTTCCCACTCCGGAGGCGCGGGCGGACAGGAAGATTGTCTGGTGCGCCGGTTCTTCCGCAATCCCGTGCGGCTGGTGCCGTTCGCGTTCCTGGTGCCGATCCTGCTCGGCACCGGGCTGCTCATGGCGCGCTGGGCGACCGACGAACACGTACGCCCGCCAGTGGTCACGGCGCTCTTCACCGCCACCTCGGCCGTGTCGGTCACCGGCATGGCCATCACCGACACGCCGAACTACTGGTCCGGCTGGGGCCTGCTGGTGATCACCCTGCTCACCCAGCTCGGCGGCCTCGGCATCCTCACCGTCGCCGCGTTGGTCATCCTGGTGGTCTCCAGTCAGCTCGCACTCCGCAACCGGTTGCTGGTGCAGGCCGAGACGGCGGAGTTCGGCCTCGGTGACGTGGGCCGGTTGCTCCGCCGGATCGCGCTGACCGTCTTCGCCTGCGAGGCGGTGATGACAGTGCTGGTCGCCGGTCGACTCTGGCTGACCTACGACTACCCGTTCTCCGAGGCCCTCTGGTCGGGCGTCTTCCACGCCGTCCAGGCGTTCAACAACGGTGGCTTCGCGCTCTACACCGACGGCCTGCTGGCCTTCAGCCGTGATCCGTGGGTGTCGCTGCCCCTGGCGATCGGCGCGATCATCGGCGGTCTCGGGTTTCCCGCGCTCTTCGAGGCGGTCCGCGAATGGCGGCAGCCGACCCGCTGGGCGGTGGCGACGAAGTTGACCATCTGGGGCAGCGCGGTGCTGCTGCTGCTCGGCTTCGGTGGCCTGCTCGCCGCCGAATGGACCAACGCGAGCACGATCGGCCAGTACGACGTACCCGGGAAGGTCCTCGCGTCGTTCACCCAGATCGCGTTGAGCCGCACCGGCGGCTTCAGCGTCCTGGACATCACCGCTCTTCAGGAGGAGAGCTACCCCCTGCTGATCGTGCTGATGTTCATCGGCGGCGGGAGCGCCAGCACGGCCGGTGGCATCAAGGTCTCCACGTTCTTCCTGCTGGCGTTCACCATGTGGGCGGAGCTGCGCGGTGAGCCCGACGTGACGATCGGGCACCGCCGGGTGGCCACCGCAAGCCAGCGGCAGGCGATCACCGTGGCGCTGCTCAGCGTCGCATTGGTGATGGCCGGAACCATGCTGTTGCTGCTGCTCACCGAGGGCGTCCGCTTCGTCGCGGCCCTGTTCGAGATCACCTCGGCGTTCAGCACCACCGGTCTGACCATCGGTCTGGCCGCCGACCTGCCGGCCGGCGGCCAACTGGCGCTGACCGTGCTGATGTTCATCGGCCGCGTCGGGACGCTCACCCTGGGGTCGGCGATCGCCCTGAACACCCGACGCCGGCTCTACCGCTATCCCCAGGAGCAACCCATTGTCGGCTAGGGCGTGGTTCGGAGGTGTCGGCCGGTCCACACACCGGGGACACGCCATCGGAAGCAGGGAGGGCCGAGGTGTCGGCTAGACGGGCGGACAGAGGCGGCATCGTGGTGATCGGGCTGGGTCGATTCGGTTGCCACCTGGCCGGGTCGCTGACCCGGATGGACCGCGAGGTGTTGGCGATCGACCGCAGCCCGGCGAAGGTGCAGCGCTGGTCGGCTCAGCTCGACCGGGTGGTTCAGGCCGACGCGACCGAGGAGGGGGCGCTGCGGCAACTGGGCATCACCACTTTCGGGCGGGCGGTGGTGGCCATCGGGGCTTCGGTGGAGGCGAGTGTGCTCACCGTGTTGGCGCTGGTCGAGCTGGGTGTACCCGAGATCTGGGCGCGGGCCACCTCGCAGAAGCACGCCAAGATCCTGGCGTCGGTGGGCGCGCACCACGTGATCTTCCCGGAGGCGGAGACCGGGGACCGGGTCGCGCACCTGATCGTCAGCCGGTTGCTCGACTTCATCGAGTTCGACGACGACTTCGCCATCGCCACCGTCCGGGTGCCGGAGTCCCTGGTCGGGCGCACCCTGCTCGACCTGAGACCGGAGGAGCGCTTCGGGGTACGCGTGGTCGGCGCCAAGCTGCCGGGCGAACGCTTCCGGTACACCTCCGACGACACCACGCTTCCCCAGGGCGGGGTGCTCATCGTCGAGGGTGGGATCGACCAGGTGCAGCGATTCGCGGGGATGCGCTGACCCGCCGTGGCCTGCTTACTTCTTCCGGTGACCGCCCGGCCCCTTGGTCACCTTCACACTTTTCCCGGACCACCACCGGCGGCCTTCGCGGCCTTCGCGGGCTTCGCCGGGGCCTTCGCAGGCTTCGGCGGCTTGGCCTTCGACGCGCCGCCGCCCGCACCGGAGCCGCCGCGTGCCGTCGTCTTCTTCGGCGGGGCCTTCACCGTGGCGGCCTTGGCCGGCGGGGCCGTGGACGGCACGCTGCCGGCGACCCCGGAAACCCGAACCCCGCAGGTCGCGTCGCCGAGTCGGAACTCGACAGGCAACGGGTTCGCCCCGCTGTACTTGCCGGTGAGGGTCACCTTCTCGGCCGCACCGGGGGCCAGCGTGGTGCGTTGGGCCGCCGGTCGGATCAGCACCGTGCTCCCCTGCTGGTGAACCGGCGCGGGCTCCGCCTTCGTCACCTTCTGCTGCCCGGGGAAGGTGAAGCTCATCGCCCAGTCCCGCAGCTCACGGCCACCCGTGTTGGTCAGGGTCAGCTCGGCGGAGAAGTCGGTGCCGGAGTCGGTGCGCAACGCGTACGCCACCTCGCAGGGCGCCGCCGTCGGCAGACCCATCCGAGCCTCGGTCGTCGGCCGGTCCTCTCCGCTGGCCGGGCTGCGCGAGGTGAACCCCCACATCGCCCCGGTGACAGCGATCAGCCCGACGGCGGCCACGCCGGCCTCCACCCGCCGACGCCGGGTCACCCGCTGCTGGGTCCGACGGTTACGGGTCCGCGACAGCGGCAACGCGTCGGTCGCCGCCGACCAGGGCAGGATGGTGGTACGCGCACTGCCGAGCATCGCCGCGTCCAGCGGCCCGGCGGCCGGGGAGACCGGCACCGCCGCGAGCATGCCGGCCGCCTCGGCGAGCGTCCGGGTCAGCTCGGCGGTGGCCGGCCGGTCCGCGGGTCGCTTGGCCAGGCAGCGTCCGACCAGGTCGGCCACCCCGTCGGGCAGCCCCGGGACGGTGGGCATCGGCTCCGGGTCGTTGTACATGTGGGCGCGCAGCATCTGGGTGGTCGTGCTGGCCAGCCACGGCAGTCGGCCGGTGAGCATCCGGTAGAGCAGCAGCCCAACGGCGTACACGTCGGTGGCCGGGGAGACCTGGCCGTTGTCCAGCCGCTCCGGGGCGAGGTACGCGGGAGTGCCCAGCAGCGCGCCGTCCGGACCCTTCTCGCTCTCCCCGACGAGCGCGGAGATGCCGAAGTCGACCACCTTGACGCCGGTCGGGGTGAGCATGACGTTGCCCGGGGTGACGTCGCGGTGCACCACCCCGCGAGCGTGCGCGGTGGCCAGCGCGGAGCTGACCTCGGCGCCGATGGTCACCGCCTCCCGCCACGGCAGTTGACTCTCCCGACCCAACCGGCTGGCCAGCGAAGCGCCGTCGACCAGTTCCATCACCACGTACGGCACCGTGAGACCGACCTGCTCGGACTCGCCGTAGTCGTACACGTTGGTGATGTTGGGGTGGCAGAGCCGCGCGGCGGCCTGCGCCTCGATCCGGATGCGGTGGCGGAAGGCCCGGTCGCTGGCCAGCCGGGAGGCCAACACCTTCACCGCGACCTGGCGACCCAGCACCTCGTCGTAGCCACGCCAGACCACCGACATGCCACCCGCGCCGAGTTGCTCGATCAGCCGGTACCGCTCATCGAGCAACTGCGCGCCGTTCCGGTCCCCACCGCCCATGGTGAGCGATGTTGCCCAGTAACGGCCCGCCTACACCTGGAGTATCGGAATCGGTCAGGATTGTCACCCGATCAGGCGGTGGCCAGCAGTTGGTCAACCGGGGCGTAGTCGTCGGTCAACACCATCGCCTGACCGACGAAGTCCATCAGCGCCGCGCCGGACAGCAGGCTGACCTTCGGGTCCACCTCGGCCAGCCGGGCCCGGACGGCTTCCAGCGGCAACGGCGCGTCGGAGCCGACGATGAGGAAGTTGGAGCCCTGCTCCTCGGCGAGCGCCTCCGGGGGCGCGATCAACGCGACGTGCCCGAACTCGGCGGCCACCGTGGCCAATTCGGCGCGGATGAACCGCAGCGGCGGATAGTCGATGACGTTCTGCACGTACACGCCGCCGGGACGGGTCACCCGCCGGACGTCGGCGGCCATCTCCCGGGTGGCCAGGTGCCAGGGCACCACCAGGTGCCCGAACGCGTCGCCGACCACCAGGTCACGGCTGTCGGTCGGCTCGCCGGCAACCAGCATCCGGGCGTCGCCCACCACCGCCCGCAGGTCCGGCCCCGACCGTACGCCCAGCTCCTGCTCACCCAGCTCGACCAGCCCGCCGTCGATCTCGAACACCAGGTTGTCGGTGCCCGGTCGGGTCGCGGTCAGGTAGCGCGGCACGGTGAACCCGCCGCCGCCCAGGTGCAGCGCGTCCAGGCGCTGACCGGCCGGCGCGGCGACGTCGCCGACCGCGCCGATCCACTTCGTGTACGCGTACTCCAGGTGTTTCGGGTCAGCGAGGTCCACGTACGAGTGCTGGGCGGAGTTGAGCAGCAGCGTCCGTCCGCTGGGCCGGGAGGGGTCCGCGGTGACCCGGGCGCAGTGGTACGCCGTCTCGATGTCGCACGGGTTGGGTGCCACGGTGCTCAGCCCCGCCCCGGCCAGGCCGAGCACGGCCAGCGCGGCCCGGACCCGGGCCGGACCGGGCAGCTCGGTGGGCTCCTGTCGGCGCAGGTACCAGCCGAGGCCGATGCCGACCAGCCCGAGCGCGAGCGCCAGGGCCAGCAGGATGACGGTGCTGCGTAGCGCGGCGACCAGCACGAACCCGGTCAGCAGGGTCGCGGTGATGCCGCCCAGGGTGCCGATCCCGGAGAGTCGACCGACCACCTGGCCGGTGCGGCGCAGGTCGGCGAGCTGGAGTTTCACGACCAGCGGGGTGACCGCGGCCAGCAGCGCGGCCGGCACGAACACCGCCAATGCGACCAGCAGCAGGATGGCGCTGGCCGCACCACCGCGCAGCACCTCACCGGCGTACCGGACGACGGGCAGGGTGACAGCGGTGGCGATGCCGGCCAGCACCAACGCCGGCGCGAGCAGGCCCCGCGGGTTGCGTCGGTCGGCCAGCCAGCCACCGGACCACGCGCCGTAGGCGATGGCGGCCAACGCGATGCCGATCACGGAGCTGGTCACCTGAAGGGTCACCCCGACGTACGGGCCGACCAGGCGCAGCGCGACGGTCTCCAGCACCAGCACGGCACCGCTGGAGAAGAAGACCAGGAACGCGGCCAGGCCGTTGGGCAGCGCCCGGCCGGTGATCGGCACGGGCTGGGCCGGAGGTGCCGGAAGGGCCGCTACGTCGGACGGTGGGGAGCTCATCGTCGCGATGGTACGCAGCGAAGCTGGTGCTCCGGGTCAGTACATCGAGAGATGAACATGGTTCGTGTGGGTCGCCGCCGGAGAGCCGCTTCCACTGTACGAGCGCCACCCGGTGCCGGGATGCCAGATCTGCCGGTACCAGATCACGTAGAGCACGCCCAGCCGGTCGGCGTTGCGCACGTGCCAGGCGGCGAGGCTGTCCCCGTACGCCTTGTCGCCGCCGGTCGCGTTCTTGTCCTCGAAGCCGTTCGTGGCGGCCGAGAAGTCGCAGGCACGGCCCTTCGGATGCTCGCCGCCGCCGCCACTGCGCTTGCAGGAGACGTGCCGCTTGTAGCCGGCCGCCTGGGTCTGCTTGAGCGCGTTGAGGGTGCGCGGAGTGATGCATCCGGAGGTCGTCGGGTCCTTCACCGAGCAGGATTCCGACGGCCAGGACCCGTCGGAGTTACGCGGTGCCGGCTTCGCCGACGTGGAGCTGCCACCACTGAAACCGTTGCTGCCGCCGGAGCTGACCTCGGCGAGCGCCTCCTCGGCTTCCTTCTTCTTCTTCGCCATCACGGCGAGTTGCTTCTGCTGCTCGCGCACCTCGGCGTCCATGGCCACCTTGGCCTGTTGCGCCTGCTGCCGGGCCTCGGTGAGGTCACGCAGCCGCTTGCTGTCCCGCTGGGCCATCAGATCAAGGTCGCCGGCGCGTTGCAGGAACGCCTCTGGCGTGGCGGTGTTGAGCAGCATCGACACGGCGCTCAGCCGACCCACCCGGTACGACTGGGCGGCCACCTCACCCACCTGGCTGGTGAGCCCGACCAGCCGACCCTCGATCGTCGTCAGCTCGCCGGCCAGCGCGGTCTGGCGACGCTTGGAGTTGTCCAGCTTGGCCTTGGCCTCGATGTGGCCCTTGGCGGTCAGCTCCAGCGCGTCCCGCAGCTTCTTGCTGCCGCCCTCGTCCGGCTCCGCGTACGCGGGCACTGCGGCACCGCCGAGCACCAGCGCGACGGCGGCGAGCACGGCGAACAGAGCGCGGCGACCGAGCCACGGGCTGAACCTGGTCCTGGGCACGAAAGCGTCCTTCCGTCGACCGCCGGCCCCCGATTGAACGCTGCATGGCGACGCCGGTCGGCGGCCCGCTGGCGGAGACCGCCGGTCACGATACCGGATCGTGGCCTGGTGACCAGCCTGCTGACCCTCCGGCCGCCTCGATGTCGACGCAGCGTTCCAGCGCCGTCGCACAGCGCGCGGATCAGGGGCTGAGGAGCGCCTCGCGCACGTCGGCCCAGACCCGCTCGTTGGCGGCGACGAGCAGACCGCTGCCGTCGTCGGCGGGGTGGTAGTCGACGCCGTCGAATCGGCGGGCGACGCCCCCGGCGGCACGGACCAGCAGCGTGCCCGGGCCGTGGTCCCAGGGCAGGGTGCGCCAGAAGAGGACGAACTGCTGCTCGCCGGTGAGGATGTCCAGGTACTCCCGACCGGCGCAGTGCTGGCCGGGCAGCAGCTCACCGAGCCGCCGCCCGCCGGCGCGGACCCGGTCGCGGGTCTCCGGCGGCAGGAACCGGGTCATCGCCGCGCCGCGCAGTTCGCCGAGCGGCGGCACCGAGCCGGTGCTGTCCACCGGTCGACCGTTGAGCAGGGTGCCCTCGTCCGCCGAGCCGGCGGCGAGAGTGCCGGCGAGCGGGTCGAGGATCCAGCCGGCGGCCGGTCGCCCGTCGGTCAGCAGCGACACCATCAGGGCGAACGGCCGGCGACCGGCGGCGAAGTTGGCGGTCCCGTCGACCGGGTCGACCAGCCAGACGTCCCCGCCGTCGCGGAGGTGCCGCAGCAATCCCGGATCGTCGGCGACACCTTCCTCGCCGACCACCATCGAGCCCGGCCGCAGCCGGCGCAGCCCCGCCGAGAGCAGCTCCTCGGCCCGGCGGTCGGCGACGGTGACCACCTCACCGGGCGCCTTCTCCGACACGTCATCGTCGTCGAGCTTGCGGAACAGTGGCAGCACGACCTGGTCGGCGGCCTCCCAGAGCAGGCCGCCGACGTCGTCCAGCAGGGTGTCAGCCACGCGGCGGCAACTTGACCACGCTGACGAAGAACTCGTCGATCTGACGGACCACCGAGATGAAGCGCTCGAAGTCCACCGGCTTGGTCACGTAGGCGTTGGCGTGCAGCTGGTAGCTGCGCAGGATGTCCTCGTCGGCCTGCGAGGTGGTGAGCACCACCACCGGGATCCGGCGCAGATCCTGGTCTTTCTTGATCTCCTCCAGCACCTCCCGGCCGTCGCGCCGGGGCAGGTTGAGGTCGAGCAGGATCAGGTCGGGTGCCGTCGCGTCGGCGTACTGACCTTCCCGCCGCAGGTAGGCGAGCGCCTCGGCCCCGTCGGAGACGACGGTCAGCCGGTTACGCAGCTTGTGTTCCTCGAACGCCTCCTGGGTCATCAGCACGTCACCCGGGTCGTCCTCGACGAGCAGGACCTCGATCGGGCTCTTGCCATCCGCCGGCGCGGTCATCCCACCGTCTCCTTCATGTCACCCGTTCTACCGCTTTCCAGCGTCTGGTCGGCCCGGTCCGGATGGTCCGGTCCGTCGGCCTGCTCCGTCAGCTCTGCCGGAGCCTCGGTCGAGGGCGTCACGTCACCATCGGTCGGCTCCCCCGCGGAATCGGAGGCGGCAGCCGCCGCGACATCCTCGGGAAGTGCCGGCAGGGTGAACCGGATCGCGGTGCCCTCGGGCACGTCCGTGTCCACCCAGACGCGGCCGCCGTGGTACTCGACGATCTTCTTCACGATCGCCAACCCGATGCCGGTGCCCGGGTACGCGTCCTTCGAGTGCAACCGCTGGAAGATCACGAAGATCTTGTCGGCGAACTCCGGCTCGATCCCGATGCCGTTGTCCTGGCAGGTGATCTCCCACTCGGCACCCACCAGGCGGGCCGAGACGTGCACCTTCGACGGCACGTCCGGGCGGCGGAACTTGATCGAGTTGCTGACCAGGTTGGCCAGCAGGTTGGTGAGCAGCGGTTCCTCACCCGAGATCGTCGGCAGCCCGGCCCAGGTCAACTCGGCGTCCGCGTACTGCCGGGCGGCCTCGGTCTGGCCGGCCACGTCGCCCATCACCTTGTTGAGGTCGACCTCGACGAAGCCGGTGGTGAGCCGCCCGATCCGGGAGAACGCGAGCAGGTCGTTGATCAGGCGCTGCATCCGTTGCGCGCCGTCCACGGCGAAGGCGATGTACTGGTCGGCCCGCTCGTCGAGCTGCCCGGCGTAACGGCGCTGGAGAAGCTGGCAGAAGCTGGCGACCTTACGCAGCGGCTCCTGCAGGTCGTGCGAGGCCACGTACGCGAACTGTTCCAGATCCCGGTTGGAACGAGTCAACTCCTCGGCCTGCTTCTGGAGCTGACTGTTCACCCACTCGATGCGCTCGCGGGCGGCCCGGACCTCGGCCAGGTCGGCGGCGATCTTCTGCCGCATCGCGTCCACGTCCTCGCCGAGCTGGATGAACTCCGGCGGGCCGACGGTGGCGATGCGGTGCTGGTAGTCGCCTTCGGCGACCTCGCGGACCTGGTTGGCGAGGCCGGTCAGCGGCCGGATCACCATCCGGTCCAGCGAGAGCAGCAGCACCGTACCGGCGATGACCACCACCAGGGCCGCCACGATCAGCAGGACGACCAGCACGTTGCTGCTGCTACGCACGTTGGCGGCGGTCTTCTCCCGGGCGGCCAGGACCTCCTGCTGGAGGTCGTTCACCGCCGAGCGCACCTCGTCGAACTGTTGCCGGGCCGCCTCGGTGACCAACGCCTGGCCGGCGCTGGTGCCGCTCTGCTCGGTGGTGGTGATCACCGGCTCCGCGACCGACCGCCGCCACTGCGTGACACGCTCCTCGACGGTCCGCAGCTCCTGGCTGATCTCCGGATAGTCGTCGAGCAGCTTCCGCATCGAGGCGGTGACGCTCTGCTCCTGGGCGAGCCCTTCCCGGTAGGGGTTCAGGTCGTCCTGGTCGCCGCTGACCGCGTACCCGCGGATCGCCGTCTCCTGGTCGAGCAGCGCGTTGAGCAGTTCCTGGGACTGCACCCGCAACGGGCCGGTCTCGTTCAACACCGCGTCGATCTGGGTGCGGTTGCGGGCGGCCATCGCCGCTTCCGCGCCGGCCAGCCCGATCAACAGGAAGCCCACGACGGTGAGCAGGGTGATCACCCGGCGGCGGAGACTCCAGCCGCCGACGACCGGCCTCACCGGCCACCGCCCCGGCTGACCAGCAGCATGGCCACGTCGTCGGCGAGCGGACCACCGTTGAGCCGCTCGGCCCGCCCGACCAGCCACGCCGGCAGCTCGGGCAGCGACACCGTACGGTTGGCCGGCTCGTCCAGCAAGCCACTGAGGCCCGGCACGTCGAGCCGTTCGTTGCCGGCACCCACCCGCCCCTCGATCAGGCCGTCGGTGTACATCAACAGGGACCAGTCATCGGTGTCGAACTCCAGGTCGTAGGCGATCGGCCGGCGAGGTCGTACGCCCAGCAGCAGGCCGCCGGGCGCGGGCACCGGGGTGACCCGGCCGCCGGAGAGCAGCAGTGGTGGCGGGTGCCCGGCCAGTCGTACGGTGGCCCGGTTGGCGTCCAGGTCCAGTCTGATGGTGGCCACCGTCGCGAAGATCTCCTGGAGGCGGCGCTCACTCATCAGCACCTGCTCCAGGGCGGGCAGCACCTCGTCGTCCGGCACCCGGGCGAGCACCAGGGCGCGCCAGGCCACCCGCAGCTCGACCCCGAGCGCGGCTTCGTCCACCCCGTGCCCACAGACGTCGCCGACGATCAGGTCGAGGCGGTCCGGGTGGGTCTGCACCACGTCGAAGAAGTCCCCGCCGATCAGGGCGGCGTGCCGGCCCGGCCGGTAGAAGGTGTGCACCGCGACCTGGTCGGTCGTCATCAGCGGTTGGGGCAGCAGACCGCGTTCGAGTCGGGCCGACTCGGCCTGGCGCAGCTCGACCTCGCGCAACCGGCGGGCGTTCTCGTCGGCGCGCTTACGCTCCACGGCGTAGCGCAGCGCCCGGGTCAGCAGCACCCCGTCGACCTGGCCCTTGACCAGGTAGTCCTGGGCGCCCTCGGCGACCGCCACGACGCCCAGGTGCTCGTCGGTGCGGCCGGTCAGCACGCAGACCGCGGCGCCGCTGGACATCTCCAGCACCTGGCGCAGCCCGTCCAGCCCCTGCGCGTCGGGCAGACCCAGGTCGAGCAGGACGCAGTCGACGTCGTTGATCCGCTGCCGCGCCTCCCGCAGGCTGGTGGCGACCAGCAGGTCGATCATCGAGTTCGTCTCGGCGAGCAGCTCACCGACCAGGAAGGCGTCGCCCTCGTCGTCCTCCACCAGCAGCACACGCAGCCGCTCACCCGGCGGCAGGTTGGCGTGCCGCGCCAGACCACCGTGCGGGTACGGCACAACTGGGGAACCGGCCGAGCCGGCCCCCCGGTGCGGCCGGGTCACCGCCGCGAGACGCGGGAGTTCGCTGGTGATGTCGGGCTCCTTCCGAGTGCCCCGCTGATCCTGTATTAGACAACGGTCGCACACAACACGATGCCTCCGGCGCGGGCGGGGATGGGGCGCGTCACTGCTCGGCCGTGGACAAACCGGGCGGCTGATGGACGCCTGACGTACCGGCCATCCCCTCCGCGACCGCCGACGGGCAGGATGATCCCACCCCAGGCCCCACCACCCCCCGAGGAGTTCCCGTGGGAGCACCCACCACCCCGGCCACGACGGGCACGCCACCCCGTCCGGTCCCGGGCGTACCCCTTGCCGATCGCGCGTTGACCCGGCCGCGCCGGCGGCTCGTGGCCGCCGCGGCGGCTCTGGTCGCGCTGGCCGCCGTTGGCGCCGGCAGTCTGCTCGACCTGAGCACCCCCGCCCCGAAGTCGGCCGACGCCCCGGCGGACGCGTTCAGCGCCGGCCGGGCGTACGAGGACGTCCAGGTGATCGCCGCCCGGTCGCACGTCGCCGGCAGCCCGGCCAACGAGCAGGTCCGCGCTCACCTTGAGCAGCAGTTGCGGGGGCTGGGCCTGGAGACCGAGGTGCAGGACACCGTGGCACCGGAGGCCGGTCAGCTCAGCGGGGCGGCGGGAGGGGCGACGCTGGCCCGGGTCCGCAACGTGGTGGCCCGGATGCCGGGCACCGACTCGACGGGCCGGGTCTTCCTGGTCGCCCACTACGACTCGGTGCAGACCGGGCCGGGTGGCAACGACGACGCGGCCGGCACCTCGACGATCCTGGAGGTGGCCCGCGCGCTGACCACCGGCCCCCGGCCGCGCAACGACATCGTCTTCGTCCTGACCGACGCCGAGGAGGCGTGCCTCTGCGGCGCGTCCGCGTTCGCCGCCAGCCACCCGCTGGCCGCCGACGGCGGTGTGGTGCTGAACCTGGAGGCGCGGGGCTCCACCGGGCCCGTGATCATGTTCGAGACGTCCCGGAACAACGCGAAGCTGGTGGACATCTTCGGCCGGGCCGCCCCACACCCGGTCGGCACCTCGTTCGCTGTGGAGATCTACCGCGCGCTGCCCAACGACACCGACTTCACCGCCTTCCTCGATCAGAAGTTCGTCGGGCTGAACTCGGCGTACATCGACGGAGGTGCGATCTACCACACGCCGTTGGACACCCCGGCCGCCATGGACCGGGGCAGCCTCCAGCAGCACGGGGACAACGCGTTGGGCCTCGCCCGGGAGTTCGGTGGCACCGACCTGACCGACCTGCGCTCCGGGCACGACGCCACCTACTTCCCCGTCCCCGGCGGGCTGGTCCGCTACCCCGGCTGGCTCACAGTGCCGCTGGCCCTGCTCGCGGTGGCACTGGTGGGCGCCCTGGGCTGGCTGACCCGCCGCAGCGGCCGGGCCAGCACCGGCCGGCTGGCCGCCGGCTTCGCGCTGGCCCTGGTGCCGATCATCGCCGCGCCGGTCGCCGCCCAACTGCTCTGGCTGGCGATCACCACGATCCGACCGGGGTACGCGGAACTGCTCGACCCGTACCGGCCGATCTGGTACCGGCTGGCCGTCCTGGCGCTCGCCTCCGCCATCCTGTTCACCTGGTACGCGCTGACCCGCCGCCGGATCGGCCCGGCCGCGCTGGCCGTCGGCGGGCTGGCCTGGTTGGCAGTGCTCGGGGTGCTGCTCGCCGTGGCGGTGCCGGGTGGGGCGTACCTCACCACGGTGCCGGCGCTGGCCGGCGCCCTCTGCGGGCTCGTCGCGCTGCGTACCCGGCAGACCGGACCGTGGCCAGTGGTGGCGGTGACGGCCGCCGCGGCAGTGGGTGTGGTCATCCTGCTGCCCACCGTGGTGCTGCTCTTCCCCGCGCTGGGGATGGCCATGGGCGGGGTGGCCGCGCTGGTCGCGGTGCTGCTCGGCCTGGTCGCCCTGCCGGTGGTCGACCTGCTGCACCCGCAGGCCGGCGGCCAGCGTGGTCTGCTCGCGCTGCGGGCCCGGCGGCTCGCGGTGCTGCCGGCCGGCGCCGCCGCCGTGGCGGCCGTGGTGCTCGCCGGGGTCGGCCTGGGCGTCGACCGCTTCGACGCCGCCCACCCCGCTCCCACCCACCTGATGTACGCCCTGGACGCCGGCACCGGCCAGGCCCGTTGGCTCAGCCACGAGAGCGACCCGCAGCCGTGGACGGACGGCTACGTCGACGGGGTCACCGACGTCGGCGACGACTTCCCCGGGCTCGGCGACGGTGAGTTGCGGGCCGGTCCGGCGCAGTCGGCGAACCTGCCGGCGCCGAAGCTGGAGGTGGTGGCCGACGCCACCGCGGGCGGCGAGCGCACGCTGCGGCTGCGGCTCACCCCGCAGCGGGTGGCCCGGCTCGCCACCCTGCACGTCGACACGTCGACCGCCACCGTGCTGCGCGCCGACGTGGCGGGGCGGTCGGTGCCGGTGGAGCCCCGCGCCGGGAAGTGGGGCTTCGGGCTGGTGTTCCACGCCCCGCCGGCGGAGGGCATCGAGGTCGTGTTGACAGTGCGCCCGATCGCCGGGCAGGTGTCGCTGCGGGCGATGGATGCCAGTGACGGGTTGGACGCGCTGCCCGGCTTCCGCCCTCGGCCGCCGGCCGTCGGCGTCGTCGGGTCGCACAGCTCGGAGATGCTGGCGGTCGCCCGCACCTATCCCCTCTGAGCGCACTGTGGTCCGGCGGAGCGTTCTTCCGCCGGACCACCGTTTCCGGTCAACCCACCGGCTCCGGTTGGCCGGCACCGATCCGGTGCCAGCGATTACCGTCGTGGTCGGTGAAGGTGAGGTCCACCAGAACGGTGTCGGCCGGGCGGAGCCGATGCTCCGCCGCGACGGTGACGAAGAGGTCGTGCACGTCGCGGCCAGGAATCCGCCGGACCTGTTTCGCCGCCGCCAGCCCGACCGGTGGGGCGTCCGGATCGTCGGGCGCGGCGAGCCGGGCCAGCACCACCACGTCCAGCACCGGGGCGTCGCTCTCGTTGGCCACCGCGACCCGCAGCACCGAGGCGCCGCGAATCTCGGCCACCGCCGAGACCAGCCGAGCCTGAGTGGCCCGAACCCGCAGATCGTCGTCGCGACGGGCACGGATTTCCCGCCGCAATCCGAGGTAGACGAAGAGCACGCTGGCAATGGAGCCGACCGCACCGAACCAGTCCGGCACGGAACCCCAGTCGACGACGTCCTGGATTGGCGACCAGTTCATAAGTCCATCGTGGATGCCCGTGTCGAGTGCCGCGCACGGCGGATCGGCCGGAATCAGCGGCGAATTGGGAATTCCAGCGCTGATTTTGGTCAGCCGGGTGGCCTGAACGGAGAGTGTGCAACCCAGTACGGGGATGGATACGCTTGCGGTCGACATGGTGCGGATGGCAATCCCTCCGACTGTCCATCAGATGGACAGGATCCTTCGCCTCCGCCCCATTGCGAATTCGCCACCGAAGGGGGACCGCATTGACTGCGGACGTTCCACCCGAGGATGCCGGCGTGCCTCGGCCTGCGTACGACAGACCGAGTCGGGTCTCCGTCGATCCACCGCTCGGGCGACTGGACAGCCCGCTGCACGGGCGCGACGACCTGATCGGCAAGATCATGCCCCAGGGCGAAGCTGCCGCGGAGCGACCCGCTGTGCACATCCTGTGCGGCATGGGTGGCTCCGGCAAGAGCCACGTCGCGCTGGAGATCGCCCGTCGGGCCCGCGCCGACGGCCGTACGGTCTGGTGGGTGCAGGCGGGGCGGCTCAACTCCGGGATGCGGGAGGTGGTCAGCCAACTCGGCGCGTCGGAGACCCAGGTCGACCAGGCGTGGGCCGGCATGATCAGCGCCACCGACCTGGTGTGGCGCTACCTCAACCAGGCCGCGCAGCCCTGGCTGTTGATCTTCGACAGTGCGGACGAGCCCGCCAGCCTGGGCCCCACCGACGGAGTCCTCGCCGACGGCACCGGCTGGCTGCGCAGCCCGGAGGCCGAAGACGGCATGGTCATCGTGACCAGCCGGGACGGCAACCGGGCCACCTGGGGCACCTGGTCGGTGCTGCACCAGGTGCGCCCACTCGACGCCGACGCCGGCGCGAAGGTGCTCATCGACCGGGCCGGCGCCCAGGCCGGCGGCCCGGCTGACGCCCGGGAACTCGCCCGCGAGCTGGGCGGGCTGCCTCTCGCTCTGCGCGCCGCCGGCAACTACCTGCGGTCGGTCAACGCCAGCCCCGTCTGGCGCGGCTCATCCACGATCACCACCTTCGCCGACTACCGCACCGCCGTGCAGCGTCGGTTCCGCTCCCCGCGCGACGACGACGACGTCGACCTCGACGAGTCCCTCGGCCTGGAGATCGTCCGCGAGGTCGACGACATCTCACTGGACCTGCTGGCCCGCCGCCAACTCCAACAGAGCCGACCACTGCTCAACGTGCTGGCCTGCCTGAGCATCTCCCCGGTGCCCTACGAGGTGGTGCTCAAGCCGGCCATCCTGGCCGAGTCGCCGCTCTTCAAGGGGCTCACCGGCCGGCAGCGGGTGAAGGTGCTGGAAGGCATCGGCAACCTGGCCCTGGTCGACTTCGACGTGCAGGAGGAGGTCACCGACCCCGCGTTCGCGCACGTGCTCTCGCTGCACCCACTGGTGCACGCGATGTTCCGCGACCGCGACGAGGTGCGTGAGCAGATCGCCGAATACCACGGGCTGGTCATGAAGCTGCTGCTCGCCGCCACCGAGGGGCAGAACCCGGACGACTCGGCGGCCTGGACCAACTGGGACGTGCTGGTGCCGCACCTGGTCGAGGCCGTGCGGGGATACCTCGTGCCGCAGAGGCACAAGCACGACCCCGAGACGGTACGCCGCGCGCTGGAGCTGACCCGACTCACCGCCCGCTACCTCATCGCGGTCGGCCTACCCGGCTCGGCCTTCGACATCCTCGACCCGATCGTGCGCGGTTGCGCCGCGTATGACCACGACCTGGACCGGCCGCAGGTGCTGGCGCTGCGCCACGAACTGGGCCGCACCTGGCTGGAGCGCAACCAGCCGGAGATGGCCGACCGGGTGCTCCGCGAGGTGATCGCTGACCGCACCAGGGTGCTGGGCAGCGACGACGCCGACACCCTGGCCAGCCGGCACAAGCTCACCAAAGCGATCATGGCGCAGCGGCAGTGGCCGGAGGCCGAGTTGGAGCTGCGGCAGATCGTCGCCGCCGAGGATCAGGTACGCGGCCCGGAACACTGGGACACCATGATCGTGCGGCACAGCCTGGCGCTGGCGGTTCTGGCCCAGCAACGGGCACCCGAGGCCGAGGAGATGCTGCACGCCATCCTGGAGGTCCGCTACCGGTTGTGGCCGCTCAACCAACCGGAGACCTGGCAGGCCCGGCACACGCTGGCCCGCTGCATGCAGGCACAGGACCGGTTCGCCGAGGCGGAAGCCGAGCTGCGCGCCACCCTGGCCACCGTGGAACCCCGGCACGCCGACCGCAGCGAGGTGCTCGCCATCCGATCCACCCTGGCGCTCGTGCTGCTGCTCGAGGAGCAGGTCGACGCGGCGATCGGGGTGTACGAGCAGTTGCTGGCCGACCGTCGGCGACTCCTCGGCGACACCCACCTGGACACCCTTCAGGTGGAGCACGCGCTGCGCCGGCTGCGCAACGGCGACTGAACAGTCAGTGCGGTGCGGCGGGGCCCAGGTCGCTCGGGTCGGTGTTGCCACCACAGATGATCACTGCCACCCGCTCCCCCGGCTGCGGCACGTACGCGCCGCCGACCAGCGCGGCCAGCGCGGCCGCGCCACCCAACTCGGCGGCGACCCGCAGTTCCGACCAGAGCAGCCGGCGCGCCCGCACCAGGTCCTCGTCGCGGACCAGCACGGACACCACCTCGGTCCGGCGGGCGGTGTCGAAGGCGATCTCGCCGATCCGCCGGGCACCCAACGAATCGGTGGCGATGCCACCCACCTCGATGTCGACCGGACGACCCGCCTTCAGGGCCGAGTGCAGGGTGGGGATCTGCTCCGGCTCGACCGCCACGACCCGTACCGAGCCACCGAACCAACTGGCGATGCCGGACACCAACCCGCCGCCGCCGACCGCCACGAGCACGGTGTCGATCCCGTCCACCTGCCGCTCCAGCTCCCGGCCGACGGTGCCCTGACCGGCCACCACCTCCGGCTGGTCGTACGCGTGCACCACCAGCGCGCCGGTCTCCGCGGCCCGCTGTGTGCTCGCGGCCAGGGCCTCGGCGTAGTGCTGGCCGATCTGGCGCACCTGTGCGCCCAGCCCGGCCAACCGCTGCACCTTCACCGGCGAGGCGGTGACCGGCACGAAGACCTCCGCCGGCACGCCCAACGACCGGGCCGCGTACGCGACGGCGAGGCCATGGTTGCCACCCGACGCGGCGATCACTCCGGCCGAGGGCAGGGACCCCTGGAGCATCCGGTTGAACGCGCCGCGCGGCTTGAACGAGCCAGTGTGCTGATGCAGCTCCAACTTGAGACTGAGCTGCCCCGGCACACCCAGATCGGTGCCGTCGACGGCGATGACCGGGGTTTCCCGGACCCGCCCCTCGACAAGGGCCGCAGCAGCCTCGACGTCGTTTCTGTCCACCATGGGGAAACGCCCTTCACTACGACCAGAGGGCCAGTCGACCATCGTCGGTGAGCCCGACGAAACATCCTATGGAGATGCGTCGGCCATCCGACGCCTGACGCACCGTGTGATAGTGCCGCGGATCAAACAGAAAGCCCTCCCCGAGCGTGGGGCGCAACGTCAACGACTGCGTGTCGGCGGCCACCGCCTCCTGGAAGCCGTACCCGCTGGGGATCCGCAGCGGCTCGTCGTCCGGCTGCCACCGCCGCCGCCACAGCACCGTCTCGCCACCGGCCGGTGGCACCCGGATGTAGATGTTGAACGCCAACTGGGCCACCACCTCGCTGTCGAGCAGCCGGCCCGCGTACTCCCGTACCGCGTCGTCGAAGTGCACCTGGAGCCCCGAGTTGATCTCGCGGACGATGCCGACGTGCATCTCCCGACCCTGCCGCCGCCCGGGTGCCACGTCCGGCCAGGCACTGCGGAACGCGGCCAGGCACAGGTCCCGGGGCGAGTCCGAAACGCCCAGCGTGGACCAGCTTTTCTCGGCCGCGCTGGCCGCGTCCCAGTAGTCCTCGCGGAGCTCCCCGGCGGACCGGTGGTCGTTGATGGCCGGACCGAACTTGGCGACGACGGGAAAGACCCGACTCTCGTCGTAGCGGTCCATCGGCGCGTTGGCGAGGGCGGCGGTGATCGCCTGGCAGCGGGCCACCGAGAGCAACCCCGGCACCCGAACGGCGGCCAGCCGGCCCGCGATGAGCCCGGCGACATCCGCCCGGGTGATCGATTCTGATTCGACGGCGACGAACAAGGGATCGGTCCTGCTCGAATGCTGCACGGCGGTCCTCCCGTAACGAAGATCCCTCACCGGACTTGTCGCGCCCCCCGACCCGCGCACCGTGCAATGTACAAACCGCAGGCAAGACAAGGTGTACGCAGTTCCGGGCGACGTGGCGCGGCCACCGCTACCATCGGCGCAACCGGGGTAAGTGACACCGAACCGTACGGCGGAAGCTTTCCACCGATCGGGGAATGGTGACGATTCTCGGCGTGACGCATGATGCGACTAGTTCGAACGCTGACAAGGAGTTCGAGATGGCAGGCGCCGGCCCGACGGATCTTGACATGCACGTCGACCGCCTGGAAATGGCGCGTCGAATAGCCCGGGAAATGATCGAGTCCGACCATCAGGCCCTGGAGCTCGCCGTCCGACAGCGCCCCCAGTGCTGGTCCCGACGCCCGGCCGGCCACGGCGCCCGCGCCGACGCCGCAGCCTACTGAACCGAAAACCTCCTTCCGGTCGAGCGGTTCGCGCGCCCCTAGACGAGTAAGTCCGAAGTTGGTTCAGTGGTCGTAGGCGATCAGGGATCTCGTCACGGGCTGGCCGGTGGTCCGGTTGTGCCAGATCGCGGC